>JALSJE010000143.1 GCA_026989495.1 Gammaproteobacteria bacterium | reverse complement strand
CCCGGAAGGAATGGGAGGGCGGCGTCCATACCATCTGAAAAATCGGATTTTTCAGACCTTTCGAACGAAAAAAATCCCTGCAAGCCATCTCGCCTGCAGGGATTTCCTTGCGTCCTCTGGTAGGCGCGAGTGGACTCGAACCACCGACCCCCACCATGTCAAGGTGGTGCTCTGACCAGCTGAGCTACGCGCCTGCGGGGCAGATCACAAAGATACAGGGGACCTGGATGGCTGGCAAGGACCGCAGCATAGCGTCCCCCGGCCGGTTCGGGTCGTGCCCCGTCAAGTGGTGCAGGAAACGCCGATCAATCCGCCGCGGGGATTGATCGGCGTTTTGTGCCCGGGGCGGGAATCGAACCCGCACGGCCGAAGCCAAGGGATTTTAAGTCCCCTGCGTCTACCAGTTCCGCCACCCGGGCCCGGCAGCCCGATTGTAGCCGCTCCACCCGGTCGCTCCACTCCGCCGAGGCGCGCGCTGCGCGTGGCCAAGCGGCTAACCTGTCCCCCATGGGGCGAAACGGTGCGCTCTGGTGCGTGGGCTGGGACGTGGGCGGGTGGAACTGCGACCGCAACGTCCGCAGCCGCGACGCCCTCGTCATCCTCGACGCCGGAAAGGCATTGGTCGGCCGGCCCTGGCGGGGCAACCTGCGCGAGACCATCAACACGTCACGCGCAGCATGGGATTGGATCTCCGCCCTCTTCCATCACTGCGGGGCCTCGCCGCCACCTCCGCAAGCCCGCGTCGTGCTGGCCATCGACACCCCGCTCGGCTTTTCCGAGGCCCTTCTGGCGCTCGCGGGGGAGCTGCGCGCCGCAGGCCCCGTCGGCGTCCACGCCGACAATCCCTACCTCCATCGCCTGACGGAGCGCCACCTGATGCGCCATGGCCTCCGTCCCCTCTCGCCGCTCAAGGACATGATCGGCAGCCAGGCCACCAAGGGCATGCACGTGCTCGCCCGCTTCGCGCCCCGCATCGGGGCCTGCGGCGTGTGGACGGACGGAGCCGGCACGCTCACGGCCATCGAGACCTACCCCGCCGGCTGCCGCCGCTCCCGCCACCTGGGCTCTCTGCGGGCCCGCATGCCCCCGATGCCGGGGCCCGACGAGGAGGATGCCCTGCTCTGTGCCCTCGTGGCCTGGCTGTACGCCTTTCACCGCGGTCGGCTCGCGCCGCCGCCCGTGGACGCACCCGAACGGGAAGGCTGGATCTGGCTGCCGTGCGACGCGCTGGACGGCGGATGGGTCTCAGCCACTGCGGATGGATGATGGAGGCCAGGGCCGGAATCGAACCGACGTACACGGCTTTGCAGGCCGCTGCATAACCACTCTGCCACCTGGCCGTCGCGGCGGCGTCGGGCCGGAGGGTCCGGCCCGCCGAGGGGGCGTCATTCTAGCGCGGTAGCGGGCGCGCGTCAGCCTGCCGCCGGGCCGCCCGGGCGCAGGGCGGCCCGCGCGGCCCGCAGATACATGACCATGGACCAGAGCGTGAGGCCGGCGGCGAGATAGAGCAGCCCGAAGCCCACCTCGTACACCGGCAGCCCCGCCACGGGCTGGCGGTAGAGCATGCACACCAGCGCCACCATCTGGACCACCGTCTTGAGCTTCCCGATCAGGGAGACGGCCACGTGGGCGCGCTTGCCGACCTCGGCCATCCACTCGCGCAGGGCCGAGATCACGATCTCGCGGCCCACGATCACGGCGGCCGGTACGGCCAGCCAGGGCGTGGGGTCGGCCTGCACCAGCAGCACCAGGGCCACGGCCACCATGAGCTTGTCGGCCACGGGATCGAGGAAGGCGCCGAAGGGTGAGGTCTGGGCGAGGCGGCGCGCGAGGTAGCCGTCGAGCCAGTCGGAGAGGGCGCCCAGCGCGAAGACCACGGCCGCGGCTGCCGAGCTCCAGGCCACGGGCAGGTAGAAGACCAGCACCAGGATGGGGATCAACGCGATCCGCACCAGGGTGATGACGTTCGGCAGGTTGAGCGAGATGCCCATCAGGCGGCCTCGCCGTGGAGGGCGTCGTAGATGCGCTGGGCGAGCACGCGGCTGATGCCGGGCACGCGGGCGAGGTCCTCGACGCCGGCGCGCATGACCTCCTGCAGCCCGCCGAAGTGCTTGAGGAGCGTCTGGCGGCGGCGCGGGCCCATGCCGGGGATGCGCTCCAGCACCGAGCTCTGGCGCGCGCGGGCGCGGCGCTGGCGGTGGCCGGTGATGGCGAAGCGGTGCGCCTCGTCGCGGATCTGCTGGATGAGATGCAGGGCCGGCGAATGCGGCGGCAGCCGCAGCGGCTCGGGGCGGTCCGGCAGGTAGAGGCGCTCCATCCCCGGCTTGCGTCCGGGACCCTTGGCCACGCCCACCAGGGCGACGCCGGCGATCTGGTGCTCGGCCAGCACGCGCGCTGCCTCGGCGACCTGGCCGCGGCCGCCGTCGAGGAGGAGCACGTCGGGGATCCGCCCCTCGCCGCGCTGCAGGCGCGCGAAGCGGCGCTCGAGGGCCTGGCGCAGGGCGCCGTAGTCGTCGCCGGGGGCGACGCCCTCGATGTTGAAGCGCCGCCAGTCGCCCTTGACCGGCCCGTCGGGCTCGAAGACCACGCAGGAGGCGACGGTGCGCTCGCCCATGGTATGGCTGACGTCGAAGCATTCGATCCGCTGGGGAGGCTGCGCCAGGCCCAGGGCCTCCTGCAGGGCCTCGAAGCGCTCGGCCAGACCGCTGCGGCTCGCCAGCCGCGCCGCCAGCGCCGCCTCGGCGTTCTCGACGGCGGTCTCGAGCCAGCGCCGCCGTGCCCCGCGGACCCGGCTCAGGATCTCGACCTTGTGGCCGGCGGCGGCGCCGAGGGCCTCGGCCACCGTCTCAGGGTCCTCCAGGGCCGGATGGACGATCAAGGTGCGCGGGATCTCGTGACCGGGGTAGTGCTGGCCCAGGAAGGCCTCCAGCACCTCGGCGGCGTCGGCATCGGCGGGCGCGCGCGGGAACCAGGCGCGGTTGCCCAGGTTGCGCCCGCCCCGGACGCAGAAGACCTGCACGCAGGCCTGCCCGCCGCGGACGGCCGCGGCCACGATGTCGAGGTCGCCGCGCTCGCCCTCCACGTACTGGCGCGCGGCGACCTGGCGCAGGGCCGCGATCTGGTCGCGGTACCGTGCCGCCTGCTCGAACTCCAGGCGCTCGGCCGCCTCTTCCATGCGCTGCACCATCCGCTCGATGACGTCGTCACCCCGCCCCTCCAGGAACAGTAGCATGTGCTCCACGTCGCGCGCGTAGCGCGCGCGGTCCACCAGCCCCACGCATGGGGCGCTGCAGCGGCCGATCTGGTGCTGCAGGCACGGGCGCGAGCGGTTGCGGAAGACACTGTCCTCGCACTGGCGCACGTGGAAGACCTTCTGCAGCAGGCTCAGGGTCTCGCGCACCGCCCCGGCGCTGGGGTAGGGGCCGAAGTAGCGCCCGGGGGCGCGGCGCGGGCCGCGGTGGAAGGCGATGCGGGGGTACTCGTCCCCGGTGGAGACGTAGATGTAGGGATAGCTCTTGTCGTCGCGCAGGAGGACGTTGTAGCGCGGACGGTGGGTCTTGATGAGGCGGTTCTCCAGCAGCAGGGCCTCGGCCTCGCTGCGGGTGATGGTGACCTCGATGCCCCGAATCTGGCTCAGCAGCGCCTGCAGACGCGGCGAGAGCGCGGGCCGCGAGAAATAGCTCCCCACCCGGCGGCGGAGGTTCCCCGCCTTGCCCACGTAGAGCACCTCGCCGCCCTCCCCCAGCATCCGGTACACCCCGGGCCGGGTGCTGAGGGTGCGGACGAAGGCCTGGGGGTCGAAGCACTCGCCGGAGGCCTTGTCGGCTGACATGGCCCCAATTATAGGGCCGTGCCGGCCGGGGCCGCCGTTACAGCAGAAGGTCCGCCTCGGGCAGGGTGACCTCGAGCGCCTCGCAGGCGCCCGTGTCCGGGTCCACGCGCACGACCTCGTGGCGATTGGTGTTGGCCGCCCACAGGCTGCGGCCGTCCCAGCAGATGCCGCCGGGCTCGTCCAGCGGGCAATCCACGGGCAGGGTGGTCACCATGCGGGTGCGCAGATCGAGCCTGCGGATCTTGTGATTGTAGGTGTCGGCGATCCAGAGGCAGTCGCGGGAGCCGTCATAGGCCACGCCCAGGGGATGCTGGAGGCGGGCCTCGCGGCCGACCCCGTCGCGGTCGCCGAACTCGAACAGCCCCTGTCCCACGAGGGTCTCGACCAGCCCGTCCGAGTAGCGCACGCGCCGGATGGCCGAGGTCTCGCTGTCGGCCACGTAGAGCCAGGCCAGGCCTGTCGCCAGGCCCGAAGGCTGGGCAAAAGCGGCCTGGTCGGCGCGGCCGTCCACGATGTCCTCCCGGCCCGAGCCGGAGAAGCGGCCGATGACGTTGCGCACCAGATCCATGCGCCAGATCTGGTGCTGGCCCGCCATGGCGATGTAGAGCATGCCCTCGTGGTGGGCCACATCCCAGGGGGAGTTCAGCGCCACCTCCAGGGGACGGTCCGATTCCACGTCCAGCAGCCTCCCCTGGCGGCCCGAGCCGGCGATGGTGTGGACCTCACCGGATACACGGTCGATGCGCCGGATGGCGTGGTTGCCGCGATCAGCGACATAGACGTAGTCCCCCGCGACGGCCAGCCCCTGCGGATCGCAGAAGGCCGCCTCGGTGCCTGCCCCGTCCACCAGCCCCGGGGTGCCGGAGCCGTAGACGTGCACCACGCGCCCGTAGCGGTTGAGCTCGAGCACGCGGTTGCGCGCGCTGTCGCTCACGAACAGGCGCTCGCCCGCGGCCGCCACCTTGCCCGGAAAGCTCAGCACCCCGCCGCCGGCGCGCTCCCGGCGCAGCGGCAAAGGCTCGACGTTGACGATCCCCTTGCGCTCGGCGGCCTCGAGGTGCCGCTGGATGAGGGCATCGAGCTGGCGGCGGCGGCCTTCCCCGGGGAGCACGCCCACCACGTAGCCCTCCGGATCGATGAACAGCACCGAGGGCCAGGCGCGGATGCCATAGGTGCGCCAGACCCGGAAGGCGGGATCGTGGGCCACGGGGTGGCGGATGTGGTAGCGGGCGATGGCCTTGCGCACCTGGTCGCCCACGCGCTCGTTGGGGAACTTGGGCGAGTGGATACCGATGACGCAGAGGCTGTCGCCGTACTTGTCCTCCAGGTACCTGAGGTCCGGGAGGATGTGCATGCAGTTGATGCAGCAGTAGGTCCAGAAGTCGAGCAGCACGACCTTGCCGCGCTGCTCGGCGAGACGCAGCGGCCGCTCGGTGTTGAACCATTCCAGCTCCGGCGGCAGCTCCGGCGCGCGCACGCGTGCCTGGCTCATCCCTGTCCTCCTCCCTCGGGCGCGCGGGCCTCTCCGGGCCCCGTCGCGCACGGGCCCATGGTAGCACGGCGGGCGGTCGCCGCGCGGGCTCAGGCGCGGGCGCGGGGCGCCTCCGGGCGGGTCGCGGCCGCCCCGCCGTCGCGCGTGCCGGCGGGAGGCGCCGGCAGCAGGCCGTGGCGCCAGGCCAGATGCAGGAGCTCGACCTCGGTGCGCACCCCCAGCTTGGCGAAGACGCGCTGCCGGTGCGTGCAGACGGTCTTGCGGCTGAGCGAAAGGCGCTCGGCGATCTCGTTCACCTCCGCGCCCTCGGTCATCATCAGGAGCACCTGGTACTCACGGTGGGTGAGCTTGCTGAAGGGCGAGGCCGCCTCGGGAAGGATGCGGCGCACGGCCAGCGCCCGGGCGATGCCGTCGCTCACGTAGCGACCCCCATCGCCCAGGGTGCGGATCGCCTCCTCCAGGTCGTCCCGGCTCGCCTGGAGCGTCAGGCAGCCCGCGGCCCCGCAGGCGAGCAGGCGCTCGGCGAGGTGCACGTCCTCCTCGGCCACCACGGCCAGCACCGAGACGGACGGGAACCAGCGGCTGAAACGCACGCAGGCATCCAGCGAGCGCACGTCGGGGCGCGTGACCGCCAGCAGGAGCACGTCGGGGCGGTACCGGCGTGCCAGGCGCAGGGCCTCGTCGCAGTCGGCCGCCTCCGCGATCACGCGCACCTGGCCGCAGTCCGCCAGCAGCCGCCGCAGGCTCGTGCGGACCAGGTTCTGCGTCTCCAGGAGCAGGACGTCGATCACACCGCGCCTCCTCCCTATGCCGGCCGTAGGTCGGCCACGGCCTCTCGAAGGTTCAGGCAGCGGTGTGCAGAAGGCGTGCCAACAGGCGCCCCCGGCCCTTGAAAACCGGGCCATGAGAAGAACTCTTTCTTGAACAGACAGTTATATGGACAGGATGGGCGCGCGGAGAGCTGGGGGAACTCTCACGCGAACTGCGTCACACCCGACCCGTGACGTCGGTACGGTGACGCCCAGCGTCCACCCGCCGACGCTCAGGCCTCGTCGCGGGCCGCCGCCCCGCCGCCTGGCGCGCGGCGTGCGCCGCCGGCCTGCTCCGCGTCGAGCCGCTCCAGCATCCCGTAGCGCATCGCGAGGTGGGTGAGCTCCACGTCGTTGCCCACACCGAGCTTCTCGTAGATGCGGTAGCGGTAGGTGCTGACCGTCTTGGGGCTGAGGGAGAGCTGGTCGGCGATCTCCTGGATGCTGTGGCCCTGCGTGACCATCAGCATCACCTGCATCTCGCGCTGCGAGAGCCGGTCGAAGGGCGAGCGCTCGCCCCCGGGCAGCATCGAGAGCGCGAGCTGGCGCGCGATGTCGGCGCCGATGTAGCGCTCGCCCACGTGCACCTTGCGGATGGCGGTGACGATCTCTTCGTGCTCGCAGGTCTTGGTGAGATAGCCAGATGCGCCGGCCTCGAGCAGCCGCGCCGGGAAGGGGTCGTCGGCATGGACGGTGAGGATGATGACCTTGGTGTCGGGATGGTTGGCCAGGATGCGGCGGGTTGCCTCCAGCCCCCCGATGCCCGGCATGTTCACGTCCATGAGCACCACGTCGGGCCGCTCCCTGCGCACCAGCTTGAGGGCTTCCTCGCCTGTGGTGGCATAGCCTGCCACGGCGATGTCGTCATGGTCCTCCAGCAGCCGGCCGATGCCCCGCAGGAACAGCTTCTGGTCGTCGACGAGCAGGACCCGGATGGCCACTGCGATGCCCCTCCCCGTGAGCGGGCGCCCCGCTTGCCCGTTCTGATACCGGAGCGCGGGCCCCATTATACCCGCAATACCCGCAAGCCCCCTTCATCGGGTGCGGGTCTGCATGGTGCGAAATCCGGCAGGGAGCCTTTCAGGGTGTACGCCACCGGGCCATGCACCGAGATGGTGCGACATTCGGTCCGACCCGGGCAGGAATTGGCGGAGAGGGTGGCAAGGTATCCCCTCCATCTCGGTCGGAAAAAGACGGGCAAATTCCCGTTTTTCTTCGATCCGCGTCTCTTGCCCCCGTGTAGGGTGAGCACGTGGATGCGCCCTCGTGCCGGTGCATCCGCGGCTCGTTGGTCCACACGATGGTCCACACGGGAGGCTTCCGATGCCGCGTCATGCACGAATCCTG
>JALSJE010000142.1 GCA_026989495.1 Gammaproteobacteria bacterium | reverse complement strand
CCGGGGTTGAAGGCCGACACCGGCCGGTGGTAGCCCATCACGCGGGTCCACACCTCGCAGCGCTGGCGCTCGGACTCGCGCAGGATCACGTCGCCGATCTTGAGGTCGCTCATGCCGTGTCCTCCCTCCTTCGAGGGAGTAGCCCTGGTTGGCGTTGGCGCTCACGCGCCAGTCGCGCCGCTCGAGGTACTCCTCGACGGTCGCGGCCACGTCGACCACGGTGCGGCGGCCGGCGGGGGCGGGGTTCGTCGCGCTGCGCATCGGCGGCTCCTCCGGCTCAGTCCCAGGTGAGGGCGGCGCCTGTCTGGTACTCGATCACGCGGGTCTCGAAGAAGTTCTTCTCCTTGCGGATGTTGGCCTGCTCGTCGAGCCAGGGCAGGGCGCAGCGCGCGCCCGGGAAGGGCTCGTCCAGCCCCACGCGCCGGGCGCGGCGGTTGGCCACGTAGCGGAACTGCTCGATGTGGTCCTCGGCCGAGTAGCCGAGGATGGGCTCGGGACAGATGTAGCGCGCGTAGTCGGCCTCGGCGGCCTCGGCCTCCTCCCACATCTCGCGCACGTCGCGCGGGTCGGGCTGGATGGACTCCTCCTCCATGATGGTGCGCACCACGCGCAGGCCGAAGGCGCAGTGCATGACCTCGTCGCGCATGATGTACTGGAGCTGCTCGCCGGTGCCGCGCATGAGGCCGCGGCGCTGCAGGGAGAAGATGGGGCTGAAGCCGTTGTAGAACCAGCAGCCTTCGAAGACCGCGGCGAAGAAGAGGTAGGAGAGCAGGAAGGTGTGGAGCTCGTCGCGGTCGGAAAGGTCGATGTCGGCCCGCAGCACCGCCTTCAGGCGGCGGTTGGTGATGGCCACCTTGCGATGGATCTCCGGCACCACGCGGTAGCGGTTGTAGATCTCGCCCTGGTCGAGGCCGATGGTCTCGATGCAATGCTGGTAGGTCCAGGTGTGCAGGGCCTCCTCGTAGACCTGGCGCGCCTGGTAGATCTGCAGTTCGGGGGCCGTCATCTTCTCCATCACCGCCAGGCCGATGTTGCGCATGGCGAGCACGTCGGCCGTGGTGAGGTAGGCGAGCACGTTGGTGTAGAGGTGCCGTTCCTCGGCGGTGAGGCGGTGCTTGTAGTCGTGGACGTCCTGGAGCATGTTGATGTCCAGCGGTGTCCAGTGGTTCCTGTTGGCGTTGAGGAAGTAGTTCCACGCCCAGGGGTAGCGGAAGGGCGCAAGCTGGTTGATGTCGGTCTGGCCGTTGACCGCGCGCTTGTCCTCCACGCGCACGGGTTCGGCCGCCGCGGGCATGGCCTCCTCGGTCGCACCGGGCACGGTCGCTATCGTGGCGAGCAGCCCCGGATGCGGCGGCGCCGCGTCCGCGGGTCCGGGCTCCCGTGCCCGCAGGCCCGGTGCCGCCGCCGGTGCGGCAGTGGGCCGGCCTTCAGGATCGCTGCGGACGCCTCCGGTGAATGGGGCGAGGGGGTCGTCCCAGTTCAGCATCGCTGCTCCTCCATAGACGATATGCGTGAATGTTGAGTGCCCTGGATGCTGGGGGTGCCTGTGCGGCGCGCCGCCGGGCCTGTGCCGGCCGGCTACTGGCATGCCTCGCACTCGCCGTCGAGCCCGCATACGGCGCCCGCGGGCGGCGCGGAGGCGGTCTCGTCGCGCACGGCCACCTTCTCCACCGTGGTGGCGGCACGGGTGCGCAGGTAGTAGGTGGTCTTGAGCCCGCGCACCCAGGCGAGCTTGTAGAGCGCATCGAGCTTCTTGCCGGAGGGCTCGGCCAGGTAGAGGTTCAGGCTCTGGGACTGGTCGATCCACTTCTGCCGGCGTGCCGCCGCCTCCACCAGCCAGCGCGGGTCGATCTCGAAGGCGGTGGCGTGGAGGCGCTTGAGCTCGTCGGGGACGCGGTCGATGGGCGCGAGCGAGCCGTCATAGTACTTGAGGTCGTGCACCATGACCTCGTCCCACAGGCCGCGCGCCTTGAGCTCGCGCACGAGATGCGGGTTGACCACGGTGAACTCGCCCGAGAGGTTGGACTTGACATAGAGGTTCTGGAAGGTGGGCTCGATGCTGGGCGAGACCCCGCAGATGTTGGCGATGGTGGCCGTGGGAGCGATGGCCAGGCAGTTGGAGTTGCGCATACCCTGGGCGCGCACCTTCTCGCGCAGGGCCTCCCAGTCCATCGTGGCCGATCGGTCCACGTCCAGGAAGCCGCCGCGCTCCTGCTCGAGCAGCGCGAGCGAGTCGATGGGGAGGATCCCCCGGCTCCAGAGCGAGCCCTCGTAGCTCGGGTAACGGCCGCGCTCGACGGCGAGGTCCGAGGAGGCCTCGATGGCGTAGTAGGCCACCGCCTCCATGGTGCGGTCGGCGATCTCCACCGCCTTCTCGGAGGCGTAGGGCACGCCGAGGCTGTGCAGCACGTCCTGGAAGCCCATGATGCCGAGGCCCACGGGGCGGTGGCGCAGGTTGGCGCGGCGTGCGTGCGGCACGGTGTAGTAGTTGATGTCGATGACGTTGTCGAGCATGCGCATGGCGGTGCGCACGGTGCGCCGCAGCTTCTCGTGGTCCAGGCCGTCGGGGCCGAGGTGGTTGGCGAGGTTGACCGAGCCCAGGTTGCAGACGGCGATCTCCTCGTCCGAGGTGTTCAGCGTGATCTCGGTGCACAGGTTGGACGAGTGGACCACGCCGACGTGCCGCTGGGGCGAGCGCAGGTTGCACGGATCCTTGAAGGTGATCCAGGGATGCCCCGTCTCGAAGAGCATGGTGAGCATGCGGCGCCACAGATCCACGGCCTTGACGCGCCGGTGCACGCGCAGCTCTCCGCGCAGCGCCTTCTCCTCGTAGCGGAGATAGGCCTCCTCGAAATCGCGCCCGTACTTCTCGTGCAGGTCCGGCACCTCGTCCGGAGAGAACAGGCTCCACTCGCCCTCCTCGGCCACGCGCTTCATGAAGAGATCCGGAACCCAGGCGGCCGTGTTCATGTCGTGGGTGCGGCGGCGCTCGTCACCGGTGTTCTTGCGCAGCTCGAGGAAGTCCTCGAAGTCGATGTGCCAGACCTCGAGGTAGGCGCACACGGCGCCCTTGCGCCGTCCGCCCTGGTTCACGGCCACGGCCGTGTCGTTGGCGACCTTGAGGAAGGGGATCACGCCCTGGCTGGTGCCGTTGGTGCCCTTGATGTGGGCGCCCATGCCGCGCACGCGCGTCCAGTCGTTGCCGAGCCCGCCGGCGAACTTGGACAGCAGCGCGTTGTGGCGGATGGCGGTGAAGATGCCGTCGAGGTCGTCGGGCACGGTGGTGAGGTAGCAGCTCGAGAGCTGCGGGCGCGTGGTGCCCGAGTTGAACAGCGTGGGCGTGGAGCTCATGAAGTCGAAGCGGGACAGCAGCTCGTAGAACTCCACCGCGCGCGCCTCGCGGTCCACCTCGTTGAGGGCGAGCCCCATGGCCACCCGCATGAAGAAGGCCTGGGGGAGCTCGAAGCGCCGGCCCTCCCAGCGCTGGAAGTAGCGGTCGTAGAGGGTCTGGAGGCCGAGATAGCGGAAGGCGAGGTCGCGCTCGGGCCGCAGGGCCCGGCCCAGGGCCTCCAGGTCGAACTCGGCGAGCCGCGGGTCGAGCAGCTCGAGCTCGATGCCGCGGCGGATGAAGGCGGCGAAGGCCTCGGGATAACGCTCGGCCATCCCGGCGCCGTCGGCGGGCGGCTCGAGGCCCAGGAAGGCGCAGGCCTCGCGGCGCAGGCGCGCGAGCAGCAGCCGCGCGGCCACGAAGTCGTAGTCCGGGTCCTGCTCGATGAGACCGCGGGCGGCGAGCAGCAGGGCCTGGTCGAGCTCGTCCTCGGGGATGCCGTCGTAGAGGCCCTTCATGGCCTCGGACGCGACGCGCGCCGCGCTCGCGCCCTCGAGGCCCTGGCAGGCCTCCTCGAGACGCGCGACGAGCGCAGCCTCGTCGAGCGGCGCGCGCGTGCCGTCGGCGCGCACCCAGGCGAGGCCCGGGGCGGCCTGCTCGTCCGCGGCGGCCTGCGCCTGGCGGGCGGCGCGCTCGCGGGCGCGCGCCTCGCGGTAGAGCACGTAGGCGCGCGCCACCTTGTGGTGGCCGGCGCGCATGAGCGCTAGCTCCACCTGGTCCTGGATGTCCTCGATGTGGAAGGTGCCGCCCTCGGGCTGGCGGCGGGTGAGGGCCTCGACCACCTGGCGGGTGAGGGCCTCGACCGTGTCGTGGATGCGCCGGCTGGCGGCGGCGGTGCCGCCCTCCACGGCCAGGAAGGCCTTGGTCATGGCCACCTGGATCTTGGTGGGGTCGAAGGCGGTGAGCTTGCCGTTGCGCCGGATGACGCGATAGCGCCCGTGCGGGGCCGCCTTCGCCGGAGCGTCGGCGTGGACGGGCGGCGGCACGGGGACGGATGGCTCGGGGGCGGCGGTGTCGGTGCGCATCGGGACCTCCTCCGGTGTCGTGGCCAGCGGCTCAAGACACGGGCCCGCGACCGGAGGAGGGTGGACGGACGGCGCACGGGGGCATGGCACGCCCGGCTCGACCCTCGGGCCCAGGTCGCGAGGCCCGGGTCGGGCGCGGCGGGCGGAAGCCGCCCGGGGCCGGCTTCTGCGCTCGGCCTGGCCGCGCCGTCTCCGGCAGGTCTTCGGGCTCGGGGGCGGGCCGGCTGCTGCGTCCGGCTGCACCTACGGCCGCGGCTTCCCGGCGATTCGCCAGTGCCTGGCGCCCCTCAGGGTGCCCTGCGGCCTTCGTTCCCCCACACCGCTGCGCGTCAGCCCCGGATTCTCACCGGGTTCCCTCTCGCGGCACACCCCAACATCTTGGGGTGTGCACCGGAGACACACTCAAGATAGCGTGCAAAGGCGGGCTGTCAAGCGCGTCTGCAAGCCATTGTCGCGGCAGAGGATCGCCTCCCGCGGCCGCGGAACCCACGGGTCTGTCGGGATGGGCGGCGTGGGGGAACGGTCAGGGCAGCCCGAGCTGGATGCGGATCGCCCGCCCCAGCCGCACCAGGTCCGCCGTGTGCAGGGTGCCGAGCCGGCCTTTCAGGCGGCGCTTGCTGACGGTCGCGATCTGATCGGCCATGGCCTTGCGCTGTTCACCGTTCAGCGTGACCAGCGCCTCGCTCGGGTAGACCTTGCCGGTGCGGCTGGTCAGCGGCACGACCTGGACACGGTTGAGATGGCGGTTGGCCGCATCGTTGCTGACGATGACGGCGGGACGCGTCTTCCGGATCTCACCCCCGAGGGCGGGATCGAAGACGACCCACCAGACCTCACCCCGCCTCATCGTCCGCTGCATCCCTGCTGGTGTCCTCGCTCCATTCGAGGGCTTCCCGCTCGCGCACCGTGTCGGCCGCCATCTCGCGATAGGCGGCCTCCATGGCCTCGGGCAGCACGTAGGGCCGCACCAGGTCCTCGACGAACTGGCTGATACGGCCGCGCCCCACCTTGCGGTGGAGGGCCTCATAGACCGCCTCGTCGAGCGTGATGGTCAGCTTCCTGTGCATGGGGCATCCAAACGCCATTCAGGATACGTATTGATACGTATCAAACTTTCCTCGGGGCTTCAAGCCCATGCCGGATCAGGAGGCGGCGCGGGCGAGGGTGGCGCGCACGCGGCGGGCGGCGGCGACCAGGTTCGCGAGCGCGGCCTCGACCTCGGCCCAGCCGCGGGTCTTGAGGCCGCAGTCCGGGTTGACCCAGAGCCGTTCGGCGCCGATGTGGCTGAGCGCCTTGCGCAGGAGCGCCTCCATCTCCTCCACGGACGGCACGCGCGGGGAATGGATGTCCCACACGCCCGGCCCGATCTCGTTCGGGTAGTCGAAGCGGGCGAAGGCCTCGAGCAGCTCCATGCGCGAACGCGAGGCCTCGATGCTGATGACGTCGGCGTCCATGGCCGCGATGGCCTCGATGACGTCGTTGAACTCCGAGTAGCACATGTGGGTGTGGATCTGGGTCTCGTCGCTCACCACGGCGCTGGCGATGCGGAAGCAGCGCACGGCCCAGTCCAGGTAGCGGGGCCAGTCGCGCCGGCGCAGCGGCAGCCCCTCGCGGAAGGCGGGCTCGTCGATCTGGATGGCGCGGATGCCGGCGGTCTCCAGGTCGGCGACCTCGTCGCGGATGGCGAGCGCGATCTGGAGCGCCACCGCCTCGCGCGGCAGGTCGTCGCGCACGAAGGACCACTGCAGGATGGTCACCGGCCCCGTGAGCATGCCCTTGACCGGGCGGTCCGTGAGCGACTGGGCGTAGGCGATCCAGTCCACGGTCATCGGGCGCGGGCGGGAGACATCGCCGTAGATCAGGGGCGGCTTGACGCAGCGCGAGCCGTAGCTCTGCACCCAGCCGTTGCGGGTGAAGGCGAAGCCGGCGAGCTGCTCGCCGAAGTATTCCACCATGTCGTTGCGCTCGGGCTCGCCGTGGACGAGCATGTCCAGCCCCACGCGCTCCTGGAAACGGATGCAGCGCTCGATCTCGGCCCGCATGAAGGCACGGTAGCCGTCCTCGTCCATGCGCCCGGCGCGGAGATCGCGGCGGGCGCGGCGGATCTCGGGCGTCTGCGGGAAGGAGCCGATGGTGGTGGTGGGAAGGAGCGGCAGCTCCAGGCGCGCGCGCTGGGCCGCGCGGCGGGCGGGGTAGGGGCTGCGGCGGCGGGCCATGTCCTCGGTGACGGCGGCGGCGCGTGCGCGCACGGCCTCGTCCACCGTGCGGGCGGAAGCGCGGCGGGCCGCCGTGCGGGCACGGGCCTCGGCGAGACGCGCCGCGTGGGGCTCGCGACCGTCGCGCAGGACATCGCGCAGCAGCGCCACCTCCTCGAGCTTCTGCACGGCGAAGGCGAGCCAGCCGCGCAGCTCCTCGTCCAGCCCGGTCTCGAGCGCGGCGTCGACGGGGACGTGGAGCAGCGAGCAGGAGGGCGCCACCCACAGGCGAGCGCCGAGGCGGTCCCGCGCGGGCTCCAGCACCTCCAGCGCCGCCTCCAGGTCGGCACGCCAGACGTTGCGCCCGTCCACGATGCCGGCCGAGAGCACCTTGTAGGGACCGATGCGGTCGAGCGCCGCCTCGAGCTGCCGCGGTCCCCGGACGAGATCCAGGTGGACGCCGTCCACGGGCAGCCGCATGGCGAGCTCCAGGTTCTCCTCCAGCGTCCCGAAATAGGTGGCCAGCAGCACGCGCAGCCCGCGCACCTGCAGCCGGCTGTAGAGCGCCTCGAAGGCGTGGCGCCACTCGGACGGCAGGTCCAGCGCCAGGATGGGCTCGTCGAGCTGCACCCAGGCCACCCCCAGCGCCTGCAGCTCGGCGTGGATGCGGCCGTAGGCGGCGGCGAGGCCTTCGAGGAGCGTGAGGCGGTCGAAGGGCTCCGCCTCGGGCTTGCCGAGCCACAGCCAGGTGAGCGGGCCCACCAGCACGGGCTTGAGGCGGTGCGGCTCGAGCCACTGCGCGGCCTCGCGCACCTCGTCGATGAGGCGTGTCCAGCCGCCCTCGAAGCGCAGGTCGGGGCGCAGCTCCGGGACGATGAAGTGGTAGTTGG
>JALSJE010000141.1 GCA_026989495.1 Gammaproteobacteria bacterium | reverse complement strand
ATTAAAGGCACGGATTCAGGTCATTTTCATTAGAGAGGCCGGAAGCCGGAGGGCGGCTCAGGCCAGGAGCGCCGCGACGATGCCGGCGATGAAGATGCCGTCGAAGGTGCCGGCGCCGCCGATGGAGGCGAGCGGGGTGCCGAGGCGGCGCACGTCGCCGAGCCGCAGCAGGTCTGCGCCGATCAGCACGCCGAGGGTGCCCGCCACGTAGGCGAGGGGGGCGCGCTGGGCTTCGCCCAGGAGCAGGGCGACGAGGGCGGCGGCCACCGGCGGGGCCAGCGCCGGCATGACGATGCCGATCCCGGGCACGGGGCGGCTGACCGCATGGGAGAAGGCCGCCACCGTCCCCACCGCCGCCGCCACGCGCCACGAGGCGAGCTCCAGTCCCGCCAGCAGGTGCAGCGAGAAGAGCACGGGGATCACGCAGCCGCCCAGGTTCACCGCAATCACGGTGCGCCCGGTGAAGGGCCGGCGCAGGCGCAGCAGCCCCCAGCCGCCGGCAACGGACCTGGCCGCCGGCGGTGGCTGCGCGCGCACCTCGGCCACGGGTATGTTCACCGCCGAGCCCGCGAGCGAGCCCAGGAAGAGCAGCATCCCCTGCGCGGGCGAGAGGCCGAGCTTGTCGAAGGCGATCGTGAGCAGGCCGATCTGGACGAAGGCGGCGAGCGTCCCCAGCAGGAAGGCGAAGGCGAGCAGGTGCAGCGGCGAGAAGGGCATGCCCGTCAGCCCTCCTCGCGCCCCAGCAGGCCGGCCACCGCCCCGGCGATGAGCGGCGCCACACTCACGGTGTTGAGCCCCGGTGTTCCCGGCGGGCAGATGGCGCCGTCGTCCACCACGGCGAGCACGGCCAGGGTATGCCGGGGCCGCTCACCCGACGCGGCCAGCCCGATCTCCACCTCGCCCAGGGCCCGGAAGCCCTGGGCCCTGTAGAGCGGGCAATCCCTGTGCAGGCAGGGCACGTTCTCGCGATGGGTGTCTGCCGCCACCCGGCGCAGCGGCAGGGTCGCGGGGGCGCGGACGCGGGGCTGGGCTCGGCCATGGCTCCCTTATAGCACCCGGGTGCCGGTATGGGGACGGGGGGCGAAGCCGGGAGTATAATCGCAAGCACTTGAAGCGGCGCCGGTTCCGCCCCATCTCGGGGCGGGAGCGGCTTGCTGCGTGCCAGCTTGGAAGGAATCCCTGAAAAAGGCTTTCAGGGATTCCTCCGCGGCCAGGGATGGCCGCGGGACGGCGCATGCACATGGAGGTGCATGGCGAAACGGGAATGGATCGAATCGAAAGGCCGCGAAGCACTTCAGCCCCAATCGATCCGCGCAGCGGATCGATGGGAGTCTTCGCGAGGAGGTGATGCCATGCCGATCTACGAGTACCGCTGCGACGCCTGCGGCCACGAGCTGGAGGCGATGCAGAAGATGAGCGACCCGCCGCTGACGGACTGCCCCGAGTGCGGCGAGGGGGCGCTGCGAAAGCTGGTCTCGGCGGCCGGGTTCCGGCTCAAGGGCAGCGGCTGGTACGAGACCGACTTCAAGAGCGGCAACCGCCGCAACATCGCCGGCGACAAGCAGGAGAAGGCGGAGAAGAAGACCTCGGAGCCTGCCTGCGGCGCCGGCGCCTGCCCTGCCTGCGCCACCGACTGAGCGGGTCCCCGGTGCTCGGCCTCCTGCGCCGCTACCTGATCGCGGGGCTTCTGGTGTGGGTCCCGCTGGGGGTGACGGCGCTGGTGGTCAAGGGCCTGGTGGACCTCATGGACCGCACCCTGCTCCTGCTTCCGCCCCAGTGGCGGCCGGAGGCCCTGCTCGGCTTCTCCGTGCCGGGCCTGGGCCTGGTGCTGGCCCTGGTGGTGCTGGTGGCCACGGGGGCGCTCGCGGCCAATTTCCTGGGCCGGCGCCTGGTGGCGGCTGGAGAGGCGGTGCTGCGCCGCGTGCCCGTGGTGCGCTCGGTCTACGGGGCGGTCAAGCAGGTGGCCGAGACCCTGTTCTCCTCGCGCGGCGACTCCTTCCGCAAGGTGCTGCTGGTGGAGTACCCGCGCAAGGGCTGCTGGACGCTCGCCTTCCTCACGGGCGCCGCCGCGCCCGAGATCGAGCGCCGGGCGGGCGAGCCCATGGTGAGCGTCTTCGTGCCCACCACCCCCAACCCCACCTCGGGCTTCTTCCTCATGCTGCCGCGGCGCGAGGTGGTGGAGCTCGACATGAGCGTGGACGAGGGGCTGCGCCTGCTGCTCTCCATGGGGGTGGTCGCGCCGGGGGCGGGGGCGCAGCTGGCCCCCCGCCCGCGCCTCCGCTAAGATTCGCCGCTTCCGGAGAGGGGCGTCTGCGATGATGCGTACCCACCACTGCGGCGAGCTGCGCGAGGCGCACGTCGGCGAGACGGTGACCCTGTGCGGGTGGGTCCACCGCCGGCGCGACCACGGCGGCGTCATCTTCCTCGACCTGCGCGACCGCTCGGGCCTGGTGCAGGTGGTCTACGACCCGGAGGCGCGGGAGGCCTTCGCGGTGGCCGAGCGCGTGCGCAGCGAGTATGTGCTGCAGGTGCGCGGGCGGGTGCGCCGCCGCCCCGAGGGCACCGAGAACCCCAAGCTCCCCACGGGCACGGTGGAGGTCGTGGGCGAGGCCCTCGAGATCCTCAACCGCGCCGAGGCGCTCCCCTTCCAGCTCGACGAGGAGGACGTGGGCGAGGAGGTGCGGCTGCGCCACCGCTACCTGGACCTGCGGCGCGAGGCCATGCGCGACCGGCTCCTGCTGCGCGCGCGCGTGACGGCGGCCCTGCGCCGCTTCCTGGACGCGCGCGGCTTCGTGGACGTGGAAACCCCCATGCTCACCCGCGCCACGCCCGAGGGCGCGCGTGACTACCTGGTCCCGAGCCGCCTGCACCCCGGCAGCTTCTATGCGCTGCCGCAGTCGCCGCAGCTGTTCAAGCAGATCCTCATGATCGCGGGCCTGGAGCGCTACTACCAGATCGCCCGCTGCTTCCGCGACGAGGACCTGCGCGCCGACCGCCAGCCCGAGTTCACCCAGCTCGACATGGAGATGTCCTTCGTGGACGAGGCGGACGTCATGGGGCTGGTCGAGGACATGTTCCGCGCCCTCTTCGCGGAGGTGCTGGGGGTGAGCCTGCCCGACCCCTTCCCGCGCATGGCCTACGCCGAGGCCCTGGCCCGCTTCGGCACGGACAAGCCCGACCTGCGCATCCCGCTGGAGCTGGTGGAGATCGCCGACCTCGTGCGCGAGGCCGAGTTCAAGGTCTTCTCCGGCCCCGCGCAGGACCCGGCCGGGCGCGTGGCCGTGCTGCGCCTGCCGGGCGGGGCCGAGCTCACGCGCAAGGAGATCGACGGCTATACCGAGTTCGTGGGGCGCCACGGCGCCAAAGGGCTCGCCTGGATCAAGGTCACGGACCCGGCCCGGGGGCGCGAGGGGCTGCAGTCGCCCATCGTCAAGTTCCTGGACGATGCCGCCGTCGCCGGCATCCTGGAACGCACCGCCGCCGCGGCCGGCGACATCCTCTTCTTCGGCGCCGACAAGGCCGAGGTGGTCAACGACGCCCTGGGAGCGCTGCGCGTGCGGTTGGGCCATGACCGCGGTCTGGTGGCGGAGGGCTGGCGGCCGCTGTGGGTGGTGGACTTCCCCATGTTCGAGTGGGACCCGGACGAGCGGCGCTGGGTGGCGCTGCACCACCCCTTCACCGCCCCGCGCCTCGACGACCCGGCGCGGCTCGCCGACGATCCCGCACGGTGCCTGTCGCGGGCCTACGACCTGGTGCTCAACGGCACCGAGGTGGGCGGCGGCTCGATCCGCATCCACCGCCCCGAGATGCAGGAGGCGGTCTTCGCGCTGCTGGGGATCGGCCGCGAGGAGGCCCACGAGAAGTTCGGCTTCCTGCTCGATGCCCTGCGCTACGGGGCCCCGCCCCACGGGGGCATCGCCTTTGGCCTCGATCGTCTGGTGATGCTCATGTGCGGGGCGCGATCCATCCGCGACGTGATCGCCTTCCCCAAGACCCAGACCGCGGTCTGTCCGCTCACCCGCGCGCCCGCGCCGGTGAGCGAGCTGCAGCTGCGCGAGCTCAACCTGCGCCTGCGCCGTGTGCCCTGAGCCGGACCGCTTCCGCCGGCCGGTCTCGGTGCTGGTGGTGGTGCTGGGGGAAGGGGGGCGTGTGCTGGTGCTGGATCGGCGCCGGCCCGCGGGCTGGCGGCAGTCGGTCACGGGGGCTTTGCGCGAGGGCGAGCTTCCTGAGGCGGCGGCGGCCCGGGAGCTCGCCGAGGAGACGGGCCTCGAGGCCCGCCCGGAGCCCCTGGGGCTGATGGCGCGCTTTCCGATCCACCCGGCCTGGCGGGGCCGCTACGCCCCGGGTGTGACGGAGAACGAGGAGCACGCCTTCGTGGCGCGGGTGGCCGGCACACCGGCGCCGCGCCTCGGGCCCGAGCACGTGGGCTGGGCCTGGCTGCCCGCAGCGGAGGCGGCGGAGGCCGTGAGCTCGTGGAGCGACCGCGACGCCATCCGGCGCGCGGCCGGCCTCGACAAAACCAAGCAAAACAGTCAGAATTAGACGATTCCAGACCGGAGGACAAAGACACGGGGCCCGGCCCCAGGGAGACGATGGCAGCCAATCCGCTCGCGATCCAGTCCTACGCCCTCCTCGACGATGCCGAGTGCGAGGACCGCATCGTCGCGGCCAAGGAGAAGCTCGGCGACGCCGTGGTCATCCTCGGGCACCATTACCAGCGCGAGGAGGTCTTCCGCCACGCCGACCGCACCGGCGACTCGCTCAAGCTCTCGCGCCAGGCCGCCGCCTCGGGGGCACGCTACATCGTCTTCTGTGGCGTGCACTTCATGGCCGAGGTGGCCGACATCCTCTCCGGCCCGGAGCAGGTCGCCATCCTGCCGGACCTGGCCGCCGGCTGCTCCATGGCCGACATGGCCGAGCTCGCCAAGGTCGAGCGTGCCTGGCGCGAGCTCACGGAAGTGCTGGGCGATGCCGACGCCACGGTCACGCCTGTCACCTACATCAACTCCGCCGCCGACCTGAAGGCCTTCTGCGGGCGCCACGGCGGCATCGTCTGCACCTCCAGCAACGCCGCGCGCGTGCTCGAGTGGGCGTTCGCCCGGCGCGACAAGGTGCTCTTCTTCCCGGACCAGCACCTGGGCCGCAACACGGGCTGGGCCATGGGCATCCCGCTGGAGGCGATGGCGGTCTGGGACTACGACCAGCCCTACGGCGGGCTCACGCCGGAGCAGATCCGCCGGGCGCGCATCCTGCTGTGGAAGGGCTACTGCTCGGTGCACCAGATGTTCCGCCCCGAGCACATCGACGCCTTCAAGGCGCGTTACCCGGAGGCGAAGGTGGTCTCGCACCCGGAGTGCAGCTTCGAGGTCTGCCGCAAGTCGGACGCGGTGGGCTCGACCGAGTCCATCATCCGCACCGTGGCCGAGAGCCCGCCCGGCACCCGCTGGCTCGTGGGCACCGAGCTCAACCTGGTCAACCGCCTGCACGAGCGCCACAAGCACGAAGGCAAGAGCGTGCACTTCATGGCGCCCACGGTGTGCATGTGCTCGACCATGTTCCGCATCGACCCCCAGCACCTCGCCTGGACGCTGGAGAACCTGGTCGAGGGGCGGGTGGTCAACCGCATCCGGGTGCCGGAGGACGTGGCGGCCCAGGCGCGCGAGGCCCTGGACCGCATGCTCGAGGTCTCGCCGTAGGGTGGGGTGGACGGTGTGCGGTGGACAGTGGACGACTTCGTCGAGGTGGGGCTGGCCCGTCGTGGGCGGGGCTGACCCGGGGCATCCGCTCGGCGTAGGATGCCGGGTCACATGCCCGCCACGGTCGACCGCTCCCAGGATGCCCTGTCCGGTGCCGCCGTCGTCCTGATCCACGGCTTCTGGCTCAACCCCGCCTGGATGGCCCTGCTGGGCCGGCGCCTGGCGCGCCGCGGCCTCGCGCCCTGGCACCTGCGCTACGCCACCATGCGCCGCGACCTGGACACGGCCGCGGCCGGTCTCGCCCGATGCGTGCAGGCCCTGCGCCGCCGGGGCGCAGGGCCTGTCCACCTCGTAGGCCACAGCCTGGGCGGGCTGGTGGCGCTGCGGGGACTGGCGCGCGGCGTGGACCTGGGCGGGGGGCGCGTCGTCCTCCTGGGCTGCCCCGTGCGCGGCAGCGGCCTGGCGCGCCACTTTCGTGCCCATGGCCTGGGCTGGGTCATGGGAGCCATGGCAGGGCCCCTGGTGGCGGGCCTCGGCCCCTGGCGCGGGCCGGCGGAGGTAGGGGTGGTGGCCGGCACCATGGACTTCGGGGTGGGCCGGCTCCTTGGCGGCTACCACCCGCCGGGCGACGGCACGGTGGCCGTGGCCGAGACGCGGCTCGAGGGCGCGGCGGACGCCGTCGAGCGGCGCGCCACCCATCTGGGGCTGCTCTTCTCGCGGCGTGTGGCCGAGGCCGTCGCCGCCTTTCTCGCCACCGGCCGCTTCCCCGAGGCCTAGGCAAGCCTGTTCCCGCCAGCGCCCCCCTCCCATTCCCTCCCCCCGCAGCGCGGGGGGAGGGCAGGGTGGGGGGCACGCGCGGTGCGCGGCGCTTGCCGGCGCCCGTCTCCCGTCTCGCCGGCCGCAGGCCGGTGTACACTATCGCGCCGCGGAACGGCGGCTTACGGGAAGGACGATGGCAGGTCACAGCAAGTGGGCCAACATCCAGCACCGCAAGAGCGCCCAGGACGCCAAGCGGGGCAAGCTCTTCACCAAGCTCATCCGTGAGATCACCGTGGCCGCGCGCCTGGGCGGTCCGGACCCGGAGGCGAACCCGCGCCTGCGGCTCGCCATCGACCGCGCCCAGGACGCCAACATGCCCAAGGAGAACATCGAGCGCGCCATCAAGCGCGGCACCGGCGCCCAGGAGGGCGCCGCGCTGGAGGAGGTGCGCTACGAGGGCTATGGCCCGGGGGGCGTGGCCGTGATGGTCGACTGCCTCACGGACAACCGCAACCGCACCGTCGCCGACGTGCGCCACGTGTTCAGCAAGTGCGGCGGCAATCTGGGCACGGACGGCTCCGTGGCCTACCTTTTCCGCAAGCAGGGCGTGATCGGCTTTCCTGCCGGCAGCGACGAGGACCGCATCCTGTCGGTGGCGCTGGAGGCGGGCGCCGAGGACGTGGTCACCGACGAGGAGGGGGCCATCGAGGTGCTCACCGCACCCGAGGATTTCGTGCGCGTGCGCGACGCCATGAAGGCGGCGGGCCTCGAGCCCGAGCATGCCGAGGTCACCATGCGCGCCGCCACCAGCACGCGTCTGGACGAGGAGAACGCCCGACGCATGGTCAAGCTCCTGGAGATGCTCGAGGATCTGGACGACGTCCAGCGCGTCTACTCCAACGCCGACATCTCCGAGGAGATCCTCGAGAAGCTCTGAAGATCCGGCTCCGATCCGAGAGGCTGCCGCGTGGTGGCGCGCGACGGGGGAAGAAGCGGGGGTTGACCGACGGCATGAGAGTGCGGTAGCAAAAAGCCTGAAGGATCGACGCCCACGGAGGGACAGCGCCAGGGAGACGCGCAGATGCCTGGCAGGGAAGCGACGCACGACGGGGCCGGTACGGGCCCATCATCCAACACCACCCTACCTCGGGTTCGCGCCTTTCGGCGCGCCGCGGCATCACTGGCAGACGCTCTCACCGATCGCGCATCGGCGCGGCTGCGTGCCATCCCCCCTCCCTCAGTCGCCCCCCTCCCTTCCGTGG
>JALSJE010000140.1 GCA_026989495.1 Gammaproteobacteria bacterium | reverse complement strand
CGCCATCGGCGGCGTGATCCAGATCTTCACCCGCCGCCCCCGCGGCCCCGAGGCGCGGCTGCTCGCCGGCAGCTACGGCACCCGCCGCGCCGAGGCGGGGATCGGCCTCGGCGAGCGGGCCCGCCTCGGCATCGAGGCGAGCGCCGAGCGCACCGACGGCTTCTCCGCCACGAACCCCGGCGTCACCAAGGTCTATGGCACCTACGATTCAGATGAGGACGGCTACCGCAACCGCAGCGCCACCCTGGCGCTGGAGGCGAGCCTACCCAAGGGCCATGCGGCGAGCGTGAGGATATGGCAGTCCGACAGCCGCACCGAGTTCGACCGTGGCGTCACCTACGGCCTCAACCGCACGATCAGCGCCGAGGTGAAGGGCACGCTGCGACCGACCTGGGCGCACTCCCTCCGCGTGGGTGCCGCCCTGGACAGCCTCGAGACCCGGCAGAGCAGCTACGATTCCGACGTGGAGACCCGGCGCGTCACGCTCGACTGGCAGCATGACATCGAGCTTGGTCCGGGCCTCCTCACCGCCGGTGTCTCCTGGTACCGCGACCGGGCGTTCAACCGCCAGCAGCCCAGCGGCAGTGTGCGCTTCGACAGGCGCATCCACAACACGGCCGCTTTCCTCCAGTGGCAATCCGGGCATGGGCCCGCCACGTTCGATGCCGCCCTGCGGCTGGACCGGCACAGCGCCTACGGCCGGCATGTCACCGGCAGCGCCGCCATCGGCTACGCGCTGGCCAACGGCCTGAACATGTACCTGAGCGGCGGAACGGCGTTCCGCGCCCCGAGCTTCAACGAGCTGTTCTGGCCGGGATCCGGCAACCCCGATCTTGAGCCGGAGCGCTCGCGCACGCTCGAGGCGGGTGTGCGCTGGCGGCGCGGCGGGCAGCGCGCGACGCTCTCGGCGCATCGCACCGAGATCCGCGACCTGATCGCCTACACGGCACCGAGCTTCTCGGCGGTCAACGTCAAGAAGGCGCGGATCGAGGGGATCGAGGCCGAATGGAATCTCGCGTGGGGACCGTGGCGGGCCGCCCTCGCGCTCACCCTGCAGCGCCCGCGTGACCTCGACACCGGGCGCGACCTCCTGCGACGTCCCCGGCGCAAGGGCTCGCTTGTGGTCGAGCGGCGACTCGCCCGCGGTGCCGTGCGCATGGAGCTGCTGGGCGTCGGCCGGCGCAGAGACACCAGCGACACCGAGCTCGCCGGCTACGGACTGATCAACCTGGCGGCACGCCTCGCGCTCGCGAGGAACCTGTGGCTCGAGCTTCGGGGCGAGAACCTGACAGACCGCGACTACGCGCTCGCCTACGGCTACAACACGCCGGGCCCCTCCGCCTACCTCTCGGTGCGCTACCGGCCCGGGGAGAGCCGCTGACGATGCGCGCGGGTCGGCATGACCGGCTGCTCGGCCTGTTCCTCGCAGGCTCGGCGGCCGTGCATGCCGGCGCGCTCCTGCTGACGGGGATCCCCCGGGCGCCCGGAGGACAGGCGGCGGCGCCGCCGGCGGGGGCGCGGCTCCATGTGGCGCTCCTCGACCCCCCGGTCCACCCGGCCGGCACGGCGGTGGCCCGGCCCGGGCACGCCGGCACGCCCGCGGCCGCATCCGCCGGGCGGGATCTCCTCCCCCCTCCCCGGCCCTCCCCCCGCAAGCGGGGGGAGGGTACGGGAGGGGGGCAGCGCGGCAGGTCGGACCAGAACGGCGAAAACTGCCTGGCGCTGGGCTCCGCACCCCCTGAGGGGGCGTGCGCCGACGGGCCGCGACTGGCCTCCAGCCCCGTGCCCGCGGCACCGCCCGCTCCGGCGCCCGCGCCCCGGAAGCGCCCCCCCGCCCACGTGGCGGCCCAGCCGGAGGTGGTCGCGCGCGCTGGCACGCCGGGTGCGGCTCCGCCGGCGCCAGGCCGGTCCATGGTGGCCACCCCGCGTCCGGCCACGCCAGGCCCCCGGCTCGAGGCGGCCTTGCGGCTGCGGCTCGCCGAGCATTTCCGCTATCCGCCGCTGGCGCGCCGGCGCGGCTGGGAAGGGACCGTGCGGCTGGGGCTGCGCATCGAGCCGGACGGACGGCTGACCCGCGTGCGCGTGCTGGCGAGCTCGGGCTACGGCGTGCTCGACCGCGCCGCCGCGCGCGCGCTCGCCCGTGTCGGCCGCGTGCCCGAAGCCGCCGGCTGGCTGGGGGGGCGGCCCTTTGATATGGTGCTCCCGGTCGAGTACCGGCTGGTGAGCCGCTGAATGGGCCATCGCCTCAGCCGCATCTGCACCCGTACCGGCGACGACGGCACCACGGGCCTCGGCGACGGCGGCCGCGTGCCCAAGGACCATCCGCGCATCGTCGCCCTCGGCGAGGTGGACGAGCTCAACAGCGTCCTCGGGCTGGCGCTGGCCGAGCCGCTGCCGGAGCCGGTGCGGCAGGTGCTGCGCGAGGTCCAGCAGCGCCTGTTCGACCTCGGTGGGGAGCTCGCCGTGCCGGGCCGGCGCGTGCTCGACGGCGACGACGTCACCGCCCTGGAGGCGGCGCTGGACCGCCTCAACACGGAACTCCCCCCGCTCGAGGAGTTCATCCTGCCGGGCGGTGGGCGGGCGGCTGCCGCCTGCCACCTCGCGCGTGCCGTCTGCCGCCGTGCCGAGCGCGCGCTGGTGGCGCTCGCGCGCGAGGCCGAGCTCAATCCGGACGCCCTGCGCTACCTCAACCGTCTCTCGGACCTGCTCTTCGTGTGCGCGCGCGCCGCCGCGCGCGCCGCCGGCGAGCCCGAGACCCTCTGGCGCCCCAAGCCCCGCCCCTGAGCGTAGCGCCGTGGGCACGGGCGCGGAGCGGAGATGCGGCCCATCGGCGCACGCCCAGGAGGCGGCGCAGGCATCCGCCGCCGTGTCCGGACCCGGAGCGCCACGACCGCCCATGGCACGGCGCGCTGGCCGTGATAGCATGGGTCGGCGATGCGCATCAGCCCGGAGCAGCGCGAGGCGATACGCCGCACCGTGCGCGAGGTCTTCGGCCCGGAGGCGCGCGTGTGGCTGTTCGGATCGCGCGCGCGCGACGAGCTGCGCGGCGGCGACATCGACCTCTACGTCGAGCTGCCGCAGGCGCCCGACCTGCACGCGCGCCTGGACCTGGAGGCCCGTGCCTGGCTCGCGCTGCAGCGCCGGCTCGGCGAGCGCCGCATCGACCTCGTGACCCGCGTCCCCGGCGAGACCGAGCGCCCCATCGACCGCATCGCCCGCGAGACGGGCATCGAGCTGTGATGCCGGCCGACGAACGGTCGCTGGCCTGGTTCCGCGCCGCCTACGGCGAGGCCCTGCGCTCGGCGCAGGCGCTGGCGGAGTCGCTGCGGCGCGTCGAGCTCCCCGCGAGCGCCGGGGCGCTCGAGGCGGCGGACGCCGGCACGCGCGAGCGGATCGACGCCTTCGTGCTGCGTTTCCTCCGCCTGCAGGACGCCATCGGGCGGCAGCTCTTCCGCGCCCTGCTCGCGCTAGAGCAGGAGGAGCCGGCCCAGCTCACGCAGCTCGACGTGCTCGACCGTGCCGAGCGCATGGGTCTCGTCCCGTCGGTCGAGCGCTCGACCTCGCTCCGGAGGCTGCGCAACCTGCTGACGCACGAATACCCGGAGCGGCCGGAGCTGCGGCTGGAGGCGCTGCGTGAGGCGCTCGCGGGGGCACCGCTCCTGCTGGAGACGCTCGCGCGGGTGCGGGAGCGTGCCATCCACCGGCACGGGCTCGACGACCTGCCGCCGGCGCCGGCCTGACCGCCCGGCCGGACGGTGGACGGTGCGCCGTGCACGGTCCGGGCAGCGTGCCCTCCTTGCCTTGCCATCGACGCGCGGCTGGAAGCCGCGCCTACGGGATCGGAAACCCCTTCCCCGTTGGCGCGCCTTCCGGGCACGCACACAGGGTGCGGAGGGCCTACTTCTTGAGGCGCGAGATCTTCGAGCCCTCGAGGGTCAGGTTGTACATGAGGCCCTTCTGGCCGATGATGAAGGCGACCACGGGCTCGTTGATGCTGATGCTGTCCAGCGTCCCGCCGGCGCCGATCTTCACCAGCGCCACCGAGCCGTCCACGCCCACGCGCCAGCCCTCCGAGCGCCGGAACCTGCGCAGCGCCTCCTTGTCCAGGAAGACGATGATGACCGTGCGCGCCTGGGCGCCGAGCTGGAAGCCGATGGAAGCGCTGGCGATGCTGTAGTAGTCCACGGTGCGGCCATGGATGCGCAGCGCCCCTTCGCCGTACTCGCCGCCGATGCCGATCCCGGCCTTGATCACGCGCGGAAAGACCAGCACGCCCGCCGCCTTGCGCAGGAAGCGCTCGGCACCCGTGACCTCCTTGTGGAAGCTCTCGAGCGCGGCGTCCACGCGGATGTCGATCTCCTTGGCGCTGGCGGCGCGGGCGGCGGGGCTTGCGGCGAGCGCGGCCAGGCCCAGCACCAGCGCGAGGACCGTCGTGAGCAGGAATCTGGCGCAGGACATGCCGTTCTCCTCCATCCTCCGGACGGGTCTCAGCCGGCGAGCGCGGTCCCGTCCGCCGATGCCCCCACGGGCACGGGCCGGCCCCGGCCGATGGCATAGTAGGTGAAGCCCATGCGCGCGAGCCGCGCCGGGTCGTAGAGGTTGCGTCCGTCGAAGATGACAGGCTCGGCCAGCCGCTCGCGGACGAGGTCGAAGTCGGGGCTGCGGAAGACGGACCACTCGGTGACGATCACGAGCGCGTCCGCCCCTTCCAGCGCCTCCTCGGGCGTGCGGCAGAGCGCGAGCCCGGGGCGGTCGCCGTAGATGCGTCGCGCCTCGCCCATGGCGGCCGGGTCGTGGGCGCGCACGCGCGCGCCCGCCGCCCACAGGGCCTCCATCAGCCGGCGGCTCGGGGCCTCGCGCATGTCGTCGGTGTTGGGCTTGAAGGCGAGCCCCCACAGGGCGAAGGTGCGCCCGGCGAGCGCGCCGCCGTAGTGCGCGTGGATCTTCTCGTAGAGGCGCCCCTTCTGGTCCTCGTTCACCGCCTCCACCGCCCGCAGCAGGCGCGGCTCGTAGCCCGCCTCCTCGGCGGTGCGCACCAGCGCCTTGACGTCCTTGGGGAAGCACGAGCCTCCGTAGCCGCAGCCAGGGTAGATGAAATGGTAGCCGATGCGCGGATCCGAGCCGATGCCGATGCGGACCCGCTCGATGTCGGCGCCGAGCCGCTCGGCCAGGTTGGCCAGCTCGTTCATGAAGCTGATCTTGGTCGCCAGCATGGCGTTGGCGGCGTACTTGGTGAGCTCGGCCGAGCGGATGTCCATCTCGATGAGGCGGTCGTGGTTGCGGTTGAAGGGGGCGTAGAGGGCGCGCATGAGGTCGAGGGCGCGCTCGCTGTCGGTGCCCACCACCACGCGCGCGGGCTTCATGAAGTCCTCGACCGCCGCCCCCTCCTTGAGGAACTCCGGGTTGGAGACCACGTCGAAGGGCACCTCCAAGCCCCGCCCGGCGAGCGCTGCGCGCACCGTCTCGCGCACGCGGTCGGCCGTGCCCACGGGCACGGTGGACTTGTCCACGATCACGCGGTATTCGTCCATGTGGCGGCCGATGGTGCGGGCGACCTCCAGCACGTGGCGCAGGTCCGCCGAACCGTCCTCGTCCGGCGGCGTGCCCACGGCGATGAACTGCAGGACGCCGTGGGCCACGCCCTCGGCGGCGTCCGTGGTGAAGCCGAGGCGGCCCGCCTCAAGGTTGGAGGCCACCAGGGCGTCCAGGCCGGGCTCGTAGATGGGCACCTCGCCGCGGCGCAGACGCGCGATCTTGTCCGCGTCCACGTCCACGCACAGGACGTGGTTGCCCACCTCCGCGAGGCAGGCCCCGGTGACGAGGCCCACGTAGCCGGAGCCGTAGATGGTGACTCGCATGGATGGTCCCTTCCGGTGCGCTCGGTCGACGGGCGAACAGTGTACGGTTATTCGGGCCTTCCCGTCTCCCCCCGGCCCCGCTCAGCCAAGGAGAACGAGCGCCCAGACCAGGGCGGCGTTGAGGATGGCCACCAGCACGGCTGCCGAGCCCAGGTCCTTGGCGCGCCCGGCCAGCGGATGGCGCTCGGGGCCGAAGCGGTCCACCACGGCCTCCACCGCCGAGTTCACGAGCTCCACCACCAGCACCAGCACCCAGGCGCCGATGAGGAGCGCACGCTCCATGCCGCCCTCTCCCAGCCACAGGGCGAGCGGGACGAGCACGGCGAGCGCCGCGATCTCCTGCCGGAAGGCGCGCTCGGCGAGCGCCGCGCGGAGCCCCGCGAGCGAGTAGCCGCCCGCGCGCAGGAGCTTGGCGAGGCCCTCAGGTCCCCAGTCGCTCACGGCCGGCCGGTGCGTGCCGTCTCGCCACCGTCGCCGTCCGCCTCCGGCCGCCAGGCGAGGTCGAGCTCGCGCGCGGCGCGCACCTCGTCCAGGCGCCGCACGGGCAGCGTGTGCGGGGCCGAGCGCACCCGCTCCGGCCGCGTGCGCGCTTCCTCGCGGATGGCCTTCATGGCCTCGACGAAGGCGTCCAGCGTCTCGGGGCTCTCGGTCTCGGTGGGCTCGATCAGGAAACACTCGGGCACGAGCAGCGGGAAGTAGGTGGTGGGCGCGTGGAAGCCGTGGTCGAGCAGGCGCTTGGCGAAATCCATGGCCGTCACGCCCAGCGCCTTGGCTTCCGGCTTGAGGGTGATGATGAACTCGTGGCTGGCGCGCCGTCCGGGATAGGCAGGGGTGAAGCCGGCCTCGCGCAGGCGCGTGAGCAGGTAGTTGGCGTTGAGGGTGGCGTAGTCGGCCACGCGCGCCATCCCCTCGCGCCCGAGGAGCCGCATGTAGACGTAGGCGCGCAGGAGCACGCCGGCGTTGCCCGCGAAGGCCGACAGCCGGCCGATGGTCTTGGGGCGCTCGGCCTCGGTGAGCCAGCGGTACTCGCCCTCGCGCATCGTCACCATCGGCACCGGCAGGTAGGGCTCGAGCCGCTCGCTCACGCCCACGGGCCCCGCCCCGGGGCCGCCGCCGCCGTGGGGGGTGGCGAAGGTCTTGTGCAGGTTGATGTGGACCACGTCGAAGCCCATGTCGCCCGGGCGCACCTTGCCGAGGATGGCGTTGAGGTTGGCCCCGTCGTAGTAGAGCAGCCCGCCGGCCTCGTGGACGATGGCCGCGATCTCGGTGATGCGGCGCTCGAAGACACCGAGGGTGGAGGGGTTGGTGAGCATGAGCCCCGCGGTGCGTGGGCCCACGGCCGCGCGCAGGGCCTCCAGGTCGATGTCGCCCTCGGCGCCGGTGGGGATCTCGCGCACGGTGAAGCCGCACATGGTGGCGGTGGCGGGGTTGGTGCCGTGGGCGGCGTCCGGCACCAGGATCTCCGTGCGCCCGGTCTCGCCGCGGTCGTGGTGGTAGGCGCGGATCATGGCCACGCCCGCGAACTCGCCCTGCGCGCCGGCCGCGGGCGTGAGCGAGACCGCCGCCATGCCCGTCACCTCCTTGAGCATCTCCTGAAGCTCCCACAGGCAGGCGAGGAAGCCCTGGCTCATGCCCTCGGGCGCCAGCGGGTGGCGCGCCAGGAAGCCCGGCAGCATGGCGAGCCGGTTGCAGGCGCGCGGGTTGTGTTTCATGGTGCACGAGCCCAGGGGGTAGAAATGCGTGTCGATGGAGAAGTTCCTCTGCGACAGGCGCGTGTAGTGGCGCACCACGTCGGGCTCGCTGCACTCGGGCAGCGGCGCGCGCCGGCGCCGGCGGAAGCGCTCCGGGATGTCGTCGGCCGCGGGGGCGGCGGCGCGCGGGGCCTGCGCCGCCGCGCGCCGTCCGGGCCGGCTGAGCTCGAAGATCAGGCCCACGCGCCGCCCGCCGGGGCGGGGCCCGGCCCCCGGGAGCGGGGGCTCGTGGGCGGTGCCCGATCCCGCGTCTGCGCCTGCGGGCGCCGCGCCGATGGGCCGCGTCTCCGCTCCGCTGCGCTCCGCGCCCGTGCCCACGTCGCCGCCCTCCCCGCTCAGCCGAGCGCCGCCAGCGCCCGGTCGTAGTCGGGCTCCTGGGCGATCTCGGGCACCAGCTCGGCGTGACGCACGACGTCGTCGGCGTCCAGCACCAGCACCGCGCGCGCGGTGATGCCGGCGAGCGGACCGTCGGTGATGAGCACGCCGTAGTCCTTGGCGAACTTGCGCGAGCGCATCATCGAGAGCGTGACCACCTTGTCCACGCCCTCGGCGCCGCAGAAGCGGGCCTGGGCGAAGGGCAGGTCGGCCGAGATCACCAGCATGACCACGTCGTCGCGCCCCTGGGCGTGTTCGTTGAACTTCCTGGTCGAGACGGCGCACACGGGCGTGTCCAGGCTGGGGACGATGCTCAGCAGCTTCTTCCTGCCCTTGAAGTCCGCCAGCGTGCGGTCGTTGAGGTCCCTGTCCACCAGCACGAAGTCCGGCGCCTTGCTGCCGACCGCGGGCAGCTCGCCGCTGGTGTGGATCTCCTGTCCCTTGAGCGTGATCGTCGCCATTTCACTCCTCCTCTCCGGCGCGGTGGCCTCTTGCGCTACCGCCCGATCTTCGGGCTGACGGGACAGTTGAACCGGCCCTGGCGCGCGACGATGCGCGCCAGATGCCGGCCGTAGGCCTCGATGTCGTCCTGGGTGCGCGCCTCCGTGGCGCAGACCAGCAGCGTCTCGCCGAGCTCGGGATAGTCGGGCGCGAGCGGCACGCCGCCCAGGATGTTCTGCGCCCCGAGCGCGCGCAGGAGCTCGCGCGCGGGCACCGGCAGGCGCAGCGGGAACTCGTGGAAGAAGGGCGCGTCCGGGAAGACCGGCGCCACGCCGTCGACGGCCGTGAGCGCCTCGCGCAGGCGCCGGGCGTTGGCGTGGCAGGCGTGCGCCACGCGCTCCAGGCCCCCGGGCCCGAGCAGGGCCATGTGGATGGTGGCCGCGGTGACCATGAGGCCCTGGTTGGTGCAGATGTTGGAGGTGGCCTTGGAGCGGCGGATGTGCTGCTCGCGTGCCTGGAGCGTGAGCGTGAAGCCCTCGCGCCCGTCGGCGTCCACGGTGCGCCCCACGATGCGCCCGGGCATCTGGCGCACGAGCGCCTTGCGCGCGCACATGAAGCCGAAGTAGGGCCCGCCCGAGGAGAGCGGGATGCCGAGCGGCTGGCCCTCGCCGACGGCGATGTCGGCGCCCCCGGCGCCCCATTCGCCGGGCGGGGCGAGGATGGCCGCGGCCACGGGGTTGGCCACGCCGACGAGCAGGGCGCCGTGGCGGTGGGCCCAGTCGGTGAGCGCGTCCACCTCCTCCAGGCAGCCGAAGTGGTTGGGCTGCTGCACCACCACGGCGGCGAGCGGGCCGGGGCTTTCGGGCAGGGTGTCCGGGTCCACCACGCCGCGCGCGGGGTCGTAGTCCACGGGCACGAGCTCGATGCCCTGGGCGGAGACGATGGTCTCGACCGTGCGCCGGTAGGCCGGATGCACCGTGCGTGGCAGCAGGATGCGGCGGCTGCGGGCCTTGCGCCCGGCGCGCACGGCCATGAGAACCGCCTCGGCAAGGGCCGAGGCGCCGTCGTAGAGGGAGGCGTTGGCCACCTCCATGCCCATGAGACCCGTGATCATGGACTGGAACTCGTAGAGGAGCTGGAGGGTGCCCTGGCTCGCCTCCGCCTGGTAGGGCGTGTAGGCGGTGTAGAACTCGCCGCGGGTGGCCAGCTCCCACACCGCCGCCGGGACGTGGTGGTCGTAGGCGCCGGCGCCGGCGAAGCAGACGGGCCGGCCGTCGCGCTCGGCCCGGTCCATCATGAGGCGTGTGACCTCGGCCTCGCTCAGCGCCTCGGGCAGCGCGAGCGGCCGCCGCAGACGGATGTCGGCGGGGATCTCGTCGAACAGGGACTCGATGTCCGGGACGCCGATGGCGGCGAGCATGCGCCGCACGTCGTCCTCGGTGTGCGGCACGAAGGGCATCAGGCCTCCTCGACCAGGGCCCGATAGGCCTCGGCATCCATGAGGCCCTCGAGGGCATGGGGGTCGTCGGGGCGGATGCGGATCATCCAGCCCTCGCCGTAGGGGTCCTTGTTGATGAGCTCGGGGCTGTCGGCGAGGGTCTCGTTGATCTCCACCACCTCGCCCGCGACGGGGCTGTAGACATCGGAGGCGGCCTTGACCGACTCCACCACCATGCAGGCCTCGTCGGCCTCGCAGTGGCGTCCGATCTCCGGCAGCTCGACGAAGACCAGGTCGCCGAGCTGCTCCTGGGCGTGATCGGTGATGCCGACGGTGATCAGGCCGTCCTCGTCCGCCCGCGCCCATTCGTGGGTGCGGGAATAACGCAGGTCCTCGGGGACTTCGCTCATGCCTTGCCTCCCTCTGCGGCAGCGGTGTCCGGTTCGTCGAGCTCGATCAGCACGCGCCCGTGGCGCACGAAGGGCGGCCGCACCACGCGCGCAGGCAGGTGGCGGCCACGCACCAGCACCTCGACCCGCTCCCCGGTGCCCCGCGGCACGCGCGCGAGCGCGATGGAGCGGCCCAGGGTGGGGGCGAAGCCGCCGCTGGTGACGCGGCCCGGTCCGGTGGGCGTGCGCACCTCGTGGCCCGGGCGCAGCACGCCGCGGCCCTCCAGCACCAGCCCCACCTGCACGCGCGCAGACCCCTCGCCGCGCTGGCGCTCGAGGGCCGCGCGCCCGATGAAGTCCCGCCCGGCGGGCTCCCAGGCCACGGTCCAGCCCAGCCCGCACTCGAGCGGGGTGGTGTCCTCGTCCATGTCCTGGCCGTAGAGATTGAGACCGGCCTCCAGGCGCAGCGTGTCGCGGGCGCCCAGTCCGCAGGGGCGCACGCCCGCGGCGAGGAGCGCGTCCCACAGCGCCCCGGCGGCCTCGCCCGGCAGGATGATCTCGAAGCCGTCCTCGCCGGTGTAGCCCGTGCGCGCCACGAACCACCCCTCCGGCCCCTCGTGCACGGCGTGGAAGGGCCTGAGCGCCCCGGCCGCCGCGCGCAGGGCCTCCGGCAGCAGCGGCAGGCAGCGCGCGCGCGCCGCCGGACCCTGCACGGCCAGCATGGCGAGCGTCTCGCGCTCGTCCACCGCCACGCCGAAGGGCGCGGCCTGGCGGCGCATCCAGTCCAGGTCCTTCCCGCGGGTGGCGGCATTGACCACCACGCGGTACCAGCCGGGGCCCGCGCGGTAGACGATGAGGTCGTCGATCACGCCGCCGCGCTCGTTGAGCATGCACGTGTAGAGGGCTTTGCCCGGCGCCTCCAGGCGGGCGACGTCGTTGGCGAGGAGCCGGCGCAGGTAGCCCTCGGCCCGCTCGCCGTGCACGTCCACCACGGTCATGTGGGAGACGTCGAAGACGCCGGCCTCGCGGCGCACGGCATGATGCTCCTCGATCTGGGAGCCGTAGTGCAGGGGCATCTCCCACCCGGCGAAGTCCACCAGGCGGCCCCCGGCGGCGAGGTGTCTGGCATGGAGCGGCGTTCTGCGGCCCATCCTCTCTCTCCGGCTGCCGGCGCAGGCCACGGGCTGCGGCGGCAGGCATGCATTCGCGCCCGACCGCCGCCCCTCTGTCCGTGCACCTGAGAGATTGGCCCCCTTCGGTGGGCCGGCCGGGCCGGCCGCTCTCCAGAGCCGACGTGGGGGGCGGCCCCCCGGCGCCTGCGGTCCTTCTGCCTGAGCGATTCCGGGCGGTGGTTGCGCCTTCGGCGCCCCGCCGGCAGGGGCGGCGGGGTCTCTCCCGCAGGGCTTGGCGTCGGATCGCCTACTATACCCGCCCCCGGGCCCGTTTTGGACCGGCCCCGGGGGCGGTTTTTTCCGCCATACCGGACTCAGGGGGGTGGGGAGGCGAGGGCGCGCAGGAGCGCGCGGGCCGCAGGAGCATCCCAGGGGCGGGCGCCGACGGCACGGCCGGCGATGCGGCCGCGCACGTCCACGAGGTAGGTCACGGGCAGCGCCCGCACCGCCCACCGCCGGCGCGCCGTCCCATCGGGATCCAGGAGCACAGGCAGGCCCGCCCCCTTCGGCCCGAGCCGCCGGAGGAAGGCTCGCACCGCCGCCGTGTCGCGGTCCACCGCCACCGCGAGGACGACAGCCCTTCCGCCCGCCGGGGCGGGGCTGGGCCTCGTGCCGTGGGGTTCGGCCGCAGTGCCGGGGACCGGCCGCCCCGCCTGCGGGCGCTGCGGCGCTCCCCGCACCTGCGCGCTCCGCGCGCCCGTGTCCGCGCCGCCCGCCGCGCGGGCCAGGGCGGCCAGCGCCGGCAGCTCCTTGCGGCAGGGGCCGCACCAGGTGGCCCAGAAGTGCACCAGCACCGGCCGGCCGCGCAGCGCGGCGAGCGTGACGCGCCCGCCGTCCAGGGTCTCGAGCGCGAGCGGCGGGGCCACCACCTGCCGGCGCGGCCGCTCGATGTCCAGGCGGGCGAAGGGGTCCGTCGCGGCAGCCGCGCCCTGGACGGCGCACGCGAGCAGGACCGCGGCGAGCCGCCTGGCGGGCCGGGGCCTGCGGCTCACGGGCGTGCGTGGGCCTGGAGATAGGCGAGGATCGCCCGGCGCTCGTCCGCCGCAAGCGGCGCGAGCCCCCGCTCGCCCATGCGGCGCTCCATCAGCGCCAGCATGGCGGGCCAGTCGGTGGCGCGCAGGCGCGCCGGATGGGGGACGGCGTGGCAGGCGCCGCAGCGGGCTGCGACCAGCCGCGCCCCTTCCGAGGCCGGCTCGGGCAGCGGCGTGGGCGCGCCGGCGCAGCCGGCGAGCGCGGCCGAGGCAGCCAGGGCCGGCAGCATGGGTCTCGTCCTCATCTCGACACCCTCCCTCAGAAGCCCAGCTCCGGCGCGGGAGGCCGGCGGCGGTAGCGGATGCTGCGCCGGGTGGGCACCTCGGCGTACCAGGTGAGCATCACCTGCCAGTCGGTCTCGAGCTGGGGGCCGTTGAGGTCCCGGTACAGCGGCAGCGTGAGCTGGAGGTTCAGGATCTGGAGCGGAACCGGCTGCCACTGCAGCCCCAGGGTGGCGTAGAGGGTGCGCCCGCCGTAGTTGTCCGGGTCGTAGGCGGGCGAGACGTAGGGCGAGGTGGGGTCGCCGTCGGTGGCCCGGCCCGAGGTGCCCGCCGCCACCTCGTCCATCTCGCCCCGGATGCGGCCCTGCCAGCGCGCGTTGAGCTGCAGCTCGCCCACCAGGTCGTAGCGGAACTGGCGCATGAGGTAGAGGTCCACGCGCGCCTCGTCGCCCAGGCGCCAGCCGCGGTCATTGTCATAGAGGCGCGCGGTCCAGGTCAGGTTGGCCCCCCACCACCAGGGCGAGCGCGAACCCTGCAGCAGCAGGCCGAGGGTGGGATCCACGGTGCCCGACCCGAGCTGCATGCCGTAGGGCAGCAGCTCGTCGCGACGGGAGGCGACGGGGTGGTCGGCGTTGCGCTCGTCGATGGATCCCGTGGGCAGGCTCAGGCCCAGCAGGAGCGAGGCCTGGCGCGTGGGCATCAGGGGGTCGTCGGCGTGCAGCCGCCGCTTGAGCATGAGCATGACGTCGCCCAGCCCCTCGGAACGCATGGTGAAGCCCGGCACGCCCGTGGAGGCGGCCATCATGCCGTTGAAGCGCATGGCCATGCGGTTGCGCTTCCACATCAGCATCGCGCCCACGAACCAGTCGTCGCTCGCGCTGTAGCCCACCGCCAGGTGCAGCATGTCCATGTCCATGGCGGTGGGCACGGCCATGTAGTAGCCCATGGCGGGCATGCCGAGGAGCGCGGACGGCGCCACCGATGACGTCCCGTCGCGCAGCCCCTCCATGCGCATGCGCATGGGGCTCAGCTTGAGGCGGAACTCGTAGGTCTCGGGCACGCCGCCGCCCGGGATGTTGAGCGGCATGTTGCCGCCGCACTTGCCGCAGCACAGGCCCACGTAGGCCTGCGCGCCCGGCGCGGCCAGGATGGCCGCGAGTGCCAGGGCATGCTTGAGCTTGCGCATGGTCACCTCCCCTTCGGCTCCCCGGCGGGAGCATAGGGAGGGGCCGGAGGAGGTGGGAATGCGGCACGTTGCCGCGCGGCAAGATGCCGCACCCGCTGCCTCCCTGCCACGCATAGAATTTGCTAGCGGAGAACGCTCACGGGCCGCCCGCGGCCGAGGCCTCGCGACCACTACAATCCGGACATGCCGACCGCCGCCGACATCCCCGCCCCCCCTGCCGATGCCCTGCGCCGGCTCGCCCACCTGCGCTGGCTCGCGCTCGGCGGGCAGGCCGCCGCCGTGGCGGCCGCAGCGCTCCTGCTCGGCCCGGGGCTGCCCCTGGGCCCGCTGGCGGCGCTCCTCGCCACCAGCGCGGCCTTCAACGCGCTCACCCTCCGGCGCGCGCGCCGCATCCGCCAGCCCTCGGCCAGGGAGGTGCTCGCCCAGCTCGCCTTCGACATCCTGGTGCTCGCAGGCCTGCTCCACTTCACCGGCGGGGCCACCAACCCCTTCACCATGCTCTTCCTGGTGCCCATCGCGCTCTCGGCCACCCTGCTCCCGGAGCGCGACACCTGGACGCTCGCGGGTGTGGCCGCGGCTGCCTACGCCCTGCTGCTGCGCTGGTACGTGCCGCTGCCGGGGATGGCGGGCCACGGCGACCAGGCCTTCGGCCTGCACGTGGTGGGCATGTGGACCGGTTTCGTGGTCACCGCGGCGCTCATCGCCTGGTTCGCCACCCGCCTCGGGCGGAGCCTGCGCGAGCGCGAGCGCGAGCTCGCCGCCGCCCGCGAGCAGGCCCTGCGCGACGAGCGCCTGCTGGCCGTGGCGACGCTCGCGGCCGGCACCGCCCACGAGCTGGGCACACCGCTCAACACCGCCGCGCTGCTCGCCGCCGAGCTCGAAGAGGCCTGCGCCGCCGATCCGGAACGCGCCGCCGTGGCCCGCGAGCTGCGCACCCAGCTCGCGCGCTGCAAGGCCACGCTCGCCGACCTCTCCGCCGCCGCGGGCGAGGCCCCGCTCGCGGGCGGGCGCGCCGAGCCCGTGGACGCCTGGCTGCACGGGCTGGTGGAGGCCTGGGCGCGGCGCCGGCGGATGCCCGCGCCGCCGCTGCGGCTCGCGGGCGAGCGCCCCGCCCCGCGGGTGCTGGCCGACCGCACGCTCGCCCAGGCCCTGGGCTCCATCCTGGACAACGCCGCCGACGCCTCGCCCGGCGAGGTCGAGATCGCCGCGGCCTGGGACGCCGAGGCCCTGCGCGTCGAGGTACGCGACCGCGGCCCGGGGCTGGCGGGTGAGGCCCGCTCACGCGCCGGGCGCGAGCCGTGGTCGGGCAAGCCCGGTGGCCTGGGGCTGGGCCTGTTCCTGGCGCACCGCGTGGTGGAGCGCTTCGGCGGGAGCGTGCGCCTGGAGGACCGCCGGGGCGGCGGCCTCGTGACCCGCATCATCCTGCCCCTCGATCCCTTCCGCGAGGAGACGGACCATGCGCGAGACGGAGACGGCACCCCGGCGGCTGCTCCTGGTGGACGATGACGAGGCCTTCTGCGCCGCCATGGCCCGGGCGCTCACGCGGCGCGGGGTGGAGGTGGCGGTGGCGCATGATGCGGCGGCGGCAGGCGCCGCGTCGGACGGGTGCGACGCGGCGCTGGTGGACCTGCGCCTCGGCCAGGACTCGGGCCTGCACGTGGTGGCCGCCCTGCGCGCGCGGCACCCGGACATGCGCATCGTGGTGCTGACCGGCTACGCGAGCATCGCCACTGCCGTGGAGGCCATCAAGCTGGGCGCCATCCAGTACCTTACCAAGCCCACGGAGCCCGACGACGTGCTGCGCGCCTTCGCGCGCGCCGAGCCCGATCCGGACGTGCCCCCTCCGGAGCGGCCCATGTCGGTGCGCCGGCTGGAGTGGGAGCACATCGAACGCGTGCTGGCCGAGCACGGCGGCAACATCTCGGCTGCCGCGCGCGCGCTCGGCATGCACCGGCGCACCCTCCAGCGCAAGCTGCGTAAACGGCCGGTCAAGCGCTGACGGACGCAGTGCCGCAGGCTTGGCACCGCCTGCGCCAGCCCCTATGCTGCCCGCCATGGATCCCCGCTTCTGGGACGATCGGTACGCCGAGCCGGGCTACGGCTACGGCACCGAGCCCAACGCCTTCCTCGCCAGCCTCGCCCCGCGCTTCCGGCCTGGCATGCGCGTGCTGCTGCCAGGTGACGGCGAGGGGCGCAACGGCGCCTGGCTCGCCGCGCGCGGCTGCGAGGCGCTCTCCGTGGACCGCTCGCTCGTGGGGCTGCGCAAGGCGTGGAAGCTCGCCCTCGATCGCGGGTCCGAAGCGCGCCTGCATGCCGTGTGTGCCGACGTCACCCGGCCGCCGTGGCGCGCGGGTGCCTTCGACGCGGTGGTGGCCATCTACGTGCACCTGCCGCCCGAGGTGCGCGCGGCGGCGCACCGGGCCTGGGCGGCGGCGCTGCGGCCCGGCGGGCTGCTGGTGCTGGAGGCCTTCGACCGCGACCACGAGCGCCTGCGCCGCGAGCGCGGCACCATCGGCGGACCACCCGGCGAGGCGTTGCTCTACACCGAGGCGATGCTGGCCGAGGATTTCGCTGGCCTTGCGATCGAGCGGCTGGAGCGCGTGGAAACGGAGCTGGCCGAGGGGCGATGGCACCGTGGCCCCTCCGCCGTGCTGCGGCTGGTCGCACGCCGCGGGAACGCACCGTAGAGAGGCGGTCGGCCCGGACAGGTCCAGATACCCCTCCTTGCTACCTGCCACTCCCCTTCGTCAGCGCGCGCACGACGGGACCGATGGTGAGCCCCTGCACCAGCACCGAGAACACCACCACCACGTAGGTGAGGGTCACGATCAGGTCCCGTTCGGGGCCGGGCGGCAGCGAGAGCGCGAGCGCGATGGAGACGCCGCCGCGCAGCCCGCCCCAGGTGAGCACGCGCACCGCGCCGGGGCTGAAGCGGCGCAGAGGCCGGAGCACGGCCACCGGCAGGCCCACGCTCATGAGGCGTGCGAGCAGCACCAGCGGGATCATGAGCACCCCGGCGGCGACGGGGCCCGCCTCGAGGCTGATCACCATCACCTCCAGCCCCATGAGCACGAACAGGAGCGCATTGAGCAGCTCGTCGAGCAGGGACCAGAAGGTATCCAGATGCGCGCGCGTGCGCTCCGACATGGCGAGCAGCCGCCCGTGATTGCCGATGAGCAGCCCCGCGGCCACGATGGCGATGGGGCCGGACAGGTGCAGCGCATCCGCCAGGGCGTAGCCACCCGTGACCAGCGCCAGGGTGAGCAGGATCTCGACCTCGTAGCTGTCCACCGCGCGCAGCATGCGGTAGACGATCCAGCCCAGGGCGATGCCGAAGAGCGCCCCGCCCACCGCCTCCTGCAGCAGCAGCGCCGCGATGGCGCCCGCGTCCGGCTCGGTGCGGCCGGCGGCGAGCCCCGCCAGCACCAGGAACAGCACCACGGCGACGCCGTCGTTGAACAGGGACTCCCCCACGACCTTGGTCTCCAGGCTGGGCGGCGCGCCCGCGCGGCGCAGGATGCCCAGGACGGCGACGGGGTCCGTGGGCGAGATGAGGGCTCCGAAGACCAGGCAGTGGACCAGCGGCAGCGCCAGCCCCATCCAGCCGAGCAGCAGCCAGCTCCCGAGCCCCACGATGGCGGTGGAGACCAGCAGCCCGATGGTGGCGAGCAGCCCGATGAGGCGCTTCTGGCGCGCGAGGTCCTCCAGGTTCACGTGCAGGGCGCCGGCGAAGAGCAGGAAGCTCAGCATCCCGTGCAGCAGGGCCTCGCCGAAGTCCACGCGCGCCACCAGGGCGCGCGCGGCCTCCCCCACCGCCGCCGCGCCCAGGGCCTCGGCCGCCATGAGCCCGAAGGAGGCGGCCAGCGCCACCAGCATCACGCCGACAGGCGTGGGCAGGCCGATCCAGCGCTGGTTGATCCAGGCGAAGAGCGCCGTGAGCGAGAGCAGGGCCGCAGCCAGGTCCAGCAGCCCCATCCCTCAGTCCCCGTCGCGGCCGCCACGGCCGCGCGCCAGCGCCTGCTCTATGCGCTCGAGCCGCGCCTCGATGGCCTCGAGGCGCGTGCGCAGGTCCGACTCCTCGCGCTCGACCTTGTGCACGTCGCGCCCGATGAGGAAGGCCGAGACATTGGCCGCCAGCAGGGCGAAGAGCCCCAGCCCCAGCAGCATCACGAGCGAGGCGATGACGCGGCCCGCGGGGGTGGAGGGCACCACGTCGCCATAGCCCACGGTGGTGACCGTGACCCAGGCCCACCAGATGCCGTCCCAGGGCGAGCCGATGGCCGGGTCCACCCCCGAGATGAGCACCCCCGCCAGCGTCAGCACCACGGCCGAGAAGACGAGCGTGGGCCCCAGGCGGTTGCGCGCCAGCACCGCCCGCACGCTGCGCGACAGCCGCGCGAACAGGCCCACCAGCAGCAGCAGGCGCAGGCCGCGCAGGGCGCCGGCGAGCGGGGTCTCGCCCCACAGCAGGGGCACCCCCAGGGCGATGATGGCGAGGTTCATCCAGTTGCCGAGCAGGTAGCGGCGGCGGTCGCGCACGAGCGCGGTGAGCACCGTGGTCTCGACCACGAACACGAGCCACACGAGCCAGTCGCCCATGCGGCTCACCGCGGGCGTGATGCCGTCGCGCTGCTCCAGGTACCATTGCACCGGGATCCAGACCGCGACCGCGATCATGGGCCACTCGAAGCGTGCCGCCCAGCGGCGCGCGGCCGGCCGCTCTCGCGACGAGACGCCCGCCAGCCCCGTGAGGTGGCCGAGCCGCAGGCGCCTCACGCGCCGGCCTCCAGACAGCGCACGCGCGCCATCTCCGGCAGGTCGCCCTCGAGCCCCATGGCGCGGCGCATGAGGGCATGGCGCAGGGGGGCACAGCGGCCGGCCACGGCAAAAGCGAGCGAACGGGCGACCCGCGCCGGGAGCGCACGTGCCTCGAAGGCGCGCTTGAAGGCGTCCATCGCAAGGCCCATGGCCAGATTCTCGCCCCGGCGCCAGCGCTGGTAGCGCGCGAGCGCCCACGCCGCGCCGGGATCGCGCTGCGCGCGCCAGGCCGTCTGCACGCACTCGGCGAGGCAGGCCGCGTCCAGCAGCCCCAGGTTGAAGCCCTGCCCCGCGAGCGGGTGGATCACGTGCGCGGCATCGCCCACCAGGGCCACGCGCCCGGCCACGTAGTCGCGCGCATGCTGGTGCCGCAGGGCATAGGCGGCGCGCGGCCCCTCGAGCCGGGCCGCGCCGAGGCGCGCCTCCGAGGCCTCGGTGACGGCGCCGCCGAAGGCCTCGGGGTCCTGATCGAGCAGGGCGTCGGCGTGCTCGGGACGCGTGCTCCAGACGATGCTCACACGGTGCAGGTCGTCGAGGGGCAGGAGGGCGAGCGGGCCGTCCGGCAGGAAGCGCTGCCAGGCGGTGAGGCGGTGCGGCCGCTCGGTGACCACCGTCGCGACCACGGCGCGCTGCCCGTAGGGGCCGCCGCGCACCGGGATGCCCGCGAGCTCACGCACGCGCGAGCCCGCGCCATCGGCGGCCGCCACGATCCGGGCCGCCACCCGCACGCCGTCGTCGAGGGTGAGCGTGGCGCCGTGCCCGTCCTGGACGAGCGAGGCCACGCGCGCGGGCACGAGCGCGATCCGTCCGGCCGCGGCCTCGGCCTCCAGCCGCTGCCACAGGACCTCGACGATGCGGGACTGCTCCACCGTCCAGCCCAGCACGGGCTCGCCGAGCGTGTCGGCATCGAAGGCGACGCGCGCGGGGCTCGTCGCGTCCCAGACCTCCATGCGGCGGAAGCGCCCGTGGCGGCCGGACCGGATGCCCTCCCACAGCCCGAGGTGGTGCAGGATGCGCTCGGAGGCGCGCGTCAACGCCAGCACGCGCAGGTCGTAGTCCGCCTCGCCCCTTGCCGCGGCCTCCGGCGCCCCGGCCGGACGCGGCCCCACCAGGGCCACGCGCATCCCGGCGGCGGCGAGCGCCAGCGCGAGGCTGCCGCCCACCGGGCCGCCGCCGACCACCGCCGCGTCGAAGGTCTCGCGCGCCACGGTCCGCCTCAGCCCACACCCATGGCCGCACGCGCGAGCGCCCGCCGTGCCGGGGGCAGGAGCTCCAGCAGCCCGAGCGCCGCGCCGCGGGCCCAGGCCACCGGCGCGAGCGGCAACGTGAAACCGCGCACGAGGAGCTCGGTGAAGAGCAGCACGCGCCACTGGTCGCGCGCGCGGCGGGCCGCATAGCGCGCGAGCAGCCCCTTCCTGCCCGGATCGGCGCCGTCCCAGGCGGCCGCCTCCAGCAGGCGCGCCAGCGCGCGGGCGTCGCGCAGGCCCAGGTTGAAGCCCTGGCCCGCCACCGGGTGCAGGGTGCGCATGGCGTTGCCCACCAGCGCCACCCGCCCGCGCACGGCCTCGCGCGCGCGCACCATGCGCAGCGGGTGCGCGGCGCGCTCGGGCGCGGCGAGCCGCAGCCGCCCCAGCCGCCAGCCGAAGCGCGCCTGCACCTCGCGTGCGAAGGCCTCCGGCACGAGCCCGAGCGCCCAGGGGGCCCGTGCGCGCGGGAGCGTCCACACCAGCGCCATGCGTCGCGGCCCGAGCGGCAACAGCGCCAGGGGGCCGTCGTCGGTGAAACGCTCGTAGGCCCAGCCGCCATGGGCACGGCCGGTCTCCAGGGTGGCAAGCACGGCGTCCTGGCCGTAGTCCCACTGCTCGGTCCCGATGCCGACCGCCTCGCGCACGCGCGAGGCGGTGCCGTCGGCGCCCACCAGCAGCGCCGCCTCCAGCGCTTCCGGGCCCTCGCCCTCGAGCCGCACGCGCACGCGCGTCCCGTCCTGCGCCACCGCCGCCACGCGCGCGCGGCTGATGCGCTCGACGTGCCCGAGCGCAGCGAGCCGCTCCGCGAGCGCGCGCTCGAGCACGGGGCCCGGCACCACCCAGCCGAGGGCCTCCACGCCGCACTCGTCGCAGCGCAGGCGCGTGATACCGGGCCGGCCGCGCTGGGAGACGTGGATGTAGCGGATGGGCGCGGCCGCGGGCGCGATGCCCGCCCACGCGCCCGCCTCCTCCAGGATGCGCCGGCTGCCCTCGGCCAGCGCGATGGCGCGATCGGCGGCGCCTGCCGCAGCTGGGGCGTCCTCGGGCGCGCGCGGCTCCACCACGGCGATGCGCAGCGTGGGCGGGGCGAGCGCCGCGAGCGCGGCGCCCACGGGACCGCCACCGGCGATGACCACATCGTAGGCCGTCTGCCCCACCGCCTCAGGCCCCCACCATGGCCTCGATGGTGTCCGGGTCCTTGGGCAACGCCGCCGTCAGCACCTGGCAGCCGTCGGCCGTCACCGCCACGTCGTCCTCGATGCGGATGCCGATGCCGCGCCAGCGCTTGCGCACGCCGCGGGCATTGGGCGGGATGTAGAGCCCGGGCTCGACCGTGAGCACCATGCCCGGCTCCAACAGGCGCCAGGCCTCGTCCACCTTGTACTCGCCCACATCGTGGACGTCGAGACCCAGCCAGTGGCCGGTGCGGTGCGGGAAGAAGCGCTTGTAGGCCCCCTTGCGGACGAGCCGGGCGGGCCGGCCCTCCAGCAGCCCGAGGCGCACCAGCCCGCGCGTGAGCACGCGCACGGCGGCGTCGTGGGGGTCGTTCCAGTGGTTACCGGGACGGACGGCGGCGATGGCGGCCTCCTGCGCGGCCAGCACCACCTCGTAGAGGGCGCGCTGCTCCGGGCTGAAGCGGCCGCCGACGGGGAAGGTGCGCGTGATGTCGGAAGCGTAGCCGTCGTGCTCGCAGCCGGCGTCGATGAGCAGCAGCTCGCCGTCGGCCATGCACCGGTCGTTGGCCGTGTAGTGCAGGATGCAGGCGTTGGGGCCGCTCGCGACGATGGGCGGGTAGGCGGGCTCGGCGCCGTGGCGGCGGAACTCGTAGAGGAGCTCGGCCTCGATCTCGTGCTCGCGCAGCCCCGGGCGGCAGGCCGCCATGGCGCGCCGGTGCGCCCCCATGGCGACGCGCGCCGCCTCGCGCATGGCGCGCAGCTCGGCGCGGCTCTTGTAGAGGCGCATGTCGTGGAGCAGGTGGTCCAGGGCCACGAACTCCTCTGGCGTGCGCGCCCCGGCCCGCACCCTGCGGCGCAGCTCGTTGAGGTAGCCGATCATGCGCCGGTCGAAGTCGGGGTAGGTCCCCATGGTGTAGTAGACGCGCTCGCAGCCCTCGATCAGCCCCGGCAGGATGTCGTCGAGGTCGGAGACGGGGAAGGCATCGTCGGCCCCGTAGCGCTCGCAGGCGCCCTCCGGGCCGGCCACCGGCCCTGTCCACAGCTCGGTCTTGGGATCGCGCTCGCGGCAGAAGAGGATGTACTCGCCCTGGGGGCGGCCCGGCACCAGCACGGCCACCGCCTCCGGCTCCGGAAAGCCCGTCAGGTAGTGGAAGTCGCTGTCCTGGCGGAAGGGGTACTCCACGTCGCGCGAGCGGTAGCGCAGGGAGGCCCCGGGCACCACCGCGATGGCGCCTTCGCCCATCATGCGCATGAGCTGGCGGCGCCGGCGCGCAAACTCCCGCTGGTCCATCCTTCTTCCCCGCTGGCTGGCGCGCCGCCGCGGACCTGCTACATCAGCCGCGGCGGCGCCTTGACCGGGTGCATCTCCTCGTTGATGAGGAGCACCCCCACCCGCACGTACTCCACGATCTCGGTGTAGGCGGCCTCCTCGGCCTCGCCCGCGCCGGCGACGTCGAACTCCACCTTGGAGATCTCGGCGAGGTCACGCATGATCTCGCGCACATCGGCGGGCAGCTCCTGCTCGGCCCGGATGCCCCCCAGGCCGAGCCCGAGCAGGAAACCCTGGCACCAGCGCCCCAGGGCCTCGGCGCGCCGTCCCAGGGGCTGCTCGTCGTCGGGCAGCAGGAGGCGGAAGGCGAGGCCCGCGTCGTTGAGCTGGCGCACGGTCTCCTCGTAGAGCGCGTCCAGGAGCGAGGCGGCCTCGCGCGCGAGCACGTCGCCCGGCTCGCGCTCGCCGATGACCTGGTCCTGCCAGGCACGTCGGTCCGCGCGTCCCTGGGCGCAGAGCAGCCCGCAGAGCGCCCCGTGCCCCTCGGAGGCCCCCGTCAGGGCTTCGGCCCGGCGCAGGGCCCGCTCCAGGCGCTCGTAATCCACCGGCGCTGCAGTCTCGCTCACGGCCATTCCCCGTCCCGCCGCCCGGAAAGACAGGCTCGCGATCCCGGAACCATTGTATCAGCCGCCGCCTTCCCGCCGGCGGGCGGCGCGGACACGGGCGTGCGGCATGACGTGCGGGCGGCGGGGCCCGGGTCTGCTATATTGAGAGGCATGGACGCGGAACGCACGGCCCAGGTTGCGGAGCAGGAGCTCGAGCGCCTCGAAGCGCGCATCGAGGAGCTCGTGCGCCTGTGCCGGCGGCTCAAGGAGGAGAACCGCGCCCTGCGCGCGCGCGAGCGCCAGCTCCTGGCCGAGCGCGCCCGCCTCCTGGAGAAGCATGAGGAGGCGCGCTCGCGCGTCGAGGCCATCATCACGCACCTCAAGACCATGGAGCAGGGCTCGTGAGCGGCGAGCCGCTGCTGCTGACGGTCCGCATCCTGGACCGGGAGTACCGGGTGGCCTGCCCCCCGGAGGAGCGTGACGACCTGATGGCCTCCGCCCGGCACCTGGACCAGCTCATGCGCGAGATCCGCGACAGCGGGAAGGTGATCGGGCTGGACCGGATCGCCGTGATGGCTGCGCTCAACATGGCGCACGAGCTGCTGGAGCTGCGGCGCGAGCGCGAAGGGCTGTCCGAGACCATCGGGGCGCGCATCCGCGCCCTGCAGACCAAGGTCGAGGAGGCCCTGGGCGAGGGCTCCCAGATGGAGCTCTGAGCGGCGCAGCACCGCCGCCGCTACAGGTTTATGGGCGTCCCCTGCGGTGTTCGTGAGCGGGTCCTGAATGTACCTTGACCCTAATTCACAGCCCGGGGGGCGAAGTGCCGGTGCCAGTGTGCATGTCCGCCCGTGAGCGGAAAGCCTGCGGCATCGCCGACGCTCCCACCTGAACCTCAGGTTCAAGGGCGACGGCCTGCCACGGCACAGGCGGGGGACGCCCACCCCGATTCCGGCCGTCCCGGAGGGCGCCGCTTCCCTCCCCCACGCTGATCTTCCCCTTCCCCATGCCCGCGCCGCCCGACCCTGCCCGCCTCCGCGCGGAGATGCGCCACCGGCGCCGGCGCCTGCCCGCCGCTCGGCGTGCGGCCCACGCCCGCCGAGCCGCGACCCTGTTCGCCGCCTCCCCACTCTTTCGCCGCGCACGCCACATCGCCGTGTACCTGCCGGTGGCGGGCGAGGCGGATCCGCTGCCGCTGGCCGAGCTCGCCTGGCGCCGCGGCAAGCGGGTGTACGCGCCCGTGGTGGACGCGGTGCATCGGGGCCGCCTCGGCTTCGCCCCCATCCCCCCCGACGGCGCCCTGCGCCCCAACCGCTGGGGAATCCCCGAGCCCGCCGGGCGTCCGGCGCTGCGCCCGCCACGGCGCCTCGACCTGGTGATCGTGCCGCTCGTGGCCTTCGACAGGCGCGGCCACCGCCTCGGGATGGGCGCAGGCTACTACGACCGCACCTTCGCCTTCCGCCACCGCAGGCGTTGGCGCCGCCCCTGGCTGGTGGGCCTCGCCTATGGCTTCCAGGAGGTGCCGCGGCTGCAGGCGCATCCCTGGGACGTGCCCCTGGACGCCGTGCTCACCGAGCAAGGCCTACGATTCTTCGGGTGAAGCGGCCGGCGGCCCGGTTTAGAGTGTGCGGCATCACCACGGGCCGCATCCGCGGGAGGTGCCATGGCCTACTGGCTGATGAAGTCCGAACCTTCGGTCTATTCCATCGAGGATCTCGAGCGCGCCGGGACCGACGCCTGGGACGGGGTGCGCAACTACCAGGCGCGCAACTACCTGCGGGCCATGCGTCGCGGCGACCGGGCCTTCTTCTACCACTCCAACTGCCCCGAACCCGCCGTGACGGGGATCATGGAGATCGTGCGCGAGGCCTACCCCGATCCCACGGCCCTCGACCCGGCCAGCCCCTACCACGACCCCAGGAGCACGCCGGACCGGCCCCGCTGGTCGGCCGTGGACGTGCGCTTCGTCGAGCGCCTGCCGCACCCGGTGCCGCTGGCGGCGATCAAGGCCGACCCGGCGCTCGCCGAACTCCCGCTGGTGCGCCGGGGCAACCGCCTCTCCGTCATGCCGGTCACCGCGGCCCAGTGGCGCCGCATCCTCGAGCTCGCAGGCGCGTGACCGCCTGACGGCATCCCTGCCTGGCCACAGACGCATCGGCTGAACCCTCGCGGAGGAAGACAAGCATGACCCTGGCAGATCTGCTCGCCTACCTGGACGCGCATACCCCCTACGCCATCCTCGACGGAGAAGCCGCGCAGACCCTGGAGAAGGCGCGTGCCGGCGCGCACCGCGACGCGCTCGTCGGCCGCCTCATCAAGGCCATCGCCGACGGGTGCGGCTGCACGGCGCCCGACTGCACGCTGGAGCGTGCCGCCGTGGTGCAGGCGGTGGCGCCCATACGGCTGGAGCACATGCGCGACGACGCGCCCGTGGAAGGCTTCCGCCTCGTGGAGGGCTTCATCCAGGGCGTGGACGCGGCCTTCGACGAGGAGGCGCTGCGGCTCAAGGGCAAGTGAGCGGAAAGGGGCTTGCGAGATGCATCACACTCCCGACGCAACGCATGAGCACACGCGCGTAGTTGACTGGCAATTTTGAGATTCTCGTATATACTCAACCGCGGGTGTTTCTGTTGTTGCCTCGGGAGGTAAGAGATGGCTACGAAGAAGAAAGCCGCACCCAAGCGCAAGACTGCAACCCGCAAGAAGGCCGCCGCGAAGCGCAAGGTGGCCACCAAGAAGAAGGCCGCCACCAAGCGCCGCACCACGGTGAAGAAGAAGGCCACGCGGAAGAAGGCCGCAACCAAGAAGAAGGCCACCCGCAAGAAGGCTACACGGAAGAAGGCCGCGCGGAAGAAGGCCACCCGCAAGAAGGCTACACGGAAGAAGGCCACGCGGAAGAAGGCTACAACCAAGAAGAAAGCCACACGGAAGAAGAAGGCCGGACGGAAGAAGAAGGCCGCGCGCCGCTGAGCGGACGCTTCCGGCCGACGAACGAGGGCCCGCCACGTGCGGGCCTTCTTTTTGGCGCCGCCGGGCGGGCACGCGGGTGACATTCAGAGGAAGAGCCGGTAGGCGGGGTTTTCGGTCTCCTCCTGGTAGGGGTAACCGAGGCCGTCCAGGAAGGCCTGGAAGCGACGGCGGTCGCCGGGCGGAACCTGGATGCCCACCAGCACCCGGCCGTAGTCGGAGCCGTGGTTGCGGTAGTGAAAGAGGCTGATGTTCCAGCGCGCGCCCATACGCGTGAGGAAGCGCGCGAGCGCCCCCGGCCGCTCCGGGAACTCGAAGCGGTAGAGGACCTCGTCGTCCACCGCGGGGGCGCGGCCGCCCACCATGTAGCGCACGTGGAGCTTGGCCATCTCGTTGTCGGTCATGTCCACCACGGGGTAGCCCTGCTCGCGCAAGTGCCGCACCAGGGCCTCGCGCTCGGCATCCCCCTCGGTGAGCTCGATGCCGGCGAAGACATGGGCCTCGCGGGGATCGGCGTAGCGGTAGTTGAACTCCGTGATGGAGCGGTGGCCGATGGCGCGGCAGAAGCGCAGGAAGCTGCCGGGCCGCTCGGGGATGGTGACCGCGAGCAGCGCCTCGCGCCGCTCGCCGAGCTCGGCCCGCTCGGCCACGTGGCGCAGGCGGTCGAAGTTCATGTTCGCCCCGGAGACGACGGCCACCAGGTTCTCGTCCCGCAGGCCCGTGCGCTCCACGTAGCGCTTGAGCCCCGCGACGGCCAGGGCGCCCGCGGGCTCGGCGATGGAGCGCGTGTCGTCGAAGATGTCCTTGATGGCGGCGCAGATCTCGTCCGTGCTGACCAGCACCATCTCGTCCACGAAACGGCGCGCGAGCCGGTAGGGCTCCCTGCCCACCTGCCGTACCGCCACGCCGTCGGCGAAGATGCCCACGTGGGGCAGGGTCACCCGGCGCCGGCGTGCCAGCGCCCGCTCCAGGCTGGGGGCGTCGTCCGGCTCCACTCCCACGATGCGGATGCTGGGGCGCAGGTGCTTGACGTAGACCGCCACCCCCGCGACCAGCCCGCCGCCGCCCACCGGCACGAAGATGGCGTGCAGGGGGTCCGGGTGCTGGTGCAGGATCTCCATGCCCACGGTCCCCTGCCCGGCGATGACCTCGGGGTCGTCGTAGGGATGGATGAAGGTCATGCCCCGCTCCTCGGCGAGCCGCCGGGCGTGGGCACAGGCCTCGTCGTAGGTGTCGCCGTGCAGCAGGGGGCGCCCGCCGAGGCGGCGCACCGCCTGCACCTTGATGGGCGGGGTGGTGCGGGGCATCACGATCAGGGCCTTCACGCCCAGGCGGGCGGCTGCGAGCGCCACGCCCTGGGCGTGGTTGCCCGCCGAGGCCGCCACCACACCCCGCTCCAGCGCCTCGCGCGGCAGCGAGACCAGCTTGTTGTAGGCCCCGCGCAGCTTGAAGGAGAAGACCGGCTGCAGGTCCTCGCGCTTGAGGCGTACGCGATTGCCGAGGCGCGCGCTCAGCCCCGCCGCCTCGTCGAGCGGCGTCTGCCGCGCGACGTCGTAGACGCGCGCGGTCAGGATCTTCTCGATGTAGCGCCGGGGCATTTCGTGGAGCCGTGGCCGCGGTTCGGCCGTAACGGTATCATCTCGCGCAAATCCGCACCAACTCGGGGAGAGCGACGCGATGGACAAAGAGGCGATGAAGCAGCGCGCCGCGCGCGCGGCCATCGAGCACGTGGAGGCCGGCACGATCATCGGGGTGGGCACCGGCTCCACCGCCAACCACTTCATCGACGCCCTGGCCGAGATCAAGGGGCGCATCGAGGGGACGGTGGCGAGCTCCAAGGCCACCGAAGAGCGCCTGCGCGCCCACGGCATCCCCGTGCTGGATCTGAACGAGGCAGGCGAGCTCCCCCTCTACGTGGACGGGGCCGACGAGGCCAACCGGCATCTGCAGCTCATCAAGGGCGGCGGCGGAGCGCTCACCCGCGAGAAGATCGTGGCCGCGGCGAGCCGCAAGTTCGTCTGCATCGCCGACGAGTCCAAGCTGGTGGACGTGCTGGGCGAGTTCCCCCTCCCGGTGGAGGTGATCCCCATGGCCCGCAGCCTGGTGGCCCGGCGCCTGGCGGCCATGGGTGGCCAGCCGGTGCTGCGCGAGGGCTTCGTCACGGACAACGGCAACCAGATCCTGGACGTGCGCAACTTACGGATCATGGAGCCGGCGAAGATGGAGTCCGAGATCAACGATATCCCGGGCGTGGTGACGGTGGGCATCTTCGCCCTGCGCCCTGCCGACCTCCTGATCCTGGGCACCGCCGACGGCGTGCGCGTGCTCGAGGCCTGAGGAGACGGGCCCGGTATCCGGCCCCCACCCCGGCCTTTACCCGCCGCGCGGGGGGGGAGGGTCTGGGAGGGGGGCTCCCTTACCGGTTGATGAGCCAGAGGATGAGGGTGAGGACCAGGCTCACCAGGAGCGAGGTCATCAAGGGAATATAGAGGCGGAAGCCGTCGCGCTCGATCACGATGTCGCCCGGCAGACGCCCGAGGCCGAGCTTGCCCAGGAGCGGCAGGAGAAGCCCCACCGCCACCAGCACCAGACCCAGGATGACGAGGAAGCGACCCACGTCCCCCACACCTCTATATTGTAAGGGCGACAGGCGGGAGACGGGAGGCGAGCGGGAGGTCACGCGGCACCCGCCGCCCGCCTCACGTCTCTTCCCTCACAGCATCACCCGCTCGATGCCGCCGCGCCGGACGCGCTCGAGGAAGCGCGCCTGCCAGTCCGGCCCCAACCGCCGGCGCGCGAGCTCCACCACCAGGTAGTCGGCCTCGAGGCCGGTGTCGAGGCGGTAGCGCGACAGCCCCTGCAGGCACGCGGGGCACGCGGTGAGCACCTTGGCTTCGCCGGGCGCCGCGGACACGGGGTCGCGCAGCGGCCGGTCGCGGGAAGCGGCGCCGCGCCCGGAGGCGGCAGGGCCGGGCTCCGGCTCCGATCCCGAACCCCCGGACATGCCGCTCGCCCACGCCTCACGGGGGGCCGCATGCGACCGGCCCTTGAGCGCCTGGAGGGCCGCACGCAACGACTCGACCTTGCGGAAGCGCACCTGCACCGCCACGTCCGGGCGGGAGACGGCGAAGGTGCCGGCCTCGCCGCAGCAACGATCGGTGAGCGGCACGTCCTGCCCCGTGAGCGCGCGGGCCACCTCGGCCGCCCCGTAGGTCCTGAGGGGGCTGTGGCAGGGGTCATGGAACAGGTAGCGCGGGCGCCCGCCGCCTTCCATGCGCACGCCCCGCTCCAGCAGGTACTCGTGGATGTCCACGAGACGTGCGCCCGGGAAGACCTGGCCGAGCTCGTAGGCGTCGAGCTGGTCCATGCAGGTGCCGCAGGAGACGATGACGGCGCGTATGTCGAGCCAGGCGAGCCCGTTGGCCATGCGGTGCAGCAGCACCCGGTTGTCGGTGACGATGCGGCGGGCGCGCACCTCGTCGCCGGCGGCGCGCTGGGGGTAGCCGCAGCAGAGGTAGCCGGGCGGGAGCACGGTGCGCGCCCCCGTCTCCCACAGCATCGCCAGCGTGGCGAGCCCCACCTGCCCGAACAGCCGCTCCGAGCCGCAGCCGGGAAAGTAGAGCACGGCCTCGGTGTCCTCGCCCGCGCGCGCCGGGTCGCGCAGGATGGGCACCACGTCGCGCTCGGCGCCGAGCCCGAGCGCCTGGCGCATGGTGCGCGCGGGGACCTCGGCCTCCACCGGGCGGCGCACGAAGTGCAGCACCTGGGCCGCCACGCGCGGGCGTCCGGTGGTGGGTGCAGGCGGCCGCCGCTCGGCGCGCGGCCCCACCAGTCCGAGACGGCGCGCGGCGGTGTGGACCGCGCGCAGCATCCCGAAGCCCGCGCGCGCGAGCAGGGCCCGGCCTGCATGCACCATGCGCGGGTCGGTGAGGTTCAGGAAGGCCATGGCGGCGCGCGTGGCGGGGCTGCCGCAGCGCCCGGCCCGCTCGCGCAGGATGGACCGGATGCGCATGGTGACCTCGCCGAAGTCGATGTCCACCGGACACGGGGCGGCACACTTGCGGCAGACCGTGCAGTGGTCGGCCACGTCGGCGAGCTCCTCGAAGTGGCGTACGGACACGCCGCGCCGGGTCTGCTCCTCGTAGAGGAAGGCCTCGACGAGCATGCCGGCGGCGAGGATCTTGTTGCGCGGCGAGTACAGCAGGTTCGCGCGGGGGACATGGGTGCTGCAGACCGGCTTGCACTTGCCGCAGCGCAGGCAGTGGCGGATGTCGTCGTTGAGGGCGCCGAGGGCGCTCTCCTCCAGGATCAGGGCCTCCTGCTGCACCAGACGCAGCGAGGGCGTGTAGGCGCGCTCGAGCCCCCCGCCGGGCAGGAGCTTGCCGCGGTTGAAGCGCCCCTCGGGATCGACGCGGCGCTTGTAGGCGGCGAAGGCCTCGATCGCCTCGGGCTCCAGGTACCGCAGCTTGGTGATGCCGATGCCGTGCTCGCCGGAGATGACCCCGCCGAGGCGGCGGGCCAGCGCCATGATGCGGTCCACGATGCGTTCGGCCTCGCGCAGCATGTGGTAGTCGCTGGACAGGACCGGGATGTTGGTGTGGACGTTGCCGTCGCCCGCGTGCATGTGCAGGGCCACGAACAGGCGGCTCGCGCGGATCTCGGCGTGGATGGCGTCGAGCCGCCGGCGCACGGGGGCGAAGGCCTCGCCGGTGAAGATCTCCTCCAGCGGCCGGCGCACCTCGCGCCTGTAGGAGACCCGCAGCGCCCGCCGCAGGAGCAGGTCGGCGAGGGTGTCGCCCGGGCGCAGGGCGGCGCGGGCGGCCTCGTCGAGCAGCTCCGGGTGGTCGGCCGCGGGCTCGTCGAGCGCCGCGAGCAGGGCCTCCCAGCGCGAGCGCACCCGCGCGAGCAGCTCGCGCGCGGCCTGGCGCTTGCCCTCGAGGATGGCGTCCAGCTCGGCCGAGGCCTCGTAGTCGCGCCCCTCCCGGACCGCCGCCATGGGGCCGGCCACGAAGGCCTCCACCGCCGCGACGATACGCAGCTTGTTGGCGATGGAGTGCTCGATGTTGATGCGCTCGACGCCTTCGGTGTAGTCGGCGAGGCGCTCGAGCGGGATCACCACGTCCTCGTTGATCTTGAAGGCGTTGGTGTGGGCGGCGATGGCGGCGGTGCGCGCGCGGTCGGCCCAGAAGCGCCGGCGCGCCTCGGGGCTCGCGGCCACGAAGCCCTCGCCCTCGCGCGCGTTGGCGATGCGCACCACCTCGGAGGCGGCCGCGGCCACGGCGGTCTCGTCGTCACCGGAGATGTCGGCGAGCAGCACCATGCGCGGGCGCTCCCGGCGCGGGGCCTTGCTGGCGTAGCCGACGGCCTTGAGATAGCGCTCGTCCAGGTGCTCCAGGCCGGACAGCACCACGCCGGGGCGGGCCTCGACATGGGCCTTCACCGCCACGATGGCCTCCACCGCCGGGCGCAGGTCGGCGCCGAAGAACTCCAGGCACACGGTGCGGGTGTGGGCGGGTAAGCGGTGCAGCACGAACACCGCCGAGGTGACGATGCCGTCGCAGCCCTCCTTCTGCACGCCCGGGATGCCGGCGAGGAACTTGTCCGTGACGTCCTTGCCCAGACCCGACTTGCGCAGGGCCGCGCCGGGCACCCGGATCTCCTCCGGCTCCCCGCGCGGGCTGCGCCCGTCCGGCCCGTAGCGGGTGATGCGGAAGCGCACCTCGGGCTGGTCGTGGATGCGGCCGAGGTTGTGGCCGATGCGCTCGATCTCCAGCCAATCGCCGTCGGGCGTGACCATGCGCCAGGAGACGAGGTTGTCGAGCGTGGTGCCCCACAGCACCGCCTTCTTGCCGCCGGCGTTCATGGCGATATTGCCGCCGATGGTGCAGGCGTCCTGCGAGGTGGGGTCCACGGCGAAGACATATCCGGCCCGCTCGGCCGCCTCGGCCACGCGGCGCGTGACCACCCCCGCCTCGGCACGGATGGTGGGCACCTCGCCGTCCACGCCCGGCAAGGCACGCAGCTCCACCGGCCCCAGTCCCTCCAGCTTCTCGGTGTTGACGACGGCGCTCGCCTCGTCGAGCGGCACGGCCGAGCCGGTGTAGCCCGTGCCGCCGCCGCGGGGGATGACGGTGAGCCCGAGCTCGATGCAGGCGCGCACCACGGCCGCCACCTCGGCCTCGGTGTCGGGCGAGACGACCACGAAGGGCAGCTCCACGCGCCAGTCGGTGGCGTCCGTGGCGTGGGCCACCCGCGCGTAGGGGGAGAAGTCCACGTTCTCGCGGCGGGTGGCGCGGGCGAGCGCCCGCAGGGCCCGGCGGCGCAGCGCGCGCTGGCGCGGGAACCAGGCCTCGAAGCGCGACACCGCTTCGCGCGCCGCGGTGGCGAGCCTGAGCGCCAGCGGGTTGCCCTCGGCGCGGGCCTCGACCTCGGCGATGCGGCGGCGCATGGCTGCCACCAGTGCCTCGCGCCGGCGCCGGTCGGCGAGCAGGTCCTCCTGCAGGAAGGGGTTGCGGGTGACCACCCAGAGGTCGCCCAGCACCTCGAACAGGAGGCGCGCCGAGATCCCCGTGCGGCGCGAGGCGCGAAGCCGCTCGATCACCTCCCACATGGGCTCGCCCAGGAAGCGGACCACGATCTCGCGGTCCGAGAAGGAGGTGTAGTTGTAGGGGATCTCGCGGATGCGCTGGGTTTCGCTCATGGGGCCCGCCGCCGGAAGGGCGCCCATTCTAGCAGGCCCGGGCCCGACGACCGTCTGCAGGGAGGTGGCTGCACGGCCCTGCCGGCCGCCTGCAGGCCCCGCCGCCCCAGGGCATCATCGTGGGGTCGGGTCGCAGCCAGCCGCGCTCTCCCCCTTTCCCTTCCTCGAGGGAGCGGCCGGCGCTGCCAAGCGCCCTGCCGGCGCACGCCGGCCGCGATGCGCCTCGACGAGGGAGGCGCGCACGAGCAAGGCGGAAGGGCCGAAAAGAAGCGGGGCCGGCGCGCCGGCCCCGCCGGAGCGCGCATGGCCCGCTGGGGGCTCAGTGCTTGCCCGGGTCGAGCTTGACGCCCCGGCGCTCGTAGGTGATGTAGGCCTCGAGCGCGACCATGCGCGGGTCGTCGAGCGGCAGCGGCTTGCCCTCCAGCGGGTTCTCGATGCACCAGTTGATCATCTGGCGCAGCGTGGCCACCTCGCCGAGCTGCTTCTGGAACTTGGGGTAGGTCTCCGGATGGGTGTTGCTGGCGTTGGGGTGGCACATGTCGCAGGAGACCGTATTGCCCCCGAGCTTGCCGCTATGGAAGAGCCGCTCGCCCTCCTGCACCACCGCCATGAACTCCTTGCGCCACTTCTCGAGATCCGCCCGGGTGAATTCGTCCGCGCCGGCGGATGCCGCCCCCAGCGCCAGCGCCGCCGCGCCCGCGGCCATGAAGTGCTTGAGCGTGTCGTGGTACCGCATGGTCCTCGCTCCTCCTGTGTCCTTCCGCGCCCGAACCTGCACCGCCATCAGTAATGCATCTGGGGCGGGATGCGCTTGTCCGGGTCCTGATAGACCGTATCCACCGGCCGGCCCGTCTTGGGGTCGAAGCGCACCGTGCGCGGGCGGTTCTCCCACAGCTCGTAGTGCATGGCCGCCCGGCCGCTGTCGAGGTCCAGCCAGCCCCAGCCGGTGCCGTCGCGCTCGCTGTGGGGATCGGCGCGGTTCATGAACACGGTGAGCTTGGGGACGGCGTTCGGGACCTGCACGTAGCTCACGGGATAGGGCCACGGCCAGGCGGTGGACATCATGGCGTAGAAGCTGATGTTGCCGATCTGGTTGTAGAGCACCTGGTGCACGTGTCCGTGGATGACCGTGACCTTGCGGAAGCGCTTGAGCTCGGCCTGCACCTTCTCGGCGTCGTCGGTCCAGAAGTTCCAGGGCTTGAAGACCTTGTAGAGCGGCGAGTGCGAGAGCACCACCACGGGTGTGTCCGAGGAGACCCCGGCGAGGTCCTTGCGCAGCCACCGGATCTGCGCGTCGCCGACCATGAAGGGCGAGCCCTGGGGGTTGTCCAGGCGCGCCATGGCGAGCATGCGCTCTTCGGGCGTGCTCCATTTCCGGATCCAGTCCTCGTAGGTGAGGATGCTGTTGAGGACCACGAAGTGGACCCCCTTGTGGTCGAAGCTGTAGTGCAGGGGAGCCACCTTCTCGGCCCAGTACTCGCCCATGTCGAGGTAGAAGTCGTGCTCGCCCACCACCCATTTGACGGGGGCGCGCAGGGCGGACATGAGCTCGAGCCCGTGGTCGATCTCGGCGCGCTTGCCGAGCTGGGCGAGATCGCCGCCGAAGACCACGAAGTCGGGCTTCGGGCTCATGAAGTTGACCTCGGCGATGGCGCGCTTGAGCCCCCTGTCGAAGTTGGAGACGAACTTCGTCCCCTTGATCTGGGTGAGATGCGAGTCGGAGATGTAGGCGAAGGTGAAGTTGCGGGCATCCGACCTGCCCCAGGCGATCTCCACCAGCGAGACCGGGGCGGCGGCCGCCGCGGCGACCGCACCGGCCCGCTTCAGAAAGCTCCTGCGGGTGATCTTCTCTACGCTCATGGCTCCACTCCTCCTGGCATGAACCTGCCCGCCCGTCGCACCAAGGGGGCCGCGGGCGGCATGCTGGCTACCGGGCCTGCGCCGTACGCACGGCATCCGCGCCGGAGGCACCCTGCGCGCGGGCGGCCCTGGCGAAGCGCGGGCTGGTCAGGGACCTGAGGAACTCGACCAGGTCCCTCTTCTCCTGCTCGGTGAGCTTGAGCGGCCGGATGCCGCCGTCGAGGAAGTCGTTGGCCTCGCCGCCCTTGTCGTAGAACTCGACGACTTCCTCCAGAGTCTTGAGGCTGCCGTCGTGCATGTAGGGGGCGGTGACGGCGACGTTGCGCAGGGTCGGCGTCTTGAAGCGCCCCAGATCGGAGATGCGCCCGGTGACGGCGAAGCGGCCGAGCTCCGAGACCTCGGCCTCGGTCAGCACCGACTCGTCGAGATCCGCCCCCCGGGCCCTGGCCTCACGGAACCTGGCCACGATCTCGTGCAGACGCGGGGCGATGCGCTTGAAGCCCACCCCGAGGTTGTGGAAGTCGTTGTCGGTGAAGGTGGCGCTGGTCTGCTCGATCTTGTGGCAGTCCACGCAGCGGCCCTTGGTGCGGAAGACCTTGAGTCCGCGGATGGCCGATTCCGACAGCGCCGTCTTGTCGCCGCCGTAGAGGTAGCGGTCGAAGGGCGAGTCGCCGGAGATGACCGTACGCTCGAAGGCGGCGATGGCCTGCACCACATGGTCGATGGTGATCTCGTCCGGCGTCACGCCGAAGACCCTGCGGAATTGCGCACGGTACTGCGGATCGGTGCGCACCACCTCGAGAATGGGCCCATGGCTCTCGAGCCCGTGCTCGATGGGGTTGACGAAGGGGTCCTTGGCCTGCTCCTCCAGGCTGGGGCGGCGCCCGTCCCAGAACTGGCTGGTGTAGAAGGCGGCGTTCACCACCGTGGGCGTGTTGCGCGTGCCCTTCTGCTTGCGGATGCCCTCGGCCACGGGCAGGCCGTCGGTGAAGGCTAGCTCGGGCTTGTGGCAGGTGGCGCAGCTCACGGAGCCGTCGGCGCTGAAGCGCTTCTCGTGGAAGAGCCGCTCGCCGAGCTTCACCTTCTCGGGCGTGATGGGGTTGCCTTCGGGGACCGGCACTGGGGGCAGGCCCAGCGGCGGCGCCGCCAGTGCCGCACCGGCCCAGCAGGTGCCGGCCATCAGTAGGATCCTCAGGCTACGGTCGAGACGCATGGTTCTTCCTCTCCTCCGGCTGTCTCGTTCCTGGCCCCTTGGGGCCTTTCGCAAGGCCACCCTGCCGGTGGCAGCCGTTTAACGACCTAGACTCTAGACTTAGTCTAAGACTGAGAATAGACGGAACACGGAGGCTGTCAAGGGGGGGCCGTCCGGAAACGACAGGCCCCGGCGGGAGGCCGGGGCCTGTGACAGGGGGATGGCTGGGGGACCAGGATTCGAACCTGGGTTAGCGGGTCCAGAGCCCGCCGTCCTACCGCTAGACGATCCCCCAAAACGCTTTCAAAAAGATACAGGCCGATGCCAGGACCGACAAGCCCGGATCCCCGGTGCCGCCTGCGGGGCACCTTTCCCCGCCTGTGGCAGGCGGCGCAGGCCCGGCCTGCTCTCAGCGCTTGGAGTATTGCGGCCGCTTGCGGGCCTTGTGGAGGCCGGGCTTCTTGCGCTCGACCATGCGCGCGTCGCGGGTGACGAAGCCGGCCTTGCGCAGCGCGGGCCGGAGGCTCTCGTCGTAGGCGATGAGGGCGCGGGCGAGCCCCAAGCGGATGGCGCCCGCCTGCCCGCTGATGCCGCCGCCCTTGACCGTCACCTTGATATCGAAGCGGTCGGCCATCTGCACCAGCTCCAGCGGCTGGCGCACGATCATGCGGGCGGTCTCGCGCCCGAAGTACCGGTCGAGGGGGCGGCCGTTGACCACGATCTGGCCGCTGCCGCCCTCCTTGAGGAAGACGCGCGCAGTGGAGGTCTTGCGCCGGCCGGTGCCGTAGTAGTAGTTCTGGACCTGTGCCATGTGAGTGCTCCGGAGCTGCGCTCAGATGTCCAGCGGCTTGGGCTGCTGGGCCTGATGCGGATGGTCCGGGCCCGCGTACACCTTGAGCTTCTTGAACATGGCCCGCCCGAGAGGATTTCGCGGCAGCATGCCGCGCACGGCGCGTTCGATCACCCGCTCCGGGTGCTTGGCGAGCAGCTTCTCCAGCGTGATGGACTTGATGCCGCCGGGGTAGCCCGTGTGCCAGTGGTAGACCTTGTCCGTGAGCTTGCGCCCGGTGACGCGGATCTTCGCGGCGTTGACCACGATGATGTAGTCGCCGGTATCCACGTGCGGCGTGTATACGGGCTTGTGCTTGCCGCGCAGGCGGCGCGCGATCTCGGAGGCGAGCCGCCCCAAGGTCTTTCCCGTGGCATCCACCACGTACCAGTCACGCCGCACCGTCTCGGGCCTCGCGCTGTAGGTCCGCATGGTCCGTCTCCGAAAGCGAGGAAAAGCCAACCTTTCCCCGGCGGGGAAGGCGGCATAGCATAGCGGCCGGCCGGCGCGGGCACAAGGGCTGCCTCCCGGTGTCCTGCTCCAGCCGCCCACGGGATGGCGGGGGTGGAGACGGGGGTGCACTCCGCGCACACCGACCCGATGCGCCCTCGAGAGGGAGCCGCCCGCGGGAACGGCAGGAGGGCCAAAAAAAAGGCGCGGCAAGTGGGAGCCGCGCCAAAAACCACCAAAGGAGGATGGAGGAGTCGATCGCTGAGTACCGGTCCGGTCAATCAGCGTATCTGCAGTTTCTAATATTCCTCTCTGCTTGTCAACCCCTCCCGCCCCTTGGTCCGATCTTTCGGAAGGTCTTACATGGACGCCGCCCGTGCTGCCAGGGGCTGAGGTGAGGGGGGGTCGACTGCATGCTTGCATCCGGCCTCTGTCGGTGGCACCTTGCCGCGGTGCCGCGCCCTGAAGGTAACCGCCGGCAGGGTCCCGAATCTGAAGGAAACTCTGATCAATCCGCGCAGCGGATTGATCAGAGTTTCCTTCAGAGTTTCCTTTCTGAGATGGCTTCCAGAGGTGCGCGGGCTCCGGCCGCCACTCCCCCCACGTCCGCAGGGAAGACGCGCCCCGCGCCCTGCCGTATAGTTGACTTCCCCAGTAGGAAATGGAA
>JALSJE010000139.1 GCA_026989495.1 Gammaproteobacteria bacterium | reverse complement strand
ATCCTCACCGGCGACCGCGTGGTCGTCCAGCTCACCCCCTACGACCTCACCAAGGGCCGCATCGTCTACCGCCTGAGGTAGCGGCGCGGACACGGGGCGTAGGCGCGGCTTCCAGCCGCGCCGGGAAGCGCCGCCCGCCGCCGAGCCCCGGAGCGCCATCCCACGGCACGGCCTCAGCTTCCGGCATCCCGCCGTCAGCGGGGACGAGGCGGCGGCGCGGACACGGGGCCGCGCAGCGGCCAGCCGCGGGGAGCGCCGCCCGCCGCCGAGTTCCAGAGCCCCGCTCCCCGGCAAAGCCTCTCCGCCACCACCACCCGCCTGCGGGACCACGAGGCGGCGGCGCGGACACGGGGCGTAGGCGCGGCTTCCTTCCAGCCGCGCCGGGAAGCGTCGCAGCGCCGCAGGCGGGACGACCCGACCTCCCCTTCCCGCAGGCGCGGCTTCCAGCCGCGCATCGCGGGACGGCCGGCAGGCAGCCCGGCGGGATCTGCGGGAAGCCGCACACCAGCGCCACCCTGGCCGGACCCCGCCGCTGCGGGGCGGGCAGGCACCCCGCTCCGGGAGGGGCGCGCCGCGGCTAGTGGACCTTCTCCTCGGCGGGCTCGATGTCGAAGGTGAGCGCTCCGTCCGCGGCACCGATGCGCACGTGGCCGCCGCCGGCCAGCCGCCCGAAGAGCAGCTCCTCGGCGAGCGGCTTCTTGATGTGCTCCTGGATCACGCGCGCCATGGGACGGGCGCCCATCTTGTCGTCGAAGCCGTGCTCGGCGAGCCAGGCACGGGCGTCCTCGTCCACCTCCAGGGTGACCTTGCGCTCCTGGAGCTGGGCCTCGAGCTCGAAGATGAACTTGTCCACCACGTGCGCGATGGTGGCCTTGTCCAGGGGCTTGAACTGGATGATGGCGTCGAGCCGGTTGCGGAACTCCGGGCTGAAGGTGCGCCGGATCACCTCCATGCCGTCGCTGGAGTGGTCCTGCTGCGTGAAGCCGATGGAGGGCCGGCTCATCTGCTCGGCGCCGGCGTTGGTCGTCATGATGAGAATGACGTTGCGGAAGTCCGCCTTGCGGCCGTTGTTGTCCGTGAGCGTGCCGTGGTCCATCACCTGCAGCAGCAGGTTGAACACGTCCGGGTGGGCCTTCTCGATCTCGTCGAGCAGCAGCACCGCGTGCGGATGCTTGATGATGGCCTCGGTCAGCAGCCCGCCCTGGTCGAAGCCCACGTAGCCCGGCGGCGCGCCGATGAGGCGCGAGACCGTATGCCGCTCCATGTACTCGGACATGTCGAAACGGATGAGCTCGATGCCGAGGATCATGGCGAGCTGGCGGCTGACCTCGGTCTTGCCCACCCCCGTGGGTCCTGCGAACAGGAAGCAGCCGATGGGCTTGCGCTCGTTGCCGAGGCCGGAGCGGGCCATCTTGATGGCGGCGGCGAGCGTCTCGATGGCCTCGTCCTGGCCGAAGACCACCATCTTGAGGTCGCGCTCCAGGCTGCGCAGGGCCTCCTTGTCCGAGGCCGAGACCGACTTCGGAGGGACCCGCGCCATCTTGGCCACGATCTGCTCGATGTCGGCCACGCCCACCGTCTTCTTGCGCCTGGAGGGCGGCAGCAGGCGCTGGCTGGCGCCCGCCTCGTCGATGACGTCGATGGCCTTGTCCGGCAGATGGCGGTCGTTGATGTATCTCGCCGCGAGCTCGGCCGCCGCGCGCAGGGCGCGGTTGGAGTAGCGCACCCCGTGGTGCTCCTCGAAGCGCGACTTGAGGCCCTTGAGGATCTCGTAGGTCTCATCCACCGTGGGCTCGACCACGTCGATCTTCTGGAAGCGGCGCGCGAGCGCACGGTCCTTCTCGAAGATGCCGCGGAACTCCTGGTAGGTGGTGGAGCCGATGCAGCGCAGCTCGCCCGAGGCGAGCATGGGCTTGATCAGGTTGGAGGCATCCATGACGCCGCCCGAGGCCGCGCCCGCGCCGATGATGGTGTGGATCTCGTCGATGAAGAGGATGGCGTTGCGCTCCTTCCTGAGCTGCGCCAGCACGGCCTTGAGGCGCTTCTCGAAGTCGCCGCGGTACTTGGTGCCGGCCACGAGCGCGCCCAGGTCGAGCGAGTAGATGGTGCAGTTGGCGAGCACCTCCGGGACCTCGCCGTCCACGATCATCTTGGCGAGCCCCTCGGCGATGGCGGTCTTGCCCACGCCGGCCTCGCCCACCAGGAGCGGATTGTTCTTGCGCCGCCGGCACAGGATCTGGATGGTGCGCTCGATCTCGGCGCGGCGCCCGATGAGGGGGTCGATCCTGCCCTGGCGCGCGAGCTGGTTGAGGTTGGTGGCGTATTGCTCGAGCGGCTTGCGCGCGGCCTGGTCGCCGCCCTCCTCCTCCCCCGAGGACGAGGACAGGCCCTCGCCCTCCTCCTCGCCATGCACCTTGGAGATGCCGTGCGAGATGTAGTTCACGACATCGAGGCGCGTGATGTTCTGCTTGTTGAGGAAGTAGACCGCCTGCGAGTCCTGCTCGCTGAAGATGGCCACCAGCACGTTGGCGCCGGTGACCTCCTTCTTGCCCGAGGACTGCACGTGGAAGACCGCCCGCTGCAGCACCCGCTGGAAGCCCAGGGTAGGCTGGGTCTCGCGCGGATCGTGGGGCGGCAGCAGCGGGGTGGTCTCCTCGAGGAAGCTGACCAGGTCGCGCTTGAGCCGGTCCAGGTTGGCGCCGCAGGCCTTGAGCACCTCCGCCGCCGTCGGGTTGTCGAGCAGGGCGAGCAGCAGGTGCTCGACGGTGACGAACTCGTGCCGCTTCTCCCTCGCCTCCTTGAAGGCCAGGTTGAGGGTCTGCTCGAGTTCCTTGCTCAGCATGGCGGCGTCACCTCATCGGGCGCTCAGGCCTCCTCCATCGTGCACAGCAGCGGGTGCTGATGCCGCCGCGAGTACTCGTTGACCTGGGCCACCTTGGTCTCTGCGATCTCGTAGGTGTAGATGCCGCACACGCCCTTCCCGCGCGTGTGCACCTGGAGCATGATCTGCGTGGCGCGGGGCCGGCTCATGCCGAAGAACTTCTCCAGCACACGCACCACGAAGTCCATGGGCGTGTAGTCGTCGTTGAGGAGCACCACCTTGTACATGCGCGGCGGCTTGAGCCGCGGCCGCGCCTCCTCCACGACGAGCCCGTGGTCGGTTCCGTGCTTGCGCTGCTCCCCCATGGCTCCTGGGATTCTACCAGAGTCCGCTCCGGGGCCATCCGGCACCGCAGGGCGGCGCCGTGTGCCCACCATAGAGGTAGCACAGGCCGTGCCACCTGCGCAAACCATTGACCCGGCATGGCTTTCAGGGGTCCTGGCCCCTCCGTGGCGGCAAGGAAGGCGACAGGCCGGCAGCCCGGCCGACGGGCCGCCGGCGCCCGGCTTCACATGTGCTCGATCACGGCCGCGCCGAAGCCGGAGCAGCTCACCTCGGTCGCGCCCTCCATGAGGCGGGCGAGGTCGTAGGTGACGGTGCGGGCGGCGATGGCACCGGCGATCCCCTGGACGACGAGGTCGGCGGCCTCGCGCCAGCCCAGGTGGCGCAGCATCATCTCGGCCGAGAGGATGAGGGAGGAAGGATTGACCTTGTCCTGGCCGGCGTACTTGGGCGCGGTGCCGTGGGTGGCCTCGAAGAGCGCGGTGTCGTCGGAGAGGTTGGCGCCGGGGGCGATGCCGATGCCACCCACCTGGGCGGCGAGGGCGTCCGATATGTAATCGCCGTTGAGGTTCAGGGTCGCGATGACGCTGTACTCCTCCGGCCGCAGCAGGATCTGCTGCAGGAAGGCATCGGCGATCACGTCCTTGACGATGACGCGGTGGCCCTCGGCCTCGATCACGTGCCAGGGGCCGCCGTCCAGGGGCTCGGCGCCGAACTCCTCCCGGGCGAGCGCGTAGCCCCAGTCGCGGAAGGCGCCCTCGGTGTACTTCATGATGTTGCCCTTGTGCACGAGGGTGACCGAGGGGCGCCGCTCGTCGATGGCGTAGCGGATCGCCTTGCGCACGAGACGCCTGGTCCCCTCCTCCGAGACCGGCTTGACGCCGATGCCGGAGGTGGCGGGGAAGCGGATCTGGGTGACGCCCATCTCGCGCTGCAGGAACTCGATCACCCGGCGCGCCTCGGGCGAGCCCGCCGGCCACTCGATGCCGGCATAGATGTCCTCGGAGTTCTCCCGGAAGATGACCATGTCGGTCTTCTCCGGATGCTTGAGGGGGCTGGGCGTGCCCGGGAAGTAGCGCACCGGACGCAGGCACACGTAGAGGTCGAGCTCCTGACGCAGGGCCACGTTGAGGGAGCGGATGCCGCCGCCCACGGGCGTGGTGAGCGGCCCCTTGATCGCGACCTTGAACTCGCGGATGGCCGCCAGCGTCTCCTCCGGCAGCCACACGTCGGCCCCGTACACGCGCGTGGCCTTCTCGCCGGCGTAGATCTCCATCCAGGCGATGGCGCGCGCGCCGCCGTAGGCCTTCTCCACCGCGGCGTCCACCACGCGCCGCATCACCGGCGTGATGTCCACGCCGATGCCGTCGCCCTCGATGAAGGGAATCAGGGGCCGGTCCGGGACCTGCAGGGCCCCATCCGCGTCCACCCGGACGGGCGCACCCCGCTCCGGGACCTCGATATGCTGATAGGCCATCGGGCTGGCTCCCCTGCCTGTCCGCGCAAGGCGGCGGATTCTACCCCGGGGAAAGACGCCGGGGAAAGCGCCCGCTCAGGCCGGGCCGCGCCGCTCCCCCGGCACCACCACCAGGCCCGCGGCCTGCGCCCGGGCGCGCGTGGGGCGCCCGAGGAGGAAGCCCTGGCCGTAGTCCACGCCGATCTCGGTCAGCACCACGAGCGCGGCCTCGGTCTCCACGCACTCGGCCACCGTCTCCTTGCCCAGGGCATGGGCCACCTCGTTCATGGCGCGCACCATGGCCTGCTTGAGGCGGTCGTGCTCGAGCCCGCGCACGAAGGAGCCGTCGATCTTGACCCGGTCCACGGGCAGGTCCTTGAGGTAGGCGAAGGAAGAGTAGCCCACGCCGAAGTCGTCCAGGGCGGTGGCGCAGCCGAGGGCCCGCAGCCCGCGCAGGAACGCCGTGGCCCGGGCCATGTTGGTGATGGCCACGGTCTCGGTGATCTCGAAGCACACGCAGGAAGCGTCCACGCCGGCGCGCTCCAGGGCCGCGGTGATGAAGCGCAGCATGCCCGGATCGCCCACGGACTGGGCCGAGAGGTTGATGGCGTAGCTCGCCGTCCGCCCCCTGCGGTGCTGCTCGGCCAGCAGGGCGAGCGCCTTGTCCACCACCCAGCGGTCGATCTCGGCCATGAGGCCGAAGCGCTCGGCCGAGGGCAGGAAGCCGCCGGGCTGCACGGTCTCGCCGCGCTCGTCCCTCATGCGCACCAGCACCTCGTAGCCGTGCACGCTGCGGTCGGCGCAGCGCACGATGGGCTGGCAGGCGAGCACGAAGCGGTCCTCGGCGATGGCCCGGCGGATGCGGCGCACCCAGCCGATGTCGGCGGACATGGCTTCGAGGTCGCCACGGTCCTCGGGCCGGAACAGGTGCACGCGGTTGCGCCCGGCGCGCTTGGCCAGGTGCACGGCGAGGTCCGCACGCGCCAGCAGGTCCTCCTTGCTTTCGGTGTCGGGGGTGAGCACCGCCACGCCGATCGAGCAGCCGACGTCGATCACGGTCCCCTCGTGGCGAACGGTGTAGCCGGCGAGCTGGCGCCGGTAGCCCTCGGCCGCGGCGAGCGCCGCGTCCTCGTCCACGCCGTAGAGGAGCACGGCGAACTCGTCGCCGCCGAGACGGGCGAGGAGGTCGCCGCGCCGCACGCGCCGGCGCAGCAGGTCCGTGACCTCCCGCAGCACCCGGTCGCCCGCCAGGTGCCCGAGCGTGTCGTTGACGTACTTGAAGTTGTCGAGGTCGATGTAGAGCAGGCCGCAGGGCGAGCCCTGCCCACGGCGGGCGCGCTCCACCGCCCGCTCCAGCTCCTGCATCAGGTAGTGGCGGTTGTAGATCCCGGTGAGGGCGTCGCGCTCGGCGAGCTCGCGCAGGTGCTCCACCATGGCCTCGCGCTCGCTCACGTCCGAGACCAGCGCGATGACCAGCCGGCGCCCCTCGAAATCGAGCGTGCTCAGGCTCATCTCCAGGGAGAAACGCGTCCCGTCGCGCCTGAGGCCGTTCCCCATGACCGGCTTGCGGGTACCCGTCTCTCGTCCCGAGGCCAGCCTGCGCAGCCAGCGCCGGTAGCGCGGGCGGTCCTCCGGCGGCACCAGGGTCATCACGTCGGCGCCGGTCACCTCCTCGGCGCGGTAACCGAAGAGCCGCTCGGCGGCGCGGTTGAAGCCTTCGATGCGCCCGGCGGCGTCCATGGTCACCACGCCCTCGGCAGCGTGGTCGAGGATGGCCTGCAGGCGCCGTTCCCGCTGGCGCACCTGCGAGCGCATCCCGTCGAAAGCGCGCACGAGCTGGGCCACTTCCTCCACCTGCACCGGGGGTAGCGGGGGCGCCTCGCCCCCGGCCCCTTCGCGCTCCATGGCCCGGGCCACCACCGCGAGCGGGCGATGCACGAGGCGTCCGAAGGCCACATAGGCCGCGATCACCAGGCCGCCCACGCCGAGGGCGAACAGCCACAGGATCGAGGACAGCACCGCGGCGGCGCGCTGGGAAGCGTCCGCCTGCGCGCGCGCCAGCCGGGCGAGCCGTCCCTCCGAGCGGGCCATCGCCTTCCAGAAGCGCGCCTGCGCGGGCATGACGCGCTCGCGGAGGACGGGGATCTCGGCCCGCCAGCCCTCCGAGCGGTAGATCCCCACCGCCTTGGCGAAGATGGCCTCGTAGCGCTGCGCGAGCGAGCGCAGCTCCTCCAGCACCGCCTCGACGGCGAAGGGAAGCCCGCCGTCCCGGCCCAGGGCCTCCAGCCGCCCCAGCAGGCGCTGGACCCGCTCCACGTAGAGCGCCCGGTCGTGCAGGTTGTTGGCCATGGCCCGTTCCGGGTCGCCGAACACGCCGGAGCGGTTGGCGATGAAGAGGCGCACCAGGCTCACCTGCTGCGACCAGGCGTAGCGCAGCTCCTCCAGGAGATGCACGGCCTCGTGGATGCGCGGCCCCGGGGTCTCCTCCACCGCCTCGCGCGCCTCCTGGAGGGCCGTGCGCAGGGCATCGAGAAAGGCCTGGTTGGTGGGGAAGAGCTCGTCGAGGAGCACGGGCATGCCCGGGTAGCGGGTCTCGGCAAGCGCCAGCCGGCCGAGCACCTCACGCACGCCCGTGGACAGCCCGTCGAGGGCTCCCCCCATCTCCCGGACCTCCTTCCGCAGCCCGGGATCGGCCCGCACCACCGGATCGGCGGCCAGCGCCTCGCGCGCGGTGGCCGCCTGCGCCAGGGCGGCCTCCGTGGCCTTGCGGTCGGCGGGCTCGAGGAAGGTCACGTGCCGGTACAGGGCCAGCTCGGCCGCGTTCATGGCGCGGCCTAGCTCGTCGAGGAGCGCGCGCACCCGCTCGTGCCCCGCCACCACCGCGCGCCCCTCGCGCGCCGTCTCCGCCACGCGCCAGGTGCCATACGCGGCCGCCACCGCCAGTCCGGCCACCACCGCGCCGGCGATGATCGCGAAGCGGCCCCGGATGCTGCGCCAGGCGCCCTTCATCCGCCCCTTCCTCTTCGTTCCTTCCCCTTCCGCGACTCGCTTGCCCCTCGTGACGTCATCGGCCCCCCGGGCGGCAGGCTTTAGGCCCCC
>JALSJE010000138.1 GCA_026989495.1 Gammaproteobacteria bacterium | reverse complement strand
CACCGCGCAGCTCGCCTTCCCGCGGCCTGCCGGAAGGCCGCGCTTGAAAACCCGAACGCCGCTTCCCATCTACCCCTTAGCCGCGCGGGGCCGCCCGCGCGCGGGCGAGAGTTCAGGAAGGTCTGAAAAATCTCGATTTTTCAGACCTTTCCCGCGGCCATGGACGGCCGCGGGAGGGCCCATGCACAGGGAAGTGCATGACGATGCGACGAAAAATCGAAATGGACCGTGAAGCGCCATCGCGCTGATCAATCCGCGCAGCGGATTGATCAGAGTTTCCATCAGCGAAAGGAGGCGACCGACATGGCCATCACCCGCTATGAGCCCTGGAGCCTGATCAACCAGCTCCACGACGAGATCAACCGGCTGTTCGAGGCGCGCGGGCTCGCCCCGGGACGTGACGAGGAGGGCACGGTGGCCGACTGGGTGCCCGCCGTGGACATCCGCGAGGAGCCCGACCGCTTCGTCATCGTGGCCGACGTCCCCGGGGTGGACCCCAAGGACATCGAGATCACGATGGACAAGGGGGTGCTCACCATCAAGGGCGAGCGTGAGAGCGAGACCAAGGAAGAGCGCGAGAATTTCCGCCGCATCGAGCGGGCCCGCGGCACCTTCCTGCGCCGCTTCACGCTGCCCGACACGGCCGACCCCGAGCACATCAGCGCCCGCAGCAGCAACGGCGTGCTCGAGATCGTGATCCCCAAGCACGAGCGCGTGCAGCCGCGCAAGATCCAGGTCGAGGGCTGATGGGCGCTCGCGCGCCCGGCCGGCGCGGGCCCGCGCGAGCGGGCCCGCGCCGCGTCAGGACCCTGGCGTCCGCGGCGCCCGAAGGGTGACGATGGAATACAAGGACTACTACAAGATCCTCGGCGTCCCGCGCAACGCGAGCCAGGACGAGATCAAGCGCGCCTACCGCAGGCTCGCGCGCAAGTACCATCCGGACGTGAGCAAGGCGCCGGACGCCGAGGAGCGCTTCAAGGAGATCAACGAGGCCTACGAGGTCCTCAAGGACCCGGAGAAGCGCGCCGCCTACGACCGCCTCGGCAGCGGCTGGCAGGCCGGGCAGGAGTTCCGCCCGCCGCCGGACTGGGAGGAGGTGGTCGCGGGCTTCGGCGGCTTCGCCGGGTCGGAGGAGGCGGGCGGCTTCAGCGAGTTCTTCGAGACCCTCTTCGGCGGCCTTGGCGGGCGGCGGCGCGCGGGCGGGGGCTTCCGCATGCGGGGGCAGGACCACTTCGCGCGCATCCGCATCACGCTCGAGGAGGCCTATCACGGGGGCACGCACACGCTGGAGCTGCAGGTGCCGGAGATGGACGCGCGCGGGCGCCTGTCCTCGCGCACGCGCCGCATCCAGGTGCGCATCCCCGCCGGCGTCACCGAAGGCCAGCAGATCCGGCTGGCGGGCCAGGGGGCCCCGGGCCTCGGCGGCGGCCCCCCGGGCGACCTCTACCTGGAGGTGGAGTTCGCGCCTCACCCGCATTTCCGCGCCGAGGGCCGCGACATCCACCTCACGCTCCCGATCACCCCCTGGGAGGCGGCGCTGGGGGCGAAGATCCTGGTGCCGACGCTGGGCGGGCCGGTGGCGCTAAAGGTGCCGCCCGGCTCCCAGTCCGGGAAGAGGCTGCGGCTGAAGGGGCGCGGGCTGCCCGGCAGCCCGCCCGGCGACCAGTACGTGACGCTCCAGATCGTCACGCCCCCGGCGGACACGCCCGCCAGGCGCGACTTCTACGGGCGCATGCGCGAGGCGATGCCCATGAACCCCAGGCGCCATCTGGGAGTCTAGGAGGGAGGAGGCATGGCACGGGAACGCCATCGCAGCCTGCCGGCGCCCGAGCCGCTGGTGCTGGACGATGCCACCCAGCTCGGCCTGGGCGAGCTCGCCCGCGCCTGCGGGCTGCGGGTCGAGCTGGTGATGGAGATGGTGGAGGTCGGGCTGCTCGAGCCGCGCGGCCGCGGCCCGCTGCGCTGGCGCTTTCCTGCGAGCGCCGTGGCGCGGGCGCGGGCCGCGGCGCGCCTGCAGCGCGACCTCGAGCTCAACCTGGCCGGTGCCGCCCTCGTGCTGGAGCTGCTCGACGAGATCCGCGCCCTGCAGGCGCGGGTGCGCGCCCTCGAGCACATGCTCAGGCCCTGGGCAGGCGCCACCGAAGACGAGGAGGACGCCCCATGAGCACGCTGGAGCAGCTGCGGTCCGGTTTCGGCCGCGCCTGGGAGACGCTGGCGGAGGGCTGGCAGCACCTGCGCGAGCGTGCCGCCGAGGCGCTCACCCGCTTCCGGCCGGCCGAGGGCGGCGAGCTGGAGACGGCCGAGGAGCAGGCGGTGCGGCGCGCCGCGCGCTGGGGGCTGCTCGCCGCGGAGGTGAGCGAGGAGCCCGATCGCATCGTGGTCCGGCTGGAGGCCCCGGGCATGGAGCCCGAGGACTTCGACGTGAGCGTGGAGGGGGGCTACCTGGTGATCCGCGGCGAGAAGCGCTTCCGCCATGTCAGCCGCGCGGGGCGCTACCACGTCATGGAATGCGCCTACGGCCGCTTCGAGCGGGCGCTGGAGCTGCCGGCACCGGTGGACATGGCCCGCGCCAGGGCGCGCTACCGGCGCGGGGTGCTGACCGTGGAGCTGCCCAAGGCCGCCGAGGCCCGCGCCCGGCGCATCGAGGTGCTCCCGTCATGAGGGTGCCCCGGCGACCCCGCGCCTTCCTGGCGGGCGCGCTGGCGCTCGTGCTGTGGCTCGTGGCCTCCGCGCCGGCCCCTGCCGCCATCCCGGTCGGCGCCGACGGCGCCCCCATCCCCACGCTCGCCCCCATGCTCGAGCGCGTCACCCCGGGGGTGGTCAACATCTTCACCCGCGGGCGCGTGCCCGTGCGCAACCCGCTGCTGGAGGACCCCTTCTTCCGGCGCTTCTTCGGGCTGCCCGAGACGCCGCCCGAGCGCGAGACCCAGAACCTGGGCTCGGGCGTGGTGGTGGACGCGCGCCACGGCTACATCCTCACCAACCACCATGTCATCGCCAACGCCGAGGAGATCACCGTCACGCTGCGCGACGGGCGCAGGCTGCGCGCGCGGCTGGTGGGCACCGATCCCGAGACCGACCTCGCCGTGCTGCAGGTCGAGGCCGAGGGGCTCACGGCCATCCCCTTCGGCGACTCCGACCGCCTGCGCGTGGGTGACTTCGTGGTGGCCATCGGCAACCCCTTCGGCCTCGGCCAGACCGTGACCTCGGGGATCGTGAGCGCGCTGGGCCGCTCCGGGCTGGGCATCGAGGGCTACGAGGACTTCATCCAGACCGACGCATCCATCAACCCGGGCAACTCGGGCGGGGCGCTCGTCAACCTGCGCGGCGAGCTGGTCGGCATCAACACCGCCATCCTCAGCCCCGGCGGGCGGCCGGGCAACATCGGCATCGGCTTCGCCATCCCCATCAACATGGCGCGCCAGATCATGGCCCAGCTCGTCGAGTACGGCGAGGTGCGCCGCGGCCGCCTGGGCGTGCATGTGCAGGACCTCACGCCGGAGCTCGCCCGGGCCTTCGGCATCCGCCGCCGGGAAGGGGCCGTGATCACGCAGGTCGCGCCGGCATCGCCGGCTGCCAAGGCGGGCCTGCGGCCGGGCGACGTGGTGGTGGCCGTGAACGGGCGGCCCGTGCGGCGCGCGGCCGACCTGCGCAACGCCATCGGGCTCCTGCGGGCGGGCACGCGCGTGCGGCTGGAGGTGCTGCGCAACGGACACCGGCGCGTGGTCACGGCCGTGATCGAGGCACCGCGCCAGGCGCGCGTGGAGGGCGAGCGCGTGCACCCGCGCCTCGCGGGCGCCGTGCTGGGGCCCATCCCGGAGGGCTCGCCGCCGCACGGGCGTGCCGACGGCGTGCTGGTGCTGGAGGTGGCCCCGGGCAGCCCTGCCTGGTTCGCGGGCCTGCGGCCGGGCGACGTGATCGTGCAGGCCAACCGCAAGCCGGTGGCCGACGTGGACGACCTGCGGCGGGCGGTGCGCGGGAGCGAGGCACTGCTGCTCAACGTCCGCCGCGGCGACGGGGCGCTGTTCCTGCTCCTGCGCTGAGGTCCTGTCGAGGGCCGGGGCAACGCCGTCCCGGCCCGCGGCCGGGATCGCCCCGACGCGACTGTCCGCCCGCGCTCGGCCAGTCCCCCGAGTGAGATGCCCAGGGCGGGGCACGCGCCCACCCAAATAGTTGACTATTTCGCTATGTTTTAGTATTTTCTTATATGCCAATAAACGAGCTTCCTGCGAGGAGGGTGCACCATGAACAACGGCTTCATCCCGAACTTCCCGAACGACGGCGTGGTGACCGTCAACCGCGTCATCCTCCGGCCCGAGTACACGATCGAGGACCTGGAGGAGCGCGTGGCGGAGCTGTGCGAGAACGTCAAGACCTATCACTCGGACACGGGCTTCATCGGCGGCTTCGTGCTGCTCAACAGCGGGCAGGTCTCCAACGAAGGCTCGACCATCGGCCAGGCCGTCGAGAGCCCGCTCAAGGGGCGCGAGGCGCTGATCGTGACCTTCTGGCGCTCCTTCGAGGACCACGAGGCCTCGCACCGGAGCGAGACCTTCCAGCCGCTGTTCAAGCGCGTGCTGGAGCTGTGCGAGAACGGCAACGAGGAGATCGCCTACACCATGCTGTGGGCGGGACGCGCCTACACGCCCGAGGAGGCGAAGGCCGCCCGCGAGGCCAAGGCCCGCTACGCGGCCAGCGCCGCCTGAGACCGCGCCCGCGGCCGGGCCCCACCGCCATCGGGAGGCGGGAGGCGGGGATCCGCCCCGCTCCGCCTCCCGCCTTTTTTCGGCATGCCTGCCCTTTTGCTCCCCCCACCCCGGCCCTCCCCCCGCAAAGCGGGGGGGAGGGTGCGGGAGGGGGGCGGCGGCGGACGCGCGTCTCAGCCCACGACCAGCTTGAGGCCCACCGCCAGCGTCACCGCCTCGAAGCCGCGCTTGATCCAGCGGTTGCCCTTGACGATGGCCAGATGCGCGCCCAGGTAGCCGCCCACGAGCGAGCCCACGATCAGGGCCGGCAGCCAGCTCCAGCGCACCTCCCCCAGCAGCCCCAGGGTGAGCGCACCGGCGCCGTTCCAGAAGATTCCGACCAGCACGAGGGTGTAGGCCACGGCGCGGCGGTAGTCGAGGCCGAACCAGCGCACGAGCCACAGCGTCACGAACAGCCCCGTGCCCGAGGTGAGCGAGCCGTTGAGCACGCCGATGAGGGCGAGCACACCCCCGCCCACCAGGTAGCCACGCCGGTCCCGGTGGGCCGGGGCCATCCGCTGCCCGAGCCGGGGACGCGCCACGGAGTAGAGGCCGAGGCCCAGGGTGAGCAGCCCGAGGGCCACCTCGGCGGCGCGATCCGGCACCTGGAGGATGAAGCCCGCCCCCAGCACCACGCCCGGCACACCGCTGGCGAGGATGAAGGCGGCGAAGCGCCAGTCGAGCCCGCCCTCGCGCAGGTGCCGTCCCGTGGCGCCGAGCCCGAGCGCCACCGAGGCCACCTTGTGGGTGGCGAGCGCCACCCCGAAGGGCAGCCCCAGGAAGATGAGCGCCGGAAGCTGCACCAGCCCCGCCCCGCCCCCGGAGAAGGCCGAGAACAGGTTGGCCGCCAGGGCGACGGCCAGCAGCACGAGCTGCTCGGCCAGGACGCTCACGGGCCCCTCCCCGCGCAGGGCCCCGCTGATATACTCGGGTCAGGGGCCCGCGGCCGCGGGCCGATGGAGCACGGGATGGGCATCTCGCTCGCGCGCCTCGCCGCCTGCGTCGCGCTGGCCGGCCTGCTCGCCGCAGGCCCGGTTGCCGCGGCGCGCCTCTACAAGTGGGTGGACGAGAAGGGCGAGGTGCACTACACCGACACGCCGCCCCCCGAGGCCGCGCGCCACGACCGCGCCATCCTCAACGAGCAGGGGATTCCGGTCAAGCGCATCGAGGGCGAGAAGACCCCGGAGGAGCTCGCGGCCGAGCGGCGGCGCCGGGCCGCGCTCGAGGCCAGGCGCCGGGCCGAGGAGGCGCGCCGCCGCCACGACCGCATGCTGCTCGCCACCTACGCCACCGAGGCCGACATGGTGGCGGCGCGCGACGAGAAGATCGCCACCCTCGAGACCCTCATCCGCCTCACCCGCCAGCGCATCCGCAAGCTCGAGACCGAGCTCGAGCGCCTGCGGCGCGAGGCGGCAGAGCACGAGCGCGCCGGCCGCCCCGTGAGCGAGGCGCTCAGGCGCCGCATCCGCGAGACCCGCCGGCAGATCCGCAGCAACCGCGCCTTCATCGCCGCCAAGCGCCGCGAGCAGGACGCCATCCGGGCCCAGTTCGAGCGCGACATCCAGCGCTTCCGCGAGCTCAAGGCCGAGATCGCCGAGCGCGAGGCGGGGCTCGGCCGCTAGCCCGGACGTCGCCCGGGCTGGCTCAGGCGCGGATGAGGGTGCCCACGCCCTCGTCGGTGAAGAGCTCGAGCAGGACCGCGTGCTCGAGGCGCCCGTCGATGATGTGGGCGGCACCGACGCCGGCCTGCACCGCCTCCAGGGCGCAGCGCACCTTGGGCAGCATCCCGCCGCCGATCACGCCCGCCGCCACCAGGCGCTCGACCTCCTCGGCGTCCACCCCGGAGATGAGCCGGCCCTCGGCGTCGAGGATGCCGGGCGTGTTGGTGAGCAGGATGAGCTTCTCCGCCTGCAGCACCTCGGCGATCTTGCCCGCGACCAGGTCTGCGTTGATGTTGTAGGTCTCGCCGTCGGCGCCCACGCCGACGGGCGCGATCACCGGGATGAAGCCCCCGCGCACGAGCATGTGGACGACGGCGGCGTCGATGCGCTCGACCTCGCCCACGTGGCCGAGGTCGATGATCTCGGGCGCCTCGGTCTCGGGCCCCTGGCGCGCGAGCCGGAGCTTGCGCGCGCGGATGAGCCCGCCGTCCTTGCCCGTGAGCCCCACCGCGCGTCCGCCCGCGGCGTTGACGAGCTGCACGATCTCCTTGTTGACCTGCCCGCCGAGGACCATCTCCACCACGTCCATGGTCTCGCGGTCGGTCACGCGCATGCCCTGCACGAAGGCGCTCTCCTTGCCGATGCGCTCGAGCAGGCGCCCGATCTGCGGCCCGCCGCCGTGCACCACCACCGGGTGGATGCCCACGAGCTTCATGAGCACCACGTCGCGGGCGAAGCCGCGCTTGAGGCCATCCTCCGTCATGGCGTTGCCGCCGTACTTGATGACCACGGTGCGCCCGGCGAAGCGCCGGATGTACGGCAGCGCCTCGTTGAGGACGCGGGCGATCTCGAGGGCGCGCTTGGCGGTGACCGTCATGGCGCGACAGTATCGAGCAGCAGGCGGCAGGCCGCAAGGGAACGGCGGGAAGCGGAAGGAGGGGCAGGCGCAGGCTTCCCCTGCTGCCCGCAGCTTGGGGTCAGAAGGGGAGCTCGAGCGAGGGCTCGATGCGCAAGAGCTCCTGGCGGAACAGCTCCTGGATGCGCCGCAGGGCCTCGGGGTCGTCGGCCTCGAAGCGCAGGATGAGGCAGGGCGTGGTGTTGGAGGCGCGCACGAGCCCCCAGCCGTCCTCGAAGTCGGCACGCACGCCGTCGATGGTGGTCAGCCGCGCGCCCGGGAACTTGGCGCCGGCGGCGAGCCGCTCCATGATGCGGCGCTGCTCGCCCTCCGGCACCGCCACCCGCAGCTCGGGCGTGGCCACCGCCTCGGGCAGCGCGCCGAAGACGCGCGCGGTGGTGCGGTGGTCGAGGGAGAGCACCTCGAGCAGGCGCGCGCCGGCGTAGAGGGCGTCGTCGAAGCCGAACCAGCGCTCCTTGAAGAAGATGTGGCCGGAGAGCTCGCCCGCGAGCAGCGCCCCCGTCTCCTGCATCTTGGCCTTGATGAGGGAGTGGCCGGTCTTCCACATCACGGGCTGGCCGCCGTGGTCGGT
>JALSJE010000137.1 GCA_026989495.1 Gammaproteobacteria bacterium | reverse complement strand
GCCGCGGACACGGGGCCGCGGAGCGGCCAGTCGCGGGGAGCGGCGCAGCGCCCGCAGGCGGGGGCGTCGGTGCCGGCCCCCGGTCCCGAGCCCCCGGTCCCGGTGCGGGGCCCCGGCAGGGCGGGCGCCGCGGACACGGGGCCGCGGAGCGGCCAGTCGCGGGGAGCGGCGCAGCGCCCGCAGGCGGGGGCGTCGGTGCCGGCCCCCGGTCCCGAGCCCCCGGTCCCGGTGCGGGGCCCCGGCAGGGCGGGCGGGCGCGGCCGGTGTAGGGGGAGACCAATGACGAGCCACTGGATCCGGACGCCGCACCTCGTGGCGGCAGCGCTGCTCGCGGCGCTCGCGGCCGGCTGCGGCTACCACCTGCGCGGGAGCCTCGACCTGCCGCCGGCGCTCGCGCGGCCCTACGTGAGCGGACCCGAGCCGCTGCGCGGCGAGGTGGAGGCGGCCCTGCGGGCGGCCGGCGCGGCCCCCGTGCGCAACCCGGCGCGTGCCACGGCCGTGGTGGAGCTCGGCGGCCACCAGGCCGGCCGGCGCACGCGCTCGGTGAGCGGCTCCTCGGCGCGCGTGCTCGAGTACGAGCTCTATGAGACCGTGACGGTGGCCCTGCGCGGCCCCGGGGGGCGGCGCCTGCTCGCTGCCGCGACGGTGACGCTGGCGCGGCCCTACCTGTACGACCGGACGCAGGCCCTCGGGGCGAGCGACCAGGAGGCCCTCATCCGCGCCGAGCTGCGGCGCGACCTGGTCGCGCGGATCCTGCGCCGGCTTGGGGCGATCGGGGCATCGTCGCGGTGAGGCTGCGGCCCGAGCAGCTCGAGCGTCACCTGCGCCAGGGCGAGCTCGCCCCGGTCTACCTCATCCACGGAGACGAGCCGCTGCTCGCCGCGCGCGCGGCCGACGCCGTGCGCGCCCGTGCCCGCGCGCTGGGCTACGACGAGCGCCGCCTCTTCCACGCCGAGCCCGGCTTCGACTGGGGCGCGCTGGCCGAGGCCGCCGGCGCCCTCTCGCTCTTCGGCGGGCGCCGGCTCCTGGACCTGCGCCTGCCCACGGGCAAGCCCGGCGAGGCGGGTGGGCGCGCCATCGCCGCCTACGCCGGGGCCCCGCCCCCGGACACGCTGCTCCTCATCACGGCCCCCCGCCTCGACCGCGGCGCCCAGCGTGCGGCCTGGCACCGGGCGGTGGAGGCGGCGGGGGTGGTGGTGCAGGTCTGGCCCCTGGAGCGGGCGCGTCTGCCCGGCTGGATCCGGGAGGAGGGCCGGCGCCTGGGGCTCGCGCTCGAGCCGGAGGCCGCGCGGCTGCTCGCCGAGCGCGCCGAGGGGAACCTCCTCGCCGCCGCCCAGGAGCTCGAGAAGATCCGCCTGCTGCACGGTCCGGGCCCGGTCGACGCCGAGGCCGTGCTGGCGGCCGTGGCCGACAGCGCGCGCTACGACGCGCAGGACCTCGCCGACGCGGCGCTGGCCGGAGAGGCGGCCCGGGTGGTGCGCATCGCCGCGGCCCTGCAGGCCGAGGGCGAGCCGCCGGCGCTGGTGCTGTGGGTGCTGGCGCGCGAGGTGCGCACGCTCGCAGCCATGGCGCCGGAGCTCGGGCGGCGCTCGCCCGAGGCCGTGGCGGCCGCCCACGGCGTGTGGGAGCGGCGGCGGCCGCTGGTGGTGGCGGCGCTGCGGCGCCTGCCCCCGGCGCGCCTGCGCGCGGCCCTGGCCCAGGCCGCGCGCGCCGACCGCGTGGTCAAGGGGGCCGAGCCCGGCGACCCCTGGGGCGAGCTGGTAGAATTGGCCCTCCTTCTGGCCCGGGGCCGGGGGGGCCTCCCCGCGGCCCGTGAGCTCACGGAGCCGGCATGAGCGAGACCACCGCCGCCCAGCCCGACATCCAGATGGACGACGTCGCCGCCTACATGGAGGCGCTCGGCGCGCGCGCCCGCGCCGCCGCCCGCGCCATGGCGCGCGCCCCGACCGCGGCCAAGGACGCGGCGCTCGCGGCCATGGCGCAGGCCATCGAGGACCAGGCCGCACGGCTCGCCGAGGCCAACGCCCGCGACCTGGAGGCCGGGCGCGCCCGGGGGCTGGACGCCGCGCTCCTGGACCGTCTGGAGCTCACGCCCGCGCGCATCGCCGCCATGGCCGAGGGCCTGCGCCAGATCGCGGCCCTGCCGGATCCGGTGGGGGAGGTGACGGAGCTGCGCTTCCGCCCCTCGGGCATCCAGGTGGGACGCATGCGCGTGCCGCTGGGCGTCATCGGCATCATCTACGAGTCGCGGCCCAACGTGACCGCCGACGCCGCAGGCCTCTGCCTCAAGGCCGGCAACGCCGCCATCCTGCGCGGCGGCTCCGAGGCCATCCACTCCAACCGCGCCATCGCCGCCTGCATCCGCGGAGGGCTGGAAGCGGCGGGCCTGCCCGCCGATGCCGTGCAGGTGGTGGAGACCACCGACCGCGCCGCCGTGGGGGCGCTCCTGCGCATGAAGGCCTACGTGGACGTGATCGTGCCGCGCGGCGGCAAGGGCCTCATCGAGCGGGTCAGCCGCGAGTCCGAGATCCCGGTCATCAAGCACCTGGACGGCGTCTGCCACGTCTACATCGACGACCGCGCCGACCTGGAGAAGGCCGTGCGCGTGGCCTACAACGCCAAGACCCAACGCTACGGCACCTGCAACACCATGGAGACCCTGCTGGTGGCCGAGGGCGTGGCGGAGCGGGTGCTGCCGGAGCTCGCCCGGCGCTACCGCGAGGCGGGCGTGGAGCTGCGCGGCTGTCCGCGCGCGCGCGTCATCCTGGGCGAGGAGGCGGTGCGTCCCGCCACCGAGGACGACTGGCGCGCCGAGTACCTGGCCCCCATCCTCGCCGTCCGCGTGGTGGCGGGGCTGGACGAGGCCATCGCCCACATCGAGACCTACGGCTCGCATCACACCGACGCCATCGTCACCGAGGACTGGAGCCGGGCCCGGCGCTTCCTGCGCGAGGTGGACTCGAGCTCCGTGATGGTGAACGCCTCCACGCGCTTCGCCGACGGCTTCGAGTACGGTCTCGGGGCCGAGATCGGCATCAGCACCGACAAGCTCCACGCCCGCGGGCCCGTGGGCCTCGAGGGCCTGACCACGCTCAAGTGGATCGTCCTCGGCGACGGCCACGTGCGCGAGTGAGCGGCGGGCGGCAGGCAGCAAGTAGCAAGTAGCAAGGAAGGCGCTGCCGCTCGCCCGGGGTGTGTTCGTCGTCTGTCGTCATGATCGGGGTGTTGGGTGGGACGTTCGACCCGGTCCACTTCGGGCACCTGCGCGCAGCGGTGGAGCTGCGCGAGGCCCTGGGGCTGGACGAGGTGCGGCTCCTGCCTTGCGGCAGCCCGCCCCACCGGGATCCCCCCGTGGCCTCCGGGGCCGACCGGCGCGCCATGCTGGAAGCCGCCATCGCGGGCGAGCCGGGGCTCGCGGTCGATGCGCGCGAGCTCGAACGGCCCGGGCCCTCGTACATGGTGGACACGCTCGCCTCCCTGCGGGCCGAGCTGGGCCACCAGGAGCCGCTCTGCCTGCTGGTCGGCTCCGACGCCTTCGCCGGGCTGGACCGCTGGCATGAATGGCGGCGTATCCCGGAGCTGGCGCACCTGGTGGTGGCCCGGCGCCCCGGCGCGGACCTGCCCGGAACGGGGGCCGTGGCGGAACTGCTGGCCGCGCGACGGGTCCATGAGGTGGCGGCCCTGCGGACCCGGCCCGCCGGGCGCATCCTGATCCAGCCGGTGACCCTGCTCGACATCTCGGCCACGCGCATCCGGGCCCTGCTTGCCGCCGGGCGCAGCGTGCGCTATCTCCTGCCGGAGGCGGCGCTGGAGATCGTCCGCGCGCGGAGGCTGTACGGGGCGGGCGCGTAGCGGACGCGGGCACGGCACGCAGCGAGAGACATGGAGACCCTGCTGGAGACCGAACGGCTCAAGCGCATCGTGGTGGAGGCCCTGGAGGACCTCAAGGCGGTGGATCTGCGGGTCCTCGACGTGCGGGGCCAGACCAGCATCACCGACGTGATGGTCATCGCCAGCGGCACCTCCGACCGCCACGTCAAGGCGCTCGCGGACAACGTGCTCGAGCGCACCCGCGAGGCCGGCGTGCGGCCCCTGGGGGTGGAGGGCGAGCGGGCGGCCGAGTGGGTGCTGGTGGATCTGGGCGACGTGGTGGTGCACGTGATGCTGCCGCGGGTGCGCGAGTTCTACCAGCTCGAGAAGCTCTGGTCGGGCGTGGGCGGCGACGACGCCCGCGCCGCCGAGGCCCCCTGAGCGGCACGGGGTGCGCGTCCACCTGATCACGGTCGGCACCCGCGCGCCGCGCTGGGTGCGCGAGGGCTTCGAGGACTACGCCCGGCGCCTGCCGCGGGACTGGCGCCTGGAGCTGGAGGAGGTGCCGGCCGCCTCGCGGGCGCGCGCCGACGTGGCCGCCGCCCGGGCGCGGGAGGCGGCCGCCCTGCGCGGGCGCATCCCCCGCGGCGCCTGGGTGGTCGCCCTCGACGAGCGGGGCGAGCCCTGGGACACGGTGGGGCTCGCCGAGCGGCTCGGGCGCTGCGCCGCGCGCGGCCGCCCGGTGGCCCTGCTGGTGGGCGGGCCCGACGGCCTCGACCCGGAGCTCCTCGCCGGCGCCGACGCCCGTTGGTCGCTCTCGCCCCTGACCCTGCCCCACGCCCTGGTACGGGTCGTGGTGGCCGAGCAGCTCTACCGGGCCTGGACCCTGCTCAGCGGCCATCCCTACCACCGGTGATCCGGGACCCGTGACCGGTGCCACGGGCGTGACGTCCAGTGGGCGGGCGCCGCGGACACGGGCGCGCGGAGCGCGCAGGTGCGGGGAGCGGCGCGGTGCCCGCAGGCGGGGGCGTCGGTGTCGGCCCCGGTCCCGAGCCCCCCGGTCCCGGTGCCGGAGCCCCGGCAGGGCGGGCGCGCTTGCGCGGGCGCGGGGCGGGACCGTACCTTGAGGCCATGGACGCGCCCGCCCTGGTGCTCGCCTCCGCCTCGCCCCGCCGGCGCGCCCTGCTGGAGCAGATCGGGGTGCCCCACGTGGTCCTGCCCGTGGCCGTGGACGAGACGCCCCGCCCCGGGGAGGCGCCAGAGGTGCTGGTGCTCCGGCTCGCGCTCGCCAAGGCGCGCGCCGGCGCCAGCCAGGCCCCTGGGCGGGTGGCGCTGGGGGCGGACACCGTGGTGGTGCTGGACGGGCGTCCGCTCGGCAAGCCCGCCGGCCGCGAGGAGGCCGTCGCCATGCTCTGCGCGCTCGGCGGGCGCACGCACGCCGTCATGAGCGCGGTGGCCCTCACCGACGGCGAGCGCGAGGCCACGCGGCTGTCCGTGAGCCACGTGCGCTTCCGCCCCGTAGGGCGCGAGGAGGCCGAGGCCTACTGGGCCACGGGCGAGCCCCGGGACAAGGCGGGCGGCTACGCCATCCAGGGGCTGGGGGCGGTCTTCGTCGAGCACCTGGAGGGCAGCTACTCGGGCGTGATGGGGCTGCCGCTCCACGAGACCGCCGAGCTGCTGCGCGCATTCGGCATCCCCGTCTGGCGGAAGCGGGCGTGAGCGAGGAGATCCTCATCAACGTCACCCCCCGCGAGACCCGCGTCGCCGTGGTCGAGAACGGCGTGCTGCAGGAGGTCTTCATCGAGCGCGCGAGCCGCCGCGGCCTGGTGGGCAACATCTACAAGGGCCGGGTCCGCCGCGTGCTGCCCGGCATGCAGGCCGCCTTCGTGGACATTGGGCTCGAGCGCGCCGCCTTCCTCCATGCCTCCGACATCCGCAGCCTCCCGGGCGAGAACGGCGAGGACCTGCGGCCGGAAGGCGGCGAGCGCCGCGGCGAGGCCATCACGGAGCTGGTTGCCGAGGGCCAGGAGCTGCTGGTGCAGGTGATCAAGGACCCCCTCGGCGGCAAGGGCGCGCGGCTCACCACCCACATCACCATCCCCTCGCGCTACCTGGTGCTGATGCCCGGGGCCGCCAACGTGGGCATCTCCACCAAGATCGAGGACGAGGCCGAGCGCCAGCGCCTGCGCGAGACCGTGACGCGGCTGGCGGCCGCGTGCGGCGCCGGAGGCTATATCGTGCGCACGGCCGCCGAGGGCGCCTCCGAGGAGGCCCTGCGCGCCGACATGCTCTACCTGCAGCGCCTGTGGGGCTCGCTGCGCGAGCGCGCCGTGCGCACCGCGGCCGGCGGCATCGTCTACGAGGAACTGCCGCTCGCCCTGCGTGCCCTGCGCGACCTCATCGGCGGGGCGGTGGAGAAGGTGCGCATCGACTCGCGCGAGACCTACCGGCGGGCGCTCGCCTTCGCGCAGGAGTTCATCCCCGAGGCGGCGGGCCTGATCGAGCACTACCCGGGCGAGCGGCCCATCTTCGACCTCTACGGCGTGGAGGACGAGATCCAGCGGGCGCTGGAGCGCAAGGTGCCGCTCAAGTCCGGCGGCTACCTCATCATCGACCAGACCGAGGCCATGACCACCATCGACGTCAACACCGGCGCCTACGTGGGCCACCGCACCCTGGAGGAGACCATCTTCAAGACCAACCTGGAGGCGGCCCAGGCCATCGCGCGCCAGCTCAGGCTGCGCAACCTCGGCGGCATCATCATCATCGACTTCATCGACATGCAGGACGAGGAGCACAAGCGCCAGGTCCTGCGCGCGCTGGAGCGCAGCCTCGAGAAGGACCACGCCAGGAGCCAGATCAGCGAGGTCTCGCCCCTGGGCCTGGTGCAGATGACGCGCAAGCGCACGCGCGAGAGCCTGGAGCACGTGCTGTGCGAGCCTTGCCCCACCTGCGGCGGACGCGGCTCGGTCAAGACCGCCGAGACCGTCTGCTACGAGATCTTCCGCGAGATCATCCGCGAGGCGCGCCAGTACGACGCGCGCAGCTTCCTGGTGCTCGCCTCCCAGGAGGTGGTGGACCGGCTGCTGGACGAGGAGTCGGCGAGCGTGGCCGAGCTCGAGGCCTTCATCGGCCGCCCCATCAAGCTCCAGGCCGAGGCGCTCTACACCCAGGAGCAGTTCGACGTGGTGCTCATGTAGCGCGCCGGCCCGGTCCATGAGCGAGCAGCAGGGCACCCGCCGCCCCCACGGGCCCCGCCGCGCGCCGCGCCGGCGCCCCGGCCTGCGCCTGCTGCGCGGGCTGTGGTACGCAGCGGCGGGCGGGGTGGTGGCCGTGGCCGTCGCCGTGAGCCTGGCGCGGCTGCTGGTGCCGATCGCGGGCCGCTACCAGGCCGAGCTCGAAGCCTGGGCCAGCCGGGGCGCGGGCATGCCCGTGCGCATGGCGCGCGTGGAGGCCGCCTGGCGCGGGCTCCATCCCCAGATCGTGCTGGAGGGCGTGCGCGTCCTCGACCCGGCCACGGGGCAGCCATGGCTGGAGGTGCGGCGCCTGCGCGTGGCCCTGGACCTGTGGCGCAGCCTGCGCGCGGGCGGCCTGCGCCCCGCCCGGATCGAGGCCGAGGGGACCGCCCTCGCCGTGGCCCGGGACGCGGCAGGGCGCGTGCGCGTGCTCGGCCTGCGCGCGCGCGGCGAGCGGCGCGGGCCGGCGGGTGCGCTCATCGGGCGGCTCCTGGCGATCGCGCGCGGCGGGGTGGTCCTGCGCGACCTCCGCCTGGTCTATCAGGCGCCGGGGGTGCCCCCGGTGCTGCTGGACGAGACCTCCGTGCGCCTGGTGGTGCGCGCCGGCCGCGTGGAGCTCGCCGCCGCCACGCGGCTGCCCGCGGCGCTGGGCGAGCGCCTGCGGCTCGCCGCGCGTCTGCCCCTGGAGACGGCCGCGGCCGGGAGCCCCGACGGGACCTACCACCTCGCCGTCGAAGGCCTGCGGCTCGACCACCCCCTCGTGCGCGGCTGGCTGCCGCGCGAGGTGCGCCTCGAGGGCGCCGCCCACCTCACCCTGTGGGCCGAGCTCGCGGGGCGGCGGCTCGTGCGGCTCGCCGGGCGCGGCGAGCTCACGCGCTTCCGCCTCGGGCTGGGGGATCGCCCGCCGCTGGAGGCCGCGCGCGCCTGGGGCCGCTTCGACTGGCACCGCACCGGGCAGGGCTGGCGGCTGGTGGTGGCGGACTTCCAGCGCCTGGGCCGGCCCGGCCTGGCGCCCTTGCCCGCCGCCTTCGCGGTGGCGGTTCGCCGGGGGGCGGACGGGCACGTGGCCGCGGTGCGGGCCGCGGCGCGGCACCTGCGGGTGGAGGACGCCGCGGTGGTCGCGGCCGCGGTGCTGGGGCCCGGGGCCCGCGAGCGGCTGACGCGGGCCGCCCCCCGCGGCCTGCTGCGGCGGCTGCGTCTGGTGGTGCGGCCGGATGCACCGCCGGACCGGCGCCTGGGCCTCGAGGCCGAGGTCGAGGACCTGGCGGTCGCGCCCGAGGGGCGCCGCCCGGGGGTGGAGGGGCTCGACCTGCGCCTGCAGGCGACGGAGACCGCCGCCCGCCTCGTGCTCGCCGCGCGCGGGGTGACCCTGCGCCTGCCGAAGGTGTTCCGTGGTCCGCTCCGGGCCGAGCGCCTCGAGGGCCTGGTGCTGCTGCGCCGCACCCCGCAGGGGTGGCGCGCCTTCAGCCCCGGGCTGCATGTGAGCAACGCCGACCTCGAGGCCACCGTGCGCGGCGTGGTCGCCGGGGGTGTTCCGGCGCGGCGGGACAACGTGCGCGTGGACCTCGCCGCGGCCTTCGCCGTCCGCGATGCCGGACCGGTGCCCGCCTATCTCCCGGTGGCCGTCATCCCGGCTCCCGTGGTGGGCTGGCTCGACCGGGCCGTGCGCGGCGGACGCGCGCCGGAAGGGCGCTTCCTGCTGCGCGGGCCCATGGCCCGCTTTCCCTTCCGGGGCGGGGAAGGGCGCTTCCTGGTGCGCTTCCGCCTGGAGGAGGGCACCCTGGACTATGCTTCCGGCTGGCCGCGCCTGCAGGCCGCGCGCGGCGAGCTGGCCTTCAGCCAGGCCAGTCTCTCGGCCCGGGTGGAGTCGGCGCGGCTCCTCGGCGCGCGGGTCGAGGGCCTGCGCATCGCCATTCCGGACATGGGGCGCGGCGCCGTGCTCGAGCTGTCGGGCCATGTCCATGGCACCCTGGCCGACGGCATCGCGCTCCTGCGCCGCACGGGCATCGCCGGGCCCGGCTACACCCGCTGGCTGGGGCGGGTCGAGGGCGCAGGATCGATGGCGCTGGACATCAGCCTGGCCCTGCCCCTCGGGCGCCACCACCGCGACCGCCGGCCCCGCTACCGGGGCACGGTGCGGGTGCGCGGCGGGACCCTCCGCGACCTCGGCCGCGGCATCGCCGTCACGCGCCTCGGCGGCGAGGTGACCTTCGAGCCGCGGGGGCTCACCGCCGAGCGTCTGGCAGGGCGCCTGCTGGGGCGGCCGGTCACGGTGCGCCTGCGGCCGGATCCGGGCGCAGGCGGGACCCGCCTGACGGCCACGGCGCGGCTGCCGGTTCACACGCTCGGCCGGCTCGCGGGCCGCCCGCTCCCGTCTTTCCTCGGCGGTGGCGCGGCCTGGCGCCTCGAGGCCCTGCTCCCGCGTGCGGGGGCAGGCCGTCCCGTCGAGCTCGAGCTGCGTTCGGATCTGCGCGGCGTGGGGGTGAGCCTGCCGGCCCCCCTCGGCAAGCCGCCCGGGGAGGCGGCGCCCTCCTGGCTCCGGCTCAGCCTGCGGAACGGGACGCCGGCGGCGCTCGCCTTCCGCTACGGCAAGCGGCTCACGGGCCGGGTGCGCGATCCCGAGGGACGGGCTGCCGGTGCCCTGCGGCTGGGCGGCCGGGTGCCGGCCCGTGCGCCCGCCGAGCCCGGCCTGGTGCTCACGGGCCGCGCCGAGGTGCTGGACCTGGACGGCTGGCGCGCCTGGCTCGCGCGAGCGGCCGCCGCCACCTCCCCGGCGGGCGTCGCGGCCCCGGGCGGGGCGGCGGGCCCGGTGCTGCGGGAGGTGGCGGTGGGCGCCGCGCGGGTGCGCCTGCTGGGCCGTGACTGGCCCGATCTCACGCTCGCCGGGACGCGCGCGCCCGACGGGGGCTGGGACCTGACCCTGCGCTCGCCACGGCTTGCCGGGAGCGTGCGGCTGCCCGGGCGGGCGGGAGGGACGGTGCGCGCCCGGCTGGAGCGCCTGCACCTCCCGGCGGCGGAGGCGGAAGGGACCGGCGCGCGTAAAGGAGGCGGCATCGGCCCGCGCTCGCTCCCGCCGCTGGACCTCGTGGTGGCGGCGCTGCGCCTGGGCGCGCGTGACCTGGGGCGCTGGGAGGTGCTCACGGCCACGACGGAGGGCGGGCTGGCCATCCGGCGCCTGGCCGTGGACAGCCGGGCGCTCAAGGTGCGCGGCGAGGGCGGCTGGCTCGAGCGCGGCGGCCGCGAGCGCGCCACCTTCCAGGGCACCGTGGAGAGCGACGACCTCGCCGCGGCCATGGCCCTGCTCGGCTACGCCGGCGGCCTCTCGGCCCGGCATGCGCGCGTGGACCTGGACGTGAGCTGGACGGGGCCGCCCTGGGACATCGCGCTCGACCGTCTGCAGGGCCGCCTCCATCTGCGGCTGGTCAAGGGGCGGCTGAGCGAGGTGGAGCCGGGCGCGGGGCGCCTGTTCGGACTCCTCAGCCTCAGCGCGCTGCCCCGGCGGCTGAGCCTCGATTTCTCCGACCTCTTCGGCAAGGGCCTGGCCTTCGACTGGATCGAGGGCGACTTCACGCTGGAGGCGGGGGACGCCTACACCCACAATCTCACCCTGGAGGGCCCGAGCGCGCGCATCGAGATCGCCGGGCGCATCGGGCTCGCCCGGCGCGACTACGACCAGCACGTGCGCGTCACGCCCCACGTCTCCGGCGGCCTGCCGCTGGCGGGGGCGCTGCTGGGCGGCCCGGCGGTGGGGGCCGCCATCCTGCTCTTCCAGCGCATCGTGAACGATCCCCTCTCGGGGCTGGCCCGCTACGAGTACCGGCTCACCGGGAGCTGGGACCGTCCCCGGGTGGAGCGCATCGAGGGCGCCCGTTCCGGCGAGGCCCCGGCTCCTGAGGCCGCGGAGGCGCCGTGAACGCGGGGCCGATGTCGGGAAGGGCACGGGAGGCGGCGCGGTGGGCGAGATGGGTGAGACCGTGGCCAGGCGGGCAGGGCGGCGTCGGGGCCGGAGGGCCGCGGCCCCTGTGGTATGCTGGCCCGGGATGAAGGCTGGATGGATTTTCCCAGCGCTGGCATGGCTTTGGGTAGGCGCCGCGGACACGGGCGCGCGGAGCGCGCAGGTGCGGGGAGCGGCGCAGCGCCCGCAGGCGGGGGCGTCGGTGTCGGCCCCGGTCCCGAGCCCCCCGGTCCCGGTGCGGAGCCTCGGCAGGGCGGGCGCCGCGGACACGGGCGCGCGGAGCGCGCAGGTGCGGGGAGCGGCGCAGCGCCCGCAGGAGGCGGGGCTGGACCCTGCCGGTGCGGCTGGGCCCGTGTCGCGGGTGAGGGGCCGTGGCGGTGCGGGCGCCGCCGTGGCGGGGCCCGAGTGGCGCCTGCCGCCCGAGGTTTGGGACCGGCCCCGCGACGGGGCCTACGTGGCGTCGCTCGCGCCGGTGCGTGCAGCCGTGCGCGCGTGGATGGCCGCCCCCGAGGGGAGCGTGCTGGCGTTGCGCTACCCCGGCGGCGAGGCGGGGCTGCTGTGGGCGAGCGAGCTGCGCGACTGGCTCGTGGCCCTGGGCGTGCCCCCCGCGGCCATCGCCCTGGTCCCGGGGGCCGGCGGCGAGGCGCTGGTGCTGGCCGTGGAGGGGCGCTGATGTTCCGGGCGGCCGCGATCCAGATGGCCTCGGGTCCGCACGTGGACGCGAACCTGCTCGAGGCCGAGCGGCTCATCGGGCAGGCGGCGGAGGCCGGCGCGCGGCTGGTGGTGCTGCCGGAAAATTTCGCCTTCCTGGGCGCGCGCGAGAGCGACAAGCTCGGCGTGCGCGAGCGGCCGGGCGAGGGGCCCATCCAGGCCTTCCTCGCCCAGCAGGCCGCGCGCCACGGCATCTGGCTGGTGGGCGGGACCGTGCCGCTGGCCACCGCGGCCGCGGACAGGGTGCGCGCGGCCTGCCTGCTCCACGGCCCTGACGGGGCGCTGGTCGCCCGCTACGACAAGATGCACCTCTTCGACGTGGAGCTGCCCGAGGACGGGGAGCGCTACACCGAGTCCGAGACCATCGAGCCGGGCGACGGCCCGGTGGTGGCCGAGACCGGGCTGGGCCGGCTGGGGCTCGCGATCTGCTATGACCTGCGCTTCCCGGAGCTGTTCCGCGTCATGGTGGACCAGGGCATGGAGCTGCTCGCCGTGCCCTCGGCCTTCACGGCCGTCACCGGCCGCGCCCACTGGGAGCTGCTGGTGCGCACGCGCGCGGTGGAGAACCAGTGCCACGTGGTCGCCGCGGCCCAGGGCGGCTACCACGTCAACGGCCGTGAGACCCACGGCGACTCCATGATCGTGGACCCCTGGGGCAGCGTGCTGGGGCGGCTCGCGCGCGGCGCGGGGGTGGTGGTGGCCGAGGTGGACCCGGAGCGCACGCGCGACATCCGCGGCCGCTTTCCGGCGCTGGCGCACCGGCGTCTGCGCTGCGGCTGAGCCCGGCGGCGGCCTGCGCCGGTTTCCCGAGGAGACGAGCCCATGAGCGAGACGACGCACGAGAGCGTGCAGGCACCTTCGCCGTCCACGCCTCCAGCGGCCGATCCCCTGCAGCTCGCCCGCGAGCTCATCCTGGCCCCCGGGGGGCTCGCCGAGCCCGAGCTCGAGCGCGCGCTCGGCACCCTGCTGGGCCACGCCGTGGACGGCGGCGACCTCTACTTCCAGCTCAGCCGCTCGGAGTCCTGGATCTTCGAGGACGGACGGGTCAAGGAGGGCAGCCACCACGTGGAGCAGGGCGTGGGCGTGCGCGCCATCGCCGGCGAGCGCACCGGCTTCGCCTATTCCGACGAGATCGTGCTGCCGGCGCTGCTGGAAGCCTCGCGCGCCGCACGTGCCATCGCGCGCAGCGGCGGCGCAGGAAGGGTGCAGGTGTGGCAGGCGCGGGGCGGCCACGACCTCTACCGGCCCATCGATCCCCTGGAGACCCTGGGCGTGGAGGACAAGGTGCGGCTGCTGGAACGGGTGGACGCGGAGGCCCGCCGCCAGGACCCGCGCGTGAGCGAGGTGATCGTCACGCTCGCGGGCGTGCACGAGGTCGTCCTCGTGGCGGCGAGCGACGGGACCCTGGCCGCCGACGTCCGGCCCCTGGTGCGCCTCAACGTCACCGTCATCGTCGAGGACAAGGGCCGGCGCGAGCAGGGCACCGCCGGCGGCGGCGGGCGCTTCGGCTACGGCTGGTTCCTGGAGCAGGACCGCGCGCTCGGCTTCGCGCGCGAGGCCGTGCGCCAGGCGCTGGTCAGCCTGGAGGCGGGCGAGGCCCCGGCGGGTGAGATGACCGTGGTGCTCGGGCCTGGCTGGCCCGGCGTGCTGCTGCACGAGGCCGTGGGCCACGGCCTCGAGGGCGACTTCAACCGCAAGGGCACCTCCGCCTTCACCGGCCGTATCGGCGAGCGGGTGGCCTCGCCGCTGTGCACGGTGGTGGACGACGGCACGCTCCCGGGCCGGCGCGGCTCGCTCGGCATCGACGACGAGGGCACCCCCACCCGGCGCACCGTGCTGATCGAGGACGGCATCCTGCGCGGCTACATGCAGGACCGCCTGAACGCGCGCCTCATGGGCATGGCCCCGACGGGCAACGGCCGGCGCGAGTCCTACGCGCACCAGCCCATGCCGCGCATGACCAACACCTTCATGCTCGCAGGCCCGCACGATCCGGAGGAGATCATCCGCTCGGTGGACCGCGGCCTCTACGCGGTCAACTTCGGCGGCGGCCAGGTGGACATCACCTCGGGCAAGTTCGTCTTCTCCGCGAGCGAGGCCTACCTGATCGAGGGCGGGCGCATCACGCGTCCCGTCAAGGGGGCCACCCTCATCGGCTCCGGTCCGGAGGTGCTCGCGCGCGTGTCCATGGTGGGCAGCGACCTGCGGCTCGACGAGGGAGTGGGCACCTGCGGCAAGGACGGCCAGAGCGTGCCGGTGGGCGTGGGCCAGCCCACCCTGCGGGTGGACGGCCTCACCGTGGGCGGCACCCAGGCCTGAGGAGGCGAGAATGGAAGAGACCACGACCCACACCGCCCCGGCAGTCGACCTGCGTGCCGAGCGTGCCCGCTGCGAGCGCCTGGTGGCGCTCGCGCTGGAGGCCGCCCGCGCCGGCGGGGCCGACGCCGCCGAGGCCTCGGCCAGCGTGGACCGGGGCCTCTCGGTCACGGTGCGCCTGGGCGAGGTGGAGACCATCGAGTTCCACCGCGACCAGGGCATCGGCATCGCGGTCTACGTCGGCCGGCGCAAGGCGAGCGCCAGCACCGCCGATCTGCGCGAGGCCTCCGTGCGGGCCGCCGTGGAGGCCGCGCTCGCCATCGCCCGCCACACGGGCGAGGACGCCTGTGCGGGGCTCGCCGACCCGGACCGCCTCGCGCGGGACTGGCCGGAGCTCGACCTGCACCACCCGTGGGGGCTGGACGCCGAAGGCGCCATCGCGCTCGCGCGCGCCTGCGAGGATGCCGCCCGCGCCGTGGACCGGCGCATCGAGAACTCGGAGGGTGCCACCGTCACCACCCACGACGGCACCACGGTGTACGGCAATACCCACGGTTTCCTCGGCGGCTACGAGACCTCGCGCCACAGCGTGAGCTGCGCCGTGGTGGCGCGCGAGGGCGAGGCCATGGAGCGCGACTACTGGTGGACGGTGGCGCGGGACCCGGCGGAGCTCGAGCCGGCGGAGGCCGTGGGCCGGCGCGCGGGCGAGCGCGCCGCCCGCCGCCTGGGCGGGCGCAAGCTTGCCACGCGCGAGTGCCCCGTGGCCTTCGCCGCGGAGGTCGCCACGGGCCTCATCGGCCACTTCCTCGGGGCCATCCGCGGCGGGCGCCTCTACCGGCGTGCCTCCTTCCTGCTCGACCGCCTGGGCGAGGCCGTCTTCCCGGCATGGATGGCCATCCGCGAGGACCCGCACATCCCCAAGGCCCTGGGGAGCGCGCCCTTCGACGCCGAGGGCGTGGCCACGCGGGCGCGCGACCTGGTCTCCGACGGCGTGCTGCGCGGCTACGTGCTCGACACCTACTCGGCCTGCCGCCTCGGGATGGAGACCACGGGCAACGCGGGTGGCGTGCACAACGTGCTCGTCGCCCCGAGCCTCGAAGGCGGCCTGGAGTCCCTGCTCGCCGAGATGGGCGAGGGGCTGCTGGTGACCGAGCTCATGGGTCACGGCGTCAACTACGTCACGGGCGACTACTCGCGCGGGGCGGCCGGCTACTGGGTCGAGGGCGGGCGCATCGCCTACCCCGTGCACGAGATCACCATCGCCGGCAACCTCGCGCGCATGTTCCGCGACATCGTGGCGGTGGCCGACGACGTGGACCGGCGCGGGCGCGTGCGCACCGGCGCCATCCTCGTCGGCCGCATGACCGTGGCCGGCGACTGACACGCGCCCCGGCGGATGCGAGCGGCCCGGGAATCGGCTTTCCGGCCGCGGTGCCGGACGAACCCATGAGCGGCGCGCTGAAAGATCACGGCTTGGAGGTGCCGGGAGAGGTGAAGACGGAGACGCTGGACCTGAGGGGGGCGGGCACCGCGCTGGCGGCGCGGCTGCTGGCGGAGGTGCGCGAGCGGCTCGCTCCTGGCCGGTGCCTGGAGGCGCGCTTCGACCAGGATCCCGCGCTCGCCCTGGAGAGCGCGGCCCTGGCGCTGCGCCACCGCATGCACTGGACCCTGACCCGGGCGGGGCCGGCCGAGTGGCGCGCGCGCATCCTGCACCGCGACGATGCCCCCCTGCGCGGCATCACGGACCTGCTCGCCCGCGATCACGAGCGGCTCGATCGCCTGTTCGCGCAGGCGCTGGCGGCGGCCAACGCGGGAGACCTCGCGGGCGCGCTCGCACGCCTCCGCCCCTTCGAGGAAGGGCTCTCCCGCCACATGGAGGTGGAGGATCGGCTCCTCACCCCGCGTCTGGACGGCGACCCGGACACGCTGGCCCACGACGATCCCGCGGTCATCATGCTGCGTGAGCACCGCGAGATCCGCGAGCAGGCGGTGCTGGCGCGCGAGACCGCGGAGGCCGGCGACGTGGCCATGCTCGCCACGCTGCTCGGCATGCTCTCGGCGGCCATGGCCAAGCACGAGGCGCGCGAGGAGCAGAACCTGTTCCCGCGCTGGGAGCGCGCGCTCCGGGGCCGCGACGACGCGGCTGCGCTGCTGGAGCAGGCCCGAACGCTGATCGGAGAGGGCGTCGGATAGGCTCCCGCCCGCCCGCTGACCGTATCCTCCCTTCCCTTCGGGACGTGGCTCTCCCGGCTGCGTCCCGGCCGGCGGGCCGGGCATGCCGCTTCCCGTGAGGCGGCTTCCCGCCGCGCCGGCGCGGCCCCTGCGCGGCGGCCGGCTGGAAGCCGGCCCTACGCGGAACGGGCTCCGTCGCCGGCCGCCTGCCATTGCCGCACGTCGATGCCCCAGCGGGCGGCGAGGGTCTCGACGGCGTTGAGCAGCTCCTCGGCGCGGGCGGGGTGGTTGTAGAGCCCGCCCGCCACCCAGCCCAGGGCGCGGGCCGGGTCCGGTGCGAGGGTGAGGGCATGGACGAGCTCGCCCGCCTCGGCGCCCACGATCTCCGCCCCGAGCAGCGAGCCCGTGTCCATGTCCGCCAGCACGCGCACGAAGCCATCGGCCTCGTCCTGCCCCAGCGCGCGCGGGTTGCTCTCGAAGGCGGCGAAGCCCACGGCGGGCTCGTGGCCCGCGTCCTCGGCCGCCTCGTCGTCGAGGCCGAAGCGCGCGAGCTCCAGGGCACTGTAGACCACGAAGGGCACGCGGCCGGCATCCAGGGCGGGCCCGTCCGCCCCGCCGGCGAGGATGTCGCCCACGGCGGTGGTGGCGCCGGCCAGCGCGTGGTTCGCCGTCATCGCGGGCGAGGCGCAGTCGCCGATGGCGTAGACGCCGGGCGCGCCCGTGCGGCAGCGCGTGTCGGTGCGGATGAAGCCGCGCGCGTCGGTCTCGATCCCGGCCGCCTCCAGCCCCAGGCCCTCGGTCACGGGCACGCGCCCCGTGCCGAGCAGCACCCAATCCACCGTCTCCTCGGCGCCGTCGGCCAGCCGCAGGCGCACGCCGGCTTCGCCCGCCTCCACCCGCTCCACCACGGCGCCCACGCGTGCGGCCACACCGTGGCGCTCCAGCGCGCGCGCGAGCGCCCCCAGGGCCTGGGGGCTGAAGCGCGTGCGGTGCAAGGGGCGCGAGCGCGCGAGCCACGCCACCTCCAGCCCCAGCATGCGCAGGATGAAGGCGAACTCAGTGGCCACCACGCCGCTGCCCACCACGGCCACGCGCCGGCCCGGTGGGGGCGGGGCGTCGAAGAGCATGTCGGTCGTGAGCACCCGTCCGGGCACGGGCGCGAAGGGCGGCGGAATGTGCGGCCGGGCGCCGGTGGCCACGATGACGTGACGTGTGGCCAGCGTCTCGCGGCCGTCGCCGGTCTGGACGGCCACGCGGCCCGGCCCCTCGAGGCGCGCCCGCCCGCGGATGGCCCGGATGCCGAGCCGCTGCATGTAGTCCACGTAGGAGTCCTGCACCGCGGCCACCACGCGCTCCTGGTGGTCCCAGGCCGCGGCGAGATCCGGCTCCAGGCGGCCGCGGATGCCGCGCGCGGCGAAGCCGGCCTGGGCGGCCAGCAGGCGGGCCGTGTGGTGCCAGGCCTTCTTGGGCACGCACCCGCGGTTGAGGCAGCAGCCGCCCCAGTCGCCGGCCTCCACCACCGCCACCTCGAGCCCGCGCAGGGCCGCCAGCACGCCGGCCCGGTAGCCGCCCGGTCCGGTGCCGATGACGACGAGATCGAGGGTCCCGTCCACGGCCTCAGCGCAGGAACAGGGTGGCGAGCCCGAGGAAGGAGAGGAAACCCATGACGTCGGTGCAGGTGGTGAGCACCACCGAGCCCGCGAGCGCCGGATCCACCCCGAGCCGCTTCTCGACGATGGGGATGAGGACGCCGGCCAGCGCCGCCACCTCCAGGTTCAGCACCATGGCGACGCCGATCACGATCCCCAGACGCAGGTCCTGGAACCAGGCGATCGCCACACCCGCCACCACCACCGCCCACAGCAGCCCGTTGAGGAGCGCCACGGCCAGCTCCTTGGCGATGAGCCAGCGCACGTTGGCGGTGCCGAGCTGGCCAAGGGCGATGCTGCGGACGACGAGCGTGAGGGTCTGGCTGCCGGCGATGCCGCCCATGCTGGCCACGATGGGCATGAGCACCGCCAGCGCCACCACCTTCTCGAGCGTGTCCTGGAACAGGCCCACCACCCAGGAGGCGAGGAAGGCGGTGGCGAGGTTGACGCCCAGCCACACCGCGCGCCGGCGCGCGGCGGGCAGCACGGGCGCGAAGGTGTCCTCCTCCTCGGACAGGCCGGTGAGGCTCATCAGGGAGTGCTCGGACTCCTCGCGGATGACGTCCACCACGTCGTCGATGGTGATGCGGCCGAGGAGCCTGCCCGCGGCGTCCACCACGGGCGCCGAGACCAGGTCCCGGTCCTCGAAGCGCTTGGCCACCTCGGTGGCGGGCATGTCCGCCGGGATGGGCTCGAGCTCGCGGTCCATCACCTCGGCCACGGTGAGGTCCGGGTCCTGCGTCAGGATGGTGGTGAGCGGCAGCGCGCCCACATAGCGGTCGTCGCGCGTGACCACGAAGAGCGCGTCGGTCAGCTCCGGGACCTTGCCGCGCATGCGCAGGTAGCGCAGCACCACATCCAGCGTCACGTGCGGCCGTACCGTGATGGTGTCGGTGTTCATGAGGCCGCCGGCGCTGTCCTCGGGGTAGGACAGCACGGCCTCCAGCCGCCGGCGGTCCTGCTTGTCCATGGAGCGCAGGACCTGCTCGATGACCGCGTTGGGCAGGTCGTGGATGATGTCGGCGAGGTCGTCGGTCTCGAGGCGGCGTGCGGCGGCGACCAGGGCCTGGTCGTCCATCTCCTCGATCAGGCTGGCGCGCACCTGGTCGTTGACGTGCGCCAGCACCTCGCCCTCGAGGTCCGGGTCCACCAGGTCCCAGACCACCTTGCGCTCGTCCTGGGGGAGCGACTCCAGCAGGCCCGCGATCTCGGCGGGGTTGAGCTCGTGCAGCATGGCGCGCACCGCCTGGAGGGTGCCGGCCTCCAGGGCGTCGGTGAGCGCATGCAGGCGCTCGGCGGCCTGCTGCTGTGCGGTGGTCTCGGGCATGGGGTGAGGTCCGCTCGGCGCGTGTGGCGCTCAAAGTCGGACATTGTGCCAAAAACGGGCGTCCGACGCCCCTTTACCTGTTTACCGTGTTCCCCTCCGTGTTCCCCTCCGTGGGGCCGGCTTCCAGTCGGCCCCTGCGGGCCGGAAGCTGAGCATGCAGATCGGTTGACGCCGGCCCCGGTTCCCGACGACTCCGCGCCTACAAAGCGTTGAGGCGCTCGAGCAGGCGCTCGGCGGCCTCCGGATGGGGCGCGGCCAGGATGCGGCGCACGAGCTGCGCGGCCCGGGCGACGTGGGTGGCGCGCACCGCTGCCTTCACCTCCAGCAGGAAGGCGGGGTGGATGCTGAGCTCGGTGAGGCCCAGCCCCAGAAGGAGGCGGGTGTAGCGGGGATCGGCGGCCATCTCGCCGCAGAGCGCCACCGGCACGCGGGCGCGGCGGCCCGCATGCACCACGGCGCGGATGAGGGCGAGCACCGCCGGATGCAGGGGGTCGTAGAGGTGCGCCACCTGCTCGTCCACCCGGTCGATGGCGAGCGTGTACTGGATCAGGTCGTTGGTGCCGATGGAGAGGAAGTCGAGCCGGCGCGCGAAGCGCCCAGCGGCGAGCGCCGCGGCGGGCACCTCGATCATGGCGCCCACAGGCAGGCCGGGGTCGAAGCGCCGGCGGGCGCGGGCGAGCTCGGCCTTGGCGCGCTCGACCAGGGCGAGGACCTGCTCCAGCTCGCGCAGGCTGGAGAGCATGGGGATCATGAGGCGCACGGGCCCGTGCGCGGAGGCGCGCAGGATGGCGCGGAGCTGGGCGAGGAACAGCGCCGGCTCGCGCAGGCACAGCCGCACCGCGCGCAGCCCGAGCGCCGGGCTCGTGCCCGGCGCAGGGCCGGGCGCGAAGCCGGCCGCCTTGTCCACGCCCAGGTCCAGAGTGCGGATGGTCAGCGGCTGGCCGCGCAGGGCGCGCACCATGCGGGCGTAGGTCCGGTACTGCTCTTCCTCGGGGGGCGGCTCGGCGCGGCCGGCGAAGAGGAACTCGGTGCGGTAGAGGCCGACGCCCGCGGCCGCCACCCGGCGGGCGGCGCGCAGGTCCTCCGGCAGCTCCACGTTGGCGCGCAGCACCACCTCCCGGCCGTCGCGGGTGCGGGCGGGCTCTGCGCGCAGCCGCGCGAGCGCGCGCCGCTCACGCCGCTCGCCGGCACCGGCCCGCCGGCAGGCGGCGAGCAGGCGCGGGTCGGCACCCGCCAGCACCACGCCGGCGCGCCCGTCCACCACGAGGGGCTCGCCCTCGCGCAGCCAGGCGAGGGCCCCGTGCATGCCCATGACGCAGGGCAGCCCCAGGCTGCGGGCAAGGATGGCGGCATGGGAGAGGGGACCGCCGCCCTCGACCACGAGCGCCGCCGCGCCCTGGCCCGCGAGCAGCGCCGCTTCCGCCGGGTCGAGCTCGGCGCATACGACCACCATGCCCGTGACGCCGGCGGCCCCGCCGTGGGGCTCGCCGCGGCGGGGGCCCTCGGCCAAATGCCGGGCCACGCGCCCGATGACCTGCTCCACGTCCACGCGCCGCGCGCGCAGGTAGGGATCCTCGATGGCGTCGAAGGCGGCGACGAGCTCCCGGCGGGCGAGCTCCAGGGCCCATTCGGCGGCCCAGCGCTCGCGGCGGATGCGTGCGAGCGGCGCCTGGGCGATGGCCGGGTCGGCGAGCATGAGGCGGTGGGTCTCGAGGAAGGCACCCACCTCGGCGGGGAGCTCCGGGGGCAGGCGCGACCGCAAGGCCTGGAGCTCTCCTGCGGCGGCCCGCAGCGCGGCGCGCAGGCGCGCCACCTCGCGGGGCACCGCCTCGGGCGGCACGCGCCGGCAGCGCGGCTCCGGCAGGCCGGGGTCGAGCTTGCGCGCCGGCCCGATGGCGATGCCGGGGGCGGCGGCGATGCCGTGCAGTGCCAGGACCATCTCGCTTCCTTCCGGACAGGTCCACGGGGCTCAGGCCCGGTGCGCGGGCACTCCACGCCTCGACGCGCCGGGCGGCGCGCGCTCCCGAGTCAGCCCGGATGCGGCATCATGCCGCGCCCGGAGGCTCCATCACTCCGGCTCGCCGAAGCGCTCGGCCACGAGCCGGGCCAGGCGCTCGATGGCCTCGCGCTCGTCGGGGCCGTCGCACACGAGGCGCAGCCGGGTGCCCTGGCCGGCCGCGAGCATCATGACACCCATGATGCTCTTGGCGTTGACCTCGCGCTCCCCGCGCGCGAGCCGCACCTCGCAGTCGAACTCGGAGGCGAGCGCCACGAAGCGCGCCGCCGCGCGCGCGTGCAGCCCGAGCCGGTTGACGATGACGACCTCGCGCTGGACCACCGGCTCAGGCCCCGGGCGGATCGCACAGCAGCACCCCGTCGCGCCCCCCGCTCAGCGCCTTCTGCGTGAGCTCCTCCAGGGGCAGGCGCGGGTAGTTCAGCACCCGCACCAGCATGGGCAGGTTCACGCCCGCCACCACGCGCACGCCGTCCTCGTCCGCGAGCCGGCGGGCCACGTTGCTCGGGGTGGCGCCGTAGAGGTCGGTCAGCACCAGCACGCCGTCGCCCTCGTCCAGCCGCCCGCGCAGGCGCGCCGCCTCGGCGGCGAGGCCTTCGGGGTCGGCCGACTCGCCCACCTCCAGCACCGCGATCGCCAGCGGGCACCGCCCCAGCATGCGCTCGGCGGTGGCGACCAGGGCGCGGGCGATCCCTTCGTGGGTGACCAGCAGCAGCCCCACCGTCATGCCGGCAGCTCCCGGTGCCGCACGATGAGCTCCCAGCCGAGGCCGGCCAGCTCGCGCGCGAGCCGCTCGGCCATGTAGACGGAGCGGTGCTGCCCGCCAGTGCAGCCCAGCGCCACCGTGACCACGGGGCGCCCCTCCGCCTGGTAGCGGGGGAGCCAGGTGCGCAGAAAGCCCGTGATGGTGCCGGCGAGCTCGCCCACCAGAGGCTGGCTCTCGAGGAAGCGCGCCACCGGCTCGTCGCGCCCGGTGCAGGGCCGCAGGGCGGGCTCCCAGTGGGGGTTGGGCAGGCAGCGCAGGTCGAAGACCAGGTCGGCGTCGGCGGGCACGCCGTGCTTGTAGCCGAAGGACTGCAGCACCACGCGCAGGCGGCCGGGCCGGGTGTGCAGGCGCTCGCGCACGCGGTCGCGTAGCTCGTGGATGTGGGTGCGGGTGGTGTCGATGAGGATGTCGGCGATGGCGGCGATGGGCTCGAGCAGCTCGCGCTCGCGCCGCAGGGCCTCGGGCAGCGCGGCCCCGTCGCGGGCGAGCGGATGCGCGCGCCGCGTCTCGGAGAAGCGCTTGATCAGCACCGGCTCCTCGGCCTGCAGGAACAGCACCTTCACGTCGAGGCCGCGCGCGCGCAGACCGGCGATGCAGCCCGGCACGCGTGCGAGGTCGCCGGCGCGGCTGCGCGCGTCGATGGCCACCGCCGCGCCCTCGCCCCACAGGTCCCCGCCCGCGAGCAGCTCCTCGGCGAAGGGCTCGAGCAGCGCCAGCGGGAGATTGTCCACGCAGTAGTAGCCGATGTCCTCGAGGGTATGGAGCGCGATGCTCTTGCCGGCCCCGGAGAGCCCGCTCACCACCACCAGCCTCATGTGCCGGCCCCGCCCCGCTCGGCCTCGCTCTCCTGCTCGATGGCGCGCCGCTGGCGGGCGGCGAAGGCCTTGGCCGCATCGTAGCCCTCGCTGCGCAGGATGTGGTCCTGCACCGCCGCCTCCACCAGCACCGCGATGTTGCGCCCGGGGGCCACCGGGATGGTGATCTCCGGCACCTGCACCCCCAGGATGCGGCGGATGCGGCGGCTGCTCTCGAGGCGGTTGGCCTGCCGGGCGCGCGGGTCGTCCATGGGCACGAGCCGCACGATGAGCCGCAGGTACTTGGTGCGCTTGATGGCGCGGTCGCCATACATGGCGCGGATGTTGAGCACGCCCAGGCCCCGCACCTCGAGGAAGTCGCGCAGCACCTCGGGGCAGGTGCCGCTCAGGATGTCGGGCGCCACGCGCGCGAACTCGGGGGCGTCGTCCGCCACCAGCCGGTGGCCGCGCGTGATGAGCTCCAGCGCCAGCTCGCTCTTGCCCACGGCGGACTCGCCCGTGATGAGCACGCCGATGCCCATCACCTCCATGAACACGCCGTGAAGGGTGATCTTCTTCGACAGCAGGTGGGAGAGGTAATAGCGGAGGTTGCCCACGAGCTGCTGCGCCGGCAGGCGCGAGCTGAGCAGGGGAGTGGCCTGGGCCTCGGCCGCCTGCGCCAGGTCCTCGGGCGGCTGCTCGCCGTCGGCCACCACCACCACCGCGGCCGCCTCACCGAACAGGCGCCCGAGGGCTTCCTCGCGCGAGCCGCGTCCGAGGCTGGCCAGATAGCGCAGCTCGCGCGCGCCCAGCACCTGGATGCGGTTGGGGGTGATGAAGTTGAGGGGGCCCACCAGCAGCGCCGCGCTCTCGGGATCGCCCTCGGCCCCGATGGTGCGGCCTTCGCCGGCGCGGCCGGCCACCCAGCGCAGCCCCAGCCGCCGGCGCAGCGCCTTGTAGAGGTCGCCGGCGGTGAGGGGGGCGGTCATGTCCCGGCGGGATGCTCTTGCGGCCAGCGCGTGAGCAGCTCGTAGGCGCGCTGGCTGCTCGCCGCCTCGCGCAGCCGGCGGCGCAGCTCCGGGTCGCTGAACATGCGCGCGACGAGCGCCAGCAGGGCGAGGTGCTCGTTGGTGTAGTGCTCGGGCACGAGCAGGGCGAAGAGCAGGTCCACCGGGAGCTCGTCGGTGGCGTCGTAGTCCACTGCCTGGTCGAGCTTGACGAAGGCGGCCACCGCGTGCGGTGTCCCCCGCATGCGCGCGTGCGGGATGGCCACGCCGTGGCCCAGGCCGGTGCTGCCGAGGCGCTCGCGCCCGATGAGGCTCTCGAAGACCGCGGTCTGCGAGAGCGAAGGCGCGCTCGAGGCCAGCAGCTCGCTCACCAGCTCCAGCGCCCGCTTCTTGCTGGCCGCGTGGAGGTTGCAGGCGACGCGCTCGGGCGCCAGCAGCTCGCCCAGGCGCACGCCCGCGGCCTCTCGGGGCTCGGGCTCAGGCGCGCCGGTCATGGAGCTTGCCCTTGAGCTTGCCGAGCTGGCGGTCGAGGCGGTCCACCATGGCGTCGATGGCGGCGTACATGTCCTCCTCGGTCGCGTCGGCGTAGAGGTCGTGGCCGGCGGCATGGAGTGTGGCCTCGGCCTTGTGGCGCAGCTTCTCGACGCTGAGGATCACGTGCACGTGGCCGTCGGGCGCGTGATGGCGGTCGATGCGCGCGAGCTTCTCGGTCACGTAGTCGCGCAGGGCGGGGGTGATGTCCACGTGACGTCCAGTGAGCTCTATCTGCATGGGTGCGGTCTCCTCGTCAGACCAGCCGTCTGCGTTCGTTGGACGGGGGGATGGCCATGGACTCGCGATACTTGGCCACCGTGCGCCGGGCGACGTTGATGCCCTCGCGCTCGCGCAGGAGCTGGGCGATCTTGCTGTCGCTCAGCGGCCGGCGGGGGTCCTCGGCGGCGATGAGCTTGCGGATCATGGCGCGGATGGCGGTGGCCGAGCATTCGCCCCCGTCGGTCGTGCCCACGTGGCTGGAGAAGAAGTACTTGAACTCGTAGATGCCGCGCGGGGTGTGCATGTACTTCTGGGTGGTGACGCGCGAGATGGTGGACTCGTGCATGCCCACCGCCTCGGCCACGTCGCGCAGCACCATGGGCTTCATGGCCTCCTCACCGTACTCGAGGAAGGCGCGCTGGCGCTCGACGATGCAGGTCGCCACCTTGAGCAGCGTCTCGTTGCGGCTCTGCAGGCTCTTGAGGAACCAGCGCGCCTCCTGCAGGTGCGAGCGCAGGTAGGCGTTGTCCTCGCTGTGGTCGGCGCGGCGCACCAGCGCGGCGTACTGTGGGTTGATGCGCAGGCGCGGCAGCGCCTCCGGGTTGAGCTCCACGCGCCAGACGCCACGCTGCTTGCGCACGAACACGTCCGGGACGATGTACTCCGGCTCGGGGCCGGGCAGGGCGGAGCCCGGGCGCGGGTTGAGGCTGCGGATGAGGGTGACGACCTCGCGCAGGGCATCCTCGTCGAGGCGCAGGCGGCGCCGGAGCTGGACGTGGTCGTGGCCGGCGAGGAGGTCGAGGTGCTGGTCCACCAGCCGCATGGCCTCGGCGCGCCAGGGGGTGCCTTCCGGGAGCTGGGTGAGCTGCACCAGCAGGCACTCGCGCAGGTCACGCGCGCCCACACCCACCGGATCGAAGCGCTGGATGCGGTGCAGCACCGCCTCGATCTCGGCCGGCTCCACCTCCAGCTCGGGGGCGAGCCCCTGGCGGATCTCCTCCAGCGGCACGCTCAGGTAGCCGTCGTCGTCGATGGCGTCGATGAGGGCGAGCGCGATGGCGGCATCGGTCTCGCTGAAGGGGGTGAGGTTGAGCTGCCACAGGAGGTGCTCGCGCAGGGTCTCGGCGCTCGCCCCGCGCACGTCGTTGCCTTCGCGCTCCTCGGCCTCGGCCGTCCCCGCCGCCGGGAGCCAGGCGTTGTCGTAGACGTCCTCCCAGGCGCTGTCGACCGGGAGCTCCTCCGGGATGGCCTCGGCCTCGCCCGCGGCGGGCAGCTCGCTGAGGCCCTCGCCGCCGGCCTCGCCGGCCAGGGCCTCGCCGTCGCCTCCGCCCGCCTCCAGCGGCTCCGCCGCGGCTTCCGGTGCCTCCGCCCCCTCCTCCTCGCCCTCCTCGATCACCTCGAGCATGGGGTTCGACTCGAGGGCCTGCTGGACCTCGAGCTGCAGCTCGACGGTGGAGAGCTGCAGCAGGCGGATGGCCTGCTGGAGCTGGGGCGTCATCGTGAGCTGCTGCCCCAGCCGCAGCTGGATGGATTGCTTCATGGCCGCCACGGTGCGGATCCTGCTTGGCTTCGGCGGGCCCGGGCCGGGCAGGCCGTCTGCGGACCTGCTCCGCCGGCTGCTTCCCTCGAGGCGCGCTGCGCGTGCCGTTCCCCTTGCGCGATTCTACTGCATTTCCCGGTGGCCAGGCAGGAAGCCCGCCGCGTCCAGCCCGGATGTCGCATCAGGGGCCCCGGATGATGGCGGCCTTTGCAGCCGCGCCCGCGCCGGTCTGGAGCCCGGGCCGTAACGGGGACTACGGCCCGGGCGAAGACCCAGCGGGCGCGAGCGAAAAGCCGCAAGGGCCGGGGCAGGCTGCCGGCAGGCGCAAGCCGTCCCCTCGAAGCGCGCATGCCGCACACCCGGCTTTCTCCGGGCGGCCCTGCGTTGCCTCATGCCGGCAGCCGTCCTGGTGCGACATCCGGGCTAGGGCAGGCTCATAGGCGGAAATGCTCGCCCAGGTAGGCCTGGCGCACCCGGGGGTCCTCGACCAGGGCGGCGGGCTCGCCCTCGGCCAGGATCCGGCCGTCGGTCAAAATGTAGGCGCGGGTGCAGATGCGCAGGGTCTCGCGCACATTGTGGTCGGTCACCAGCACCCCCAGCCCGCGGTCGGTGAGGTGGCCGATGAGGCGCTGGATGTCGATCACCGAGAGGGGATCCACGCCCGCGAAGGGCTCGTCGAGCAGCATGTAGCGCGGCTCGGCCGCCAGCGCGCGCGCGATCTCCACGCGCCGGCGCTCGCCGCCGGAGAGGGAGAGCCCCGGGCTGTCTCGCAGGTGGCCGATCTGGAGCTCGTGGAGGAGCGCCTCGGCGCGCTCCCGCCGCGCGTCCTCGTCGAGGCCCGGCTGGAGCTCCAGCACCGCGAGCACGTTCTCGAGCACCGTCAGGCGCCGGAACACCGAGGCCTCCTGGGGCAGGTAGCCGATGCCGGCCCGGGCCCGGCGGTGGAGGGGCTCGCGGGTGACGTCGCGCCCGTCCAGCAGGATGCGGCCCGCATCCGCGCGCTCCAGCCCGACGATCATGTAGAAGCAGGTGGTCTTGCCGGCGCCGTTGGGACCGAGCAGCCCCACCACCTCCCCGGGCTGGACGTGGAGGCTCACCCCGTCCACCACCGTGCGCCGCCGGTAGCGCTTGACGAGCCCCTCGGCGGCGAGGCGGTAGCCGGCGGCCGGCGGAGCGCTCACTGCGGTGCGCGCTCCTGCCCGCGCCGGGGCTCGATGGTGACGCGCACGCGCCCGCCCCCGGCCGCGCCCGGGTCCGCCTGCACCAGCTCGCGCGCGAGGTCATAGACGATGTGCTCGCTGCGGAACAGGTTGGGCCCCTGCCGCAGCTCCGCCGCGCCCGTGAGCACGAGCCGGTCCTGCGCCGGGTAGAACTCCAGGCGCCGGGCGCGGCACTCCATGGCCCGCTTCTCCCCCGCCACGGGCGCGCGCCGGCAGGTGGCGGGAGCGCCCGTGAGCACGGCGCGTACCAGGCGCCCCTCGGCGTCGGTATGCAGCGTCAGGCGCGCTCCGGCCGCCTGCAGGCGGCCCTGGCGCAGCCGCACCCGGCCGGTGTAGACGCCGATGCCGCGGCGCTCGTCCAGCTCGGCCCGGTCGGCCTCCACGTGCACGGGCTCATCGGGCGGTGCGGCCCCGACCCCCGTCGCGGCGAGCGCCAGCGCCAGGCCCGCGCCGGCCAGGAGGCTCTCAGCCCCGCGGCCCATAGCGGCTCCTCACCTCCCGCAGCAGCTCGATGCGGTCGCGATCCAGCCAGGCGCGCATGCCCACGGCCTCGGTGCGCATGCGCGGCGCCGAGACCAGGACGGGCAGGTCGGTCTCCACGTAGTCGCGCCCGGGCTCGGCCACCAGGCGTTCGGTGCGCAGGCGCAGCGGGCGCCGCCCGGCCACGCGCCGGGCGTCCACGTCTCCCTCCAGGACCACGCGCCCACCGTGCGCGCGCGCCGCGCGCGCGCTGAGGCGCCAGCGTCCGCCGCCGCGGGTGCGCAGTTCCAGGCGGGGGTCCTGCATGCGCAGGCTCCCGTCCGTGAAGCCTTCCGCCGCACGGGCCTCGAGGTGGTGGCGCAGCGCGCCGTCCGCCCCGTGGACCCAGCCCTCGAGCCCGCTCGCATACCAGTCCCGCACGGGCGCGGCCGCGCCCGTGGGCGCCGCGCCCGGCGGCGGGGCGGCGCGCTCGCGCAGCCACAGGGCCGCCAGCACCGCGGCGGCGCCCAGGAGCGGGACCAGCAGCAGGCCGAGGCGCCTCATGCCAGGTAACGCGCGAGCATCCGCTCGAGCTCGCCCCGGGCCTCGAGGATGAGCTCGCACACGTCGCGGGCCGCGCCGCGTCCGCCGGGGCTCGGGGTCTGCCAGTGGGCGTGACGCACCACGAGGGGGTGGGCGTCCTGCACCGCGATGGCGAGCCCCACCCGCCGCATGACGGGGAGATCCACCACGTCGTCGCCCACGTAGGCGCACTCGGCGGGCGCGAGCCCCAGGCGCGCGACCAGGGCCTCGAAGGCCGGGAGCTTGTCCTGCTGGCCCTGGAAGACGTGCTCGATGCCGAGGCTCGCCATGCGGTGCTCGACCACCCTGGAGGTGCGCCCGGTGATGACGGCGAGCTCCACGCCCGCCTCCTGCAGCATCTTCATGCCGTGGCCGTCGCGGGAGTGGAAGGCCTTGTATTCCTCGCCACCGTCGCCGAGGAAGAGGCTGCCGTCGGTGAGCACGCCGTCCACGTCGAAGACCACCAGGCGGATACGGGCCGCGCGCTGCAGGATCTCGTCCACGCCTCGCCTTTCCTCAGAGCACCCCCGCCCGGAGCAGGTCGTGCATGTTGAGCGCGCCCACGAGGCGGTCGCCGTCCTCCACCACCAGCAGGGCGTTGATCTTGTGCGCCTCCATGATCTGCAGCGCCTCGGCGGCGAGCAGCCCGGGGCCCACCGTCTTGCAGTTGCGCGTCATCACGGCCTCGATAGGGGTGGTGTGCACGTCCACCCCGCGGTCGAGGCTGCGCCGCAGGTCGCCGTCGGTGTAGATGCCGAGCACGCGGTCCTCGCCGTCCACCACCGCGGTCATGCCGAGCCCCTTGCGCGTCATCTCGACCAGGGCGTCGCGCAGGAGCGTGCCGGCGCGCACCTGCGGGACGGCCTCGCCCGTGTGCATGATGTCGCGGATGAGCAGCAGCAGCCGCCGGCCGAGGCGCCCGCCCGGGTGGGTGCGGGCGAAGTCCTCGGCCGTGAAGCCGCGCGCCTCCAGCAGGGCGATGGCCAGCGCGTCGCCCATGGCGAGCGTGGCGGTGGTGCTGGCGGTGGGCGCCAGCCCCAGGGGGCAGGCCTCCTGGGGCACGCTCACGTCGATGTGCACGGTGGCCGCGCGCGCCAGCGTCGAGGCGGGGTTGCCGGTCATGGCGATGAGCGGCACGCCGAGCCGCTTGATGAGCGGCAGGATGGTGAGGATCTCCTCGGTCTCGCCCGAGTTGGAGATGGCGAGCACGGCGTCCTTGGGGGTGATCATGCCGAGGTCGCCGTGGCTCGCCTCGCCCGGGTGGACGAAGAAGGCGGGCGTGCCGGTGCTGGCCAGCGTGGCGGCGATCTTGCCCCCGATGTGGCCGGACTTGCCCATGCCGAGCACCACCACGCGCCCCTCGCATTCGAGCATGTGGCGGCAGGCGCGGGCGAAGCTCGCGTCGATGCGCGCGGCCAGCCCGGCCACGGCCTCGGCCTCGGTCTCGATGACGGCGCGGGCCAGGCGCAGCAGCTCGGGCTCGTTCACGGATGCGGCGGTGGCGTTCAGGCGGCGGGCGCCTCGGGGTAGCCGAGGGCGGCGAGCTTCTCGGCGATGCGGGCCCGCTCCAGGCCCTGGCCGCGCACGGTCACGCGGCCCTCCTCGATGGAGACCTCCACCTCGTCCACCCCGGCGAGCTCCGCGAGACCCTCGCGGATGGCCGTCACGCAGCCCTGGCAGCGGACGTTTCGCACCTGGAAGACCTCGGTCTGCATCGCTCAGCCCCCCGCATAGAGCGTGTAGTCGTAGGCGACGAAGGCCGCCAGCAGCAGCAGGCCCTCCCACCGGTTGATGCGGCCCTCTCCGCGGAAGCCATAGGCCATCGCGAAGAGGGCGATCGTCAGCGCGATCAGCACCGGGAAGTCGCGCGTGAGCACCGCCGGCTCGAAGGGCGCGGGGCGGATCAGGCCCGGCAGGCCCAGCACCGCCAGCAGGTTGAACATATTTGACCCGATGACGTTGCCGACCGCAATGTCGTCCTCGCCCTTGAGGGCGCCGGCCACCGAGGCCGCCAGTTCCGGCAGGCTGGTGCCGACGGCCACCACCGTGAGCCCGATCACGAGGTCGCTCACCCCGAGGGCCTGGGCCAGGGCCACCGCGCCCCACACCAGGACGCGCGAGCCGATGAGCAGCCCCGCGAGCCCCGCGGCGAGCCACAGGAGCGCCCGGCCCGTGGGCATGGCCGCCGGCATCTCGGCCGCGAACTCCGCGGCCAGGGGATCGCGGCGGTCGCGCCGGGCGAGCAGCAGCACCGCATAGAGCAGCAGGGCGAGCCCGCCCATCAGCAGCGCCCCGTCGAGCCGGCCCAGATGCCCGTCGGCCATGAGGGCGAGGGCGGCGAGCGTCACCGCCATCAGCACCGGGAGCTCGCGGCGCAGGGTGAGGGAGCGCACCCGCAGCGGCCGCAGCACCGCCGTGGCGCCGATGATGAGGGCGATGTTGGTGACGTTCGAGCCCAGGGCGTTGCCGATGCCCAGGCCGGGGTTGCCCTGCCAGGCGGCGATCCCGGAGACCAGCATCTCCGGTGCCGAGGTGCCGAAGCCCACGATGGTGAGGCCCACCACCATGGGGGCCACGCCCAGGTTGCGGGCCAGCGCGGCGGCGCCGGTGACGAAGCGGTCGGCCCCCGCCACCAGCAGGACGAGGCCGCCGAGGACGGCGAGGATGGGCAGGGTGCTCATGGGCGCGCCACGGGCTGCAGGTCCGTGAACCAGGGGCCGGGCGGGGGCCGGCGCGTGCGGCGCAGGCAATCATACACGTCGTGGCGCGGGCGCCAACCGAGCGCGCGGGTGGCCCGGCCGGTGTCCAGCACCAGCGGGCGCTCCAGGGCGTCCAGCCACACGGGCCGCCCGGCCGTGCCCACCAGAGGCCAGAGGGCACGCACGGTGGCCCGCCAGGCGGCCCGGGGCACGGGCACGGCCCGGGGATGCAGGTGCCGGACCATCTCCCCGAGGCTCAGGGGCGGGCCGGCCGCGAGGTTGAAGGCGCCTGTCCCTCGCCGCAGCGCCAGCGCCACCGCCTCGGCCACGTCCGTGGCGTCCACGCACTGGATCCGGGGCGGTGGGTCGGGCTCGGCCGGCCGCAGGGGCAGGGCGAGGAGGGCGCGGAAGAGGGGCTGGGCCCGGGGCCCGAGGATGACGTGGGGGCGCAGCACGGCGAGCCGCAGGCCCGCCGCCGCGCGCGCGGCCCGCTCGGCCGCGGCCTTGTCCTCGGCGTAGGCGAAGCCGGGGAGCGGAGCGCAGGGGACGGTCTCGGGAAGGGGCGCCGGGCCGGCCCCGCGGGGCGGGCCATAGACGGCGGCGCTCGACATGAGGACGAGCGCCTCCGCGCCCGCCGCGCGCGCGGCCTCGGCCACGCGGGCCGTGCCCTCCACGTTCACGGCCCGCATCCAGCCCCGGTCGCGCCGGCGGCGGCCGTAGGCCCGGCGCCCGAGCACCACGAAGGCGAGGTGGGCCACCGCGGCGCAGCCCGCGAGCGCGGCGCGCAGGTCGGCGCGGAGCACGTCCGCGCGCACGAAGCGGAAGCGCGGATGGCGTGCGAGCCACGCGGGCGGCGGGACGAGGTCGATGCCCAGCACGGCCGTGCCGGGCTCGGCCAGGAGGCGTGCGGCGACCAGGGGGCCCAGCCGGCCCGAGCAGCCCGTCAGCACGATGGGCCGCACGGCCTCAGCCGTCCCCGCGCAGGCGCGGCAGCACGGCCTCCGCCAGCACCCGCATGGATTCGCGCACGCGCCCGGTGGGGAGCGCGCCGGCGCCCACGGCGCACAGCACCCGGTCCACGCCCGCCGCCGACAGCGCCCGCAGGCGGCGCAGACAGTGGCCGGGGTCTCCCACGACGACCATGCCGAGGCGCGCGAGCGCCGGCAGGCTCGCCGCCCGCCCGAGCAGCGCGGCCAGCCGCCCCCAGCGCCGGTAGCCCTCGTAGCCTGGCACCAGCCGCTCCAGCACCGGGCGGGTCTGCTCCAGGAGCTGACGATAGAACCAGGCGAAGCCCTCGGCGGCCTCGCGGCGGGCGGCGCGCCCGTCCGGCAGGCAGTGCACCCCCAGCGTCATGGCCACCCGGGGGTTCTGGCCGGGGCGCGGGGGGGCGTCGCCGTGGAGGCGGCGCCAGGCGGCGCGGTAGCGGCGGATGTCCTCGCGCACCATGAACCAGGGCTTGAAGGGGCCCGCCAGCACGCCCACGCCCAGCTCGGCGGCGATCTCGTAGCTCTCGGGGCTGACGGCGGCCATCCACAGGGGCGGGTGCGGGCGCTGGACGGGCTTGGGCACCACCTCCACGCCTTCCGCGCGCCAGCGCGCGCCTGCGTGGCGGACCGGGCCCGGCGCCCACGCGGCACGGATCAGGTCGAGGGCTTCGGCCACCAGGTCCCGGGTCGCGGCCGGGTCCACGCCGAAGACGGCGTGCTCGGCGGGGGAGAAGCCGCGGCCGAAGCCGAACTCCAGCCGCCCGCCCGAGAGCAGGTCCAGCGTGGCCGCGCGCTCGGCCACGTGCACCGGATGGTGGTAGGGCAGGGCCACGATGGCGTGGCCGAGCCGCAGCCGGCGGGTGCGCTGGGCCGCCGCGGCGAGGATCAGGTCCGGTGCGGCGCTGTGGGAGTAGCCCGGCATGAAGTGGTGCTCCACCAGCCAGGCGGCGCCGAAGCCGAGCCGGTCGGCCAGCGCCATCTCCTCGAGCGTGTCCGCGAGGACCTGCGCCTCGTCGCGGCCGCCGAAGGGCGGCACCGAGAGCTCGTAGAATAGGTCGAGCTGCATCGTCGGACAGGCCAGGCCGGGAGGGACGCGGGCGATTATGGAGGCAGGCGAGGGGAGGCGAAAGCCGCTGCCGCGGGTGGTGGTGGGCGCGGTCGGATGGACGCATCCGGCCTGGCGGGGCGGCTTCTACCCGCCGGACCTGCCCGCGGGCTGGCGGCTCGCCTACTACGCCAACGAGTTCGAGGCGCTCTGGGTCCCGGCGGCGGCCTGGGGCGCGCGACCCGCGGCACGCGCGGCGGCCTGGGCCGAGGCCCTGCCCGCAGGCTTCGACCTGGTGGCGGCGCTTCCGCCCGAGGCGCTCGCGGCCGGCGCGGCGCTCGCGCGGCGGGCCTGGTGGCGCGCGCTGGAGCGGCTCGCCCCCTGGCTGCGGGCGGTGGTGGCGCCCGCCGCGCGGGATCGCGCGGGCGAGGCGGCCCGGGCCTGCCTGGCCGCGCGCTGGCCAGTGCTGGACGCGCCCGACGCGAACGGCCCCGGCGGGATCTGGACCTGGCAGGGAGGATCCGCCTCGGGCGCCGCCGTCGGGCTGCTCGAGCTCCCGGACGGCGGGCGCGACCTGCGGGCGCTGCGGGCCGCCATCGAGGCCTTCCTCGCCCAGCTCCCGGCGGGCGTGAATGATGCCCTGCTGTTCCTGGACGCGCCCGGGGGCGTGCCGGTGGCGGCGCTGGAGGCGGCCGAGACCATATGCCGGCTGCTGGGCTGTGGGAGCGCGGTTGACGGGCCGTCGGCCGCCGCCGACACTGGAGCGCCCCGCAGGGACGCTGCAGGAGCACGATGAGCGAGCCTGCCCCCAGCGCGCAGACGCGGCGCGACGAGGTCCTCGTCCGCATCCGCGGCCTGCGCTTCCGCCGCGGCGAGCGCGTGATCTTCGACGGCGTCGACATGGACATCCGCCGCGGGCAGGTCACCGCCGTCATGGGGCCCAGCGGTACCGGCAAGACCACGCTGCTGCGCCTCATCGGCGGGCAGCTCCGCCCCGAGGCGGGCACGGTGGAGGTGGACGGGCAGGACGTGCACCGCCTCGGCCGCCGCGCCCTCTACGCCCTGCGCCGGCGCATGGGCATGCTGTTCCAGAGCGGGGCCCTGCTCACCGACCTCGACGTCTTCGAGAACGTGGCCTTCCCCCTGCGCGAGCATACGCGTCTGCCCGAGCGCATGATCCGTGACCTCGTGCTCATGAAGCTGGAGGCCGTGGGCCTGCGCGGGGCACGCCGGCTCATGCCCGCCGAGCTCTCGGGCGGCATGGCGCGGCGGGTGGCGCTCGCGCGCGCCATCGCCCTCGACCCCATGATGGTCATGTACGACGAGCCCTTCACCGGGCAGGACCCCATCTCCATGGGCGTGCTGCTGCAGCTGATCCGCCTGCTCAACGACGCCCTGGGGCTGACCAGCATCGTCGTCTCCCACGACGTGCAGGAGACCGCCGCCATCGCCGACTACATCTACGTCATCGCCGGCGGGCGGGTGGTGGAGCACGGCCCGCCCGAAGCCCTGGCGCGTTCCCCTTCGCCGTGGGTGCAGCAGTTCATGCAAGGGCTGCCGGATGGGCCCGTCCCCTTCCACTATCCGGCGCCGGACTACGCCGCCGACCTGCTGGAGGGCGTGCCGTGAGCGCGGCTCGGGTCGTGGGAGGGCGGGGAGTCATTCTGCGCGGTACGCGAGGACCGACGCTCGCGCTCGTCGGCGGCCGTCCCTGGCCGCCGACGCCCGCGCACCCCGCCTCCCCGCCCTCCTTGGGAAAGGGGCTGGGGGAGAAGGATGAGGTGCGGCGAATCGGCGCGCGCCCTCAGGAGGGGTGGTGGGTGCTGCCGCTGGGGCGGAACCTCTCTGGCCGGCGGGCGTCTCCGGCAGGGAGGGCGCCGTGACCGCCTGGCTGCAGCGGCTCGGCCGGCGCGGGATCGGCTTCTTCGAGCGTCTCGGGCGCGGGCACCTTTTCCTGCTGCGCGTGCTGGCCGCGCTGCCCGCGGCGCTGGCGCGCCCGCGGCTCCTCGTGGCGCAGCTGCACGCGGTGGGCGTGCGCACGCTCCTCATCATCGGCGTCTCAGGCCTGTTCGTGGGCATGGTGCTGGGGCTGCAGGGCTACAACACGCTCGTGGACTTCGGCGCCGAGGAGTCGCTGGGCGTGGTGGTGGCGCTGTCGCTGGTGCGCGAGCTCGGCCCGGTGGTCTCGGCGCTGCTCTTCGCGGGGCGCGCCGGCTCGGCGCTCACCGCCGAGATCGGCCTCATGAAGGCCACCGAGCAGCTCTCGGGCATGGAGATGATGGCGGTGGACCCGCTCGAGCGGGTGGTGGCGCCGCGCTTCGTCGCCGGGCTCGTCGCCATGCCCCTGCTGGCGGCCATCTTCAGCGTGGTGGGCGTCTACGGCGGCTGGTTCGTGGGCGTGGGGCTGCTGGGCGTGGACGACGGGGCCTTCTGGTCGCAGATGCAGGCGCAGGTGGACCTGCACGACGACGTCTATAATGGCGTCGTCAAGAGCCTCGTCTTCGGCTTCGTGGCCTCTTGGATCGCCCTCTTCGAGGGCTACGACGCGGTGCCCACCTCGGAGGGGGTGGGGCGGGCCACCACCCGCACCGTGGTGCACACGGCGCTCGCGGTCCTCGGGCTCGACTTCGTGCTTACCGCCCTGATGTTCGAGTGAGGGAGGCCGACGGCATGGTGCAGACGCGGACGGTGGAGATCGCGGTCGGGGCCTTCGTGGCCGCGGGCCTCGGGGCGCTGTTCGTGCTCGCCATGAAGGTCAGCAGCATCGGCGCCCTCGACGTGGCCGACGGCTACGAGCTGGTGGCGCGCTTCGACAACGTGGGCGGCCTCAAGGTGCGCGCCCCCGTCACCGTGGGTGGCGTCAAGGTCGGGCGCGTCGTGGCCATCGACTACGACATGGACCGCTACGAGGCCGTGGTGCACATGCGCATCGACCGTCGCTACGACCGCTTCCCCGCCGACACCAGCGCCAGCATCCTCACCGCGGGCCTGCTCGGCGAGCAGTATGTGGGACTGGAGCCGGGCGGCGAGGAGCGCTACCTGGGTGATGGCGACGAGATCCGCCTCACCCAGTCGGCGCTGGTGCTGGAGAAGATCATCGGCCAGTTCCTCTACAGCAAGGCCGCCGGAGGGGGTGCGAAATGAAGAGAGGACGGACACTGCTGTGGGGTGCGCTGCTGGCGCTTGCCACGTCCGCGGGGGCACTGGCGGCCGAGCGCATCGACCTGGAGGCGGCGGTGGAGCGCGCGCTGGCCGCGGACGCGCGCATCGCCGAGCGGCGCCACCTGGTGGAGGCCGCGCGCGCGCTCCTGCAGGAGGCGCTCGGCCACAGGGGGCTGCGGTACGACGTCAATGCCTTCGTCGGCATCGCTCCCGGCGTGGACGGTGGCTTCTTCAAGGAAGGGAAGACTTGCACCACCTCTTGCACGCCGCGCGACGACCTCTACGAGCTCAACGACGGGCTGTCGCCGTGGCTGTCGGTGCAGTTCAAGATCATCAAGCCCCTCTACACCTTCGGCAAGATCGAGCGCTACGCCGAGGCCGCCCAGGGCAACGTGGACGTCAAGCGCCAGGAGGTGCGCCTCGCCCGCGCCGAGGTGCGCTGGGACGTCACCCGCGCCTACTACGGCTACCTCGCCGCACGCGACATGCGCCGCCTGCTCGAGGACGTGGACCGGCGCATCGGCAAGGCCCTGCGCCTGATGGAGCGCTGGCTGCGGGAGGGCAAGGGGCGGGCACGCCAGTCCGACCTGCACGCCCTGCGCACCGGGCAGGCGCTGGCGCGGCGCTTCCTGGCCCAGGCCGAGGGCGTGGAGGCGGTGGCCCTGGCCGGGCTCAAGGTGCTGACGGGCGTGGGGCTCGACGCCGAGCTCACCGTCGCCGACCGCGCCCTGCGCCCGGTGCCGCCGCCCGCGGGCAAGCTCCCGGAGCTCATCGCCCGCGCGCTGGAGCGCCGGCCCGAGATGGCCCAGCTCGAGGCGGGCCTGCGCGCGCGCCGCGCCCTGGTGGCGGCCAAGAAGGCCGAGGCCAGGCCCGACGTCTATGCGGGCGTGGTGGGCTCGGTGAGCTACGCCCCCAACCGCGACCGCCTCGACAACCCCTACATCTTCGACCCCTTCTACCATGCCGGCGCCACGCCCGTGCTCGGCATGAAGTGGGAGTTCGCATCGGGGGTGCAGCCGGCGCGCGTGGCCAAGGCCCAGGCCGAGCTCGAGGCCCTGGTCTCCAAGGCGGCCTTCGCGCGCGAGGGCATCCCCTTCCAGGTGGCCGAGGCCTGGCACCAGGTGCGCGCCGGCCGCAAGGCGGTGGAGGAGATGGCGCTTGCGAGCCGCTCGGCGCGGCGCTGGCTCATCACCACCTACGCCGACTTCGAGGCCGGGCTCGAGCGCACCGAGCGCCTGGTGGACGCCTTCCAGGCCTACGTCTTCGCCCACAGCGACTATCTCACCACCGTGCACGACTACAACCTCGCGGTGGCGCACCTGGCGCGGGTGACCGGGGCATGGGAGTGAGGCGGCAGCCGGGAAGGATGCGCCCGGTCCTGCTGCTCGCCCTGGTGCTCGCCTGGGCAGGCGGGGCGGGCGCTGCGGACACGGGGCCGGAGCGGAGCGGAGGCCAGACGCGGGGAGCGGCGCTGCGCCCGCAGGAGGCGGGGTCGATCCTTGCCGCGGCAGCTGATCCTGTGTCTCTGGCGCCGGACCGTGGCGGGGCGGGCGCGGCGGTGCCCGAGCCCGATCCCGTGGCCGTGGTGCGGGCGACGGCCGAGCGCGTGCTCGCCGCCCTCGAGGCCGAGCACGAGGCGCTCGCCGCCCACCCCGAGCGCGTCTATGGCCTGGTCGAGGCGCACGTGCTCCCGCGCTTCGACTTCGAGGCCATGGCACGGCTCGCCCTCGGGCGCTTCTGGCGCCGGGCCACGCCCGCGCAGCGCCGGCGCTTCGTGCGCGAATTCCGCACCCTGCTCGTGCGCAGCTACGCCACGGCGCTGCTCGAATACAGTGGCGAGCCCATCGAGTACCTCCCCCTGCGCGGCGATCCGGCCGCGGGCGAGGTCACGGTGCGCACGCGCATCGCCCAGCCCGGGGGTTTCCCCGTGGAGATCGACTATCGCATGCGCCGCGGTCGCGACGGGCGCTGGCGCGTGGTGGACGTGGCCGTGGACGGCGTGAGCCTGGTGGCGAACTACCGCTCGAGCTTCGCTGCCGAGATCCGTGCGCGCGGGATCGAAGGCCTGATCCGCACGCTGGCGGCGCGCAACCGCGGCGACGGCGGGCGCCGACGGTAGCGGCCCGGGGAACCGGCGGTCGGGCATGGCGACGGCGGAGACCACGGCGCGGCTGATCACGGCGGACGAC
>JALSJE010000136.1 GCA_026989495.1 Gammaproteobacteria bacterium | reverse complement strand
CGGTCGCAGTGTCGTGACGGCCGCCGTCATCCCCCACCTCGCGCCAGGCGCGCGCGAGGGCTTCGAGCAGCGCGTCCACCTGCGCCTCGGTGTGCCCGGCGCTCAGGGTCACGCGCAGCCGCGCGGTGCCCTCCGGCACGGTGGGCGGCCGCACCGCCGGCACCAGGAAGCCGGCCCGCTCCAGGGAAGCGGCCAGCGCCGTCGCGCACGCGCTCGTGCCCGCCATCACGGGCTGGATGGGCGTCGCCGAGGGCGCGAGCGGCAGGCCGAGCGCCTCGGCCCCCTCGCGGAAGCGCCGCGCGAGCGCCAGCGCCCGCTCGCGTCGCCACGGCTCGGCCCGGGCGATCCGCAGGGCCTCGCGCGTGGCCTCGGCGAGCGCCGGCGGCGGCGCGGTGGTGTACACGTAGCTGCGGCCCCACTGGACCAGGGCCTCGATCAGCTCCGGCCCGCCGGCGACGAAGGCGCCGAAGGTGCCGAGGGCCTTGCCCAGGGTGCCGACCAGCGCGGGGACCGCCTCGAGGTCCAGGCCGTGGTGGGCCACGGTGCCGCCTCCGTCGGGGCCGACCACGCCGAGACCGTGGGCGTCGTCCACCACCAGCCAGGCCCCGGCCGCGCGCGCCGCCTCGGCGAGCGCCGGGAGCGGGGCGAGGTCGCCGTCCATGCTGAAGACGCCGTCGGTGGCCACCACGGCCGCGGTGCGGTCGGCGGCGAGCCAGGCGGCGAGCCGCACGGCATCGCCGTGGGGATAGCGGCGCAGGCGTGCCCCGCTCAGGCGGGCGGCGTCGATGAGCGAGGCGTGGTCGAGGCGGTCCTCGTAGACGGTCTCGCCACGGCCGGCCAGCACGCCCACCACCGCGAGGTTCGCCATGTAGCCCGTGGAGAAGAGCAGCGCCCGGGGACGCCCGGTCCACTCGGCGAGCGCCTCCTCCAGCGCGGCGTGTGCCGCCGTGTGGCCGCCGAGCAGGTGCGCGGCCCCCGCGCCCGCGCCCCAGCGCTCGGCCCCGCGCGCGAGCGCCCGCGCCACGGCGGGGTGCCCCGCCAGGCCCAGATAGTCGTTGCTGCAGAAGCCGACCAGGCGGCGGCCGTCCACCACGCGCTCGGGCCCGGCCGGGCCCTCGGCCGCGCGCAGCCGCCGCGCGAGCCCCGCCGCCGCGCGCTCGGCGAGCCGCGTGGCGAGCCTAGCCCTGCGCGTCGTCGGCCCCGCCGCCGAGCGGGCGGAGCCCGAGACGTCGGAACAGCGCCCGGTCATGGTCCGTGCCGGGGTTGCCGGTGGTGAGGAGCCGCTCCCCGTAGAAGATGGAGTTGGCGCCGGCGTGGAAGCACAACGCCTGCAGCTCGTCGCTCATCTCGGCGCGGCCGGCCGACAGCCGCACCATCGAGCGCGGCATGAGGATGCGCGCCACGGCGATGGTGCGCACGAGCTCGAAAGGGTCCGGCGGCGGCCGGTCCGCGAGCGGCGTGCCGGGCACGCGCACGAGCTGGTTGATGGGCACGCTCTCCGGGTGCCGGGGCAGGCCCGCCAGCACCCGCAGCATCTCGGCGCGCTGGGCGCGGCTCTCGCCCATGCCGATGATCCCGCCGCAGCAGACGCGGATGCCGGCCGCGCGCACGTGCTCCAGCGTCTCGAGCCGCTCCTCGAAGCGGCGCGTGGTGATGATCTCGGGGTAGAAGTCCGGCGAGGTGTCGATGTTGTGGTTGTAGTAGTCGAGGCCGGCCTCGGCGAGGCGGCCTGCCTGCTCGCGCGTGAGCATCCCGAGGGTGACGCAGGTCTCGAGCCCGAGCGCCTTGACCCGCCGCACCATCTCGCAGACGAGCGCCAGATCCCGCTCGCGCGGGCTGCGCCAGGCCGCGCCCATGCAGAAGCGCGTGGCGCCGGCGGCGCGGGCGCGCTCGGCCGCGGCCACCACCGCCTCCACGTCCATGAGCGGCTCGGGCTCGACGGGCGCCTCGCGGTGGCGTGCGCTCTGGGGGCAGTAGGCGCAGTCCTCGGGGCAGCCGCCGGTCTTGATGCTCAGCAGCGTGCTCACCTGCACCGCGTTGGGGTCGTGGTGGGCACGGTGGACGGCGTGGGCGCGGTGCAGGAGGTCGTTGAAGGGCAGCGCGTAGAGGGCCTCGACCTCGGCGCGGGTCCAGTCGTGGCGGAGCCCCGCGCCCGCCTCGCTCGCCGCCGGCGCGCTCATGCCAGGCGCCCCTCCCCGTCGGGCCCGAGCGCCAGGTCCTCCCAGCGCGCCCGCTTGAGCCGCCACAGCTCCCACAGCGAGAAAGGCACGACGAGCGCGGCGGCCAGCACCCATGCGGCGAGCCACCACGCCAGGCCTCCACCCGGGATGAAGATGGCGGCCGCCGTCACGAAGCCCGCCACGCCGTAGAAGACGTAGGCCCCCCGTTGGATGGAGCGGCCCACCTCCGGGTTGGGGTGGTGGCGCTCGAGGGCATAGAAAAGCATGGAGGCCCCGAGCCAGAGGATGCCGAGCGGCACCGGGACCAGCACCGCCAGGATGCTGCCGATGTGGAAAATGGCCGCCGCGCGCTTGGCCGAGCGCGCCGTGACGATGCGGGAGGCGGCCGCCTCTTCGTGGGTCCGGGCCATGGTGTGGCTGCCTCGCTGCCGGTCTCCGCGTCGGGTATCGCCGGGGCGGATGACCGCCGGGACCGGCGCCGCTACACTCCTCGCCGTCGAGGTGGGGCGATGGTAAGCCTCACCGGGCTTCTGTCAACTGCAGGAGGCGGAAAAGATTTACATCTGGACAAGGAATGTCCTGCGCCTGGCGCTGGAGGCGCTCCTCCCCCGCCGCTGCGCCCTGTGCGGCGGCCGCCCGGAACGGAACCGTGCGGTGCCGCTGTGCGCGGGCTGCCGCGGCGACCTCCCCGCCAACGCGCCCGCCTGCCCCCGTTGCGCCGCGCCCGTGCCGGCTGCCGTCCCCGCCTGCGCCCGCTGCCTGCGCCGCCCCCCGCCCTTCGACAGCGTCTTCGCCCCCTTCCGCTACGCCTGGCCGCTGGATGCGGCGCTGCTCGGCTGGAAGGCCGGGGGCGATCCCGAGCTCGGCCGGCTGCTGGAGGGCCTCTTCGCCGAGGCGGTGGCGGCGCTGCTGGCGGCGGGTGCCCTGCCCCGGCCCGAGGCGCTGGTGCCCGTGCCCCTGCACGGGCGCAGGCTGCGCGAGCGCGGCTTCGACCAGGCCGGGCGCCTCGCCCGCGCCGCCGCCAGGGCCGCGGGCCTGCCCGTGGCCTGGGGGCTCGTCCGGCGCGTGCGCGCCACGCCCGTCCAGAGCGGGCTCGGCCCGGCGGCGCGCCGCCGCAACGTGCGCGGCGCCTTCGCGCTGGCCCGTGCGGGGCCGCTCCCCTGGCGCAGCGTCGCCCTCGTGGACGACGTGCTCACCACCGGCGCCACCGCCACCGAGCTCGTGCGGCTCCTGCGCCGGGCGGGCGCCCGCGAGGTCGCCGTCTGGACCCTGCTGCGCACGGCGCCCGCCGTGCCGAGGCGCGGCACGGTGCCCCGGGGGCCGGTCGCCTCCCCCTAGCCGGCCTTCCCGCCTGCGGGCGCAGCGCCGCTCCCCGCTCCCGGCCTCCGCTCCGCTCCGGCCCCGTGTCCGCGGCGCCCGTGCGCCGGGGCGCCCCCGCTCAGCCCGCGCCCTCGAGGTAGGCGAGCGCCAGGCCCGCGAACACCGCCGCCCCCAGCCAGCCGTTGTTGAGGAAGGCCCGGAAGCAGGCGGCCGGCTCGCGGCGGCGGATGAGGTGCTGCTGGTAGAGGGCGAGCGCCGCTGCCGCGGCGAGCCCCAGCCAGTAGGGCTCGCCCAGCCCGAGGCGCAGTCCCAGCAGCGCCATGGCCGTCAGGAACAGCGCCTGAAGGATCCCCACGATGGCGCGGTCGGCGTCGCCGAACAGGATGGCGGTGGACTTCACGCCCAGGCGCAGGTCGTCCTCGCGGTCGGCCATGGCGTACATGGTGTCGTAGGCGGTGGTCCAGAGCAGGTTCGCCACGAACAGCAGCCAGGCCACGGGCGGCACCTCCCCCGCCTGCGCCGCGAAGGCCATGGGCACCGCCCAGCCGAAGGCCGCCCCCAGGTGCACCTGGGGCAGATGGTGGAAGCGCTTCATGAAGGGATAGCTCGCCGCGAGCGCCGCCCCCACGAAGGAGAGGGCGATGGTGAGCGGGTTGGTGAGCAGCACCAGCCCGAAGGCGGCCAGGCACAGCGCCACGAACAGCGCCAGCGCCTCGCCCGGACGCACCCGTCCGGCGGCGAGCGGGCGGTCACGCGTGCGCCGCACGTGGGGGTCGATGTGGCGGTCGGCCCAGTCGTTGATCACGCAGCCGGCCGAACGCATGAGGATCACACCCGCCACGAAGATCGCCACCACGCGGGGCTCCGGCCGGCCTTCTCCCGCGATCCACAGGGCCCACAGCGTGGGCCACAGCAGCAGGAAATAGCCGATGGGCCGGTCGATGCGCATCAGCCGCGCGTACTCGCGCAGCCGCGGCCCGAGCCCCGTCACGGGGCCGCTGGCAGGGGCCGTCTGTTCGCCCGTCCGCGCCATGGCCGCTCAGGTGCCGCCCGCGAGCGGCGGCAGGAAGAACTCGCTCACCAGCAGCGGGCGACCGCCCATAGTGTAGACCGAGCGCCGCCCCCAGATCGCCGCGCGCGCGCCGCGCGGCCAGGCCAGCCGGTGCAGCGGGTGGCCGGGACGCAGGCAAGCCACTTCCAGGGCGCTGCGGCCAACCCCCGGCACGCGGTGGAGGAGCTCGCCCAGGGGCCGTGTCCCCAGACCCTGCAGGCGCCGACCCGGGCCGCGCAGCGTCGCCACCGGCACCACCGTGCGCGCGAACAGCCACGGCGTGCGTCCGCACAGCAGGTGCACATGCCGCACCCAGGCGTGCGCCCCGCGGCGCAGGCCCAGGCGCGCTGCCTCGTCGGGCGCCGGCCGCGCCCAGCCCTCGGCGAGCACCACCAGCGCGAGCCGGCGCGGGCAGGCGGCGGCGAGGCGCGCCGTGAGCGAGCCGCGCTCGGCAAGCCACCCGCGCAAGTCCGGCGGCACCGACCCCGCGGCGAGCGCGGCCGCGGCCGGTCGCCACCGCAGGGTGTCCGCGCCGCTCGCCGTCCGCCCGCTCGCCACCTGCCGCACCGCTGCCGTCCGCCCGTCGTGGGCGCGCATTATGGCACACGCCCGTCCCGCGCCCCTTGACGCCGCGCCCGCCCGCGCTAGGCTCGGGGCGGAGACCCGGACACGGAACCGTCCGCCCCGGAGGCGTTCCCATGGCCACCCCCGCACCACGCGGCCGCCACCTCACCTACGCCGACCTGCGCCGCTGGCCGGAGGGCCGCCGCTGGGAGCTGGTCCACGGAGAGGCCCACGAGATGACCCCCGCACCCTCCATCCGCCACCAGGAGATCGTCGGCACCCTCTACCTCCTGCTGCGCGAGGCGCTGGAAGCGTCCGGCTGCCGCGTGCTGGTCGCGCCGGTGGACGTCGTCCTCGCCCCGCCCGGCACCCCCGACGAGGCCGCCGACACCGTGCTCCAGCCGGACGTCCTCGTCGTCTGTGACCCCGGGCAGCTCACCGAGACCCACGTGCGCGGCGCCCCCGACCTCGTCGTCGAGGTCGTCTCGCCCGCCACTGCCCTGCGCGACGAGGGCATCAAGCGCGACCTCTACGAGCGGGCCGGCGTGGCCGAGTACTGGATCGTCCACCCCGTGGACAGGGTCGTGCTGCGCTACGCCCTCGACCCGCAGGGCCGCTACGGCCGCCCCGACGTGCTCGGCCCCCGCGACACCCTGCGCTCGACCCGCTTCCCCGACCTCGCCTTCGACCTCGCCGACCTCCTCGGCCCGGCGCCCGACGCCGGGGGCCCGCCCGCACCGGATGCGGACGCATCCCAGCCCCCGACCGCCTAGCCACCCGAAAGGGCGGCCCCCGCCCCCCCGGCACCACGCCGGGATCACGGCCTCACGCGCACCTCCTCCTACACACCCTCACACCTTCTGGTGCAGCGCCAGAAACCTCACTCCTCCCGTCTCACAGTCCACCTCCACCTCGCACGGATACTCCTCCCACGTCATCGACAGCAATCGGTTGTCCACGGAAGCGGGGGTAACTCCAGAGCGCGTTCTCCTCGCCCTCGATCCGCGCACCCGCCGCCGCATCGGTCACCTCCAGACCCGCCGCCGCCGCGATCCCACCCACCACGCTCTCGACCAGCGCCGCGCGCGCACGGCGCCCGGCCGGGTCCAGCCCCACAGGCTCTGCCAGCAGACCGTTCAGCACGCTCCCGGCCGCAGCCCCCAGCGCACCCGCCGCGCAGCTCCCACCAGCCCCCGCCGACCCCGCGCACCCGACATGGCGCACAACTGCGCAGCCGCCCCACTCCGCTCACATCCCACCGGGTGCTATTCCGGGACACGTTGCCCGCATGTGAACGACCGGTTACGATAAGGGACGGTGTACCGGATCAAGCGAACCCCGGAGTTCGCCGCCTGGCTCGACTCGATACGGGACCGCACCGCACGCGCCAGACTCATCCGCCGGCTCGAGCGCGCCGCAGCCGGCAACCTCGGCGACGTCAGACCCGTGGGCGAAGGCGTATTCGAGATGCGCGAATTCTTCGGACCCGGCTGGCGCATGTACTACACGATCCGAAGCGGACATCTCATCGTGATGCTCGGCGGCGGGGACAAGCGCTCTCAGCGGCGCGACATCGCCCGCGCCATCGCCCTGGCCCGCAGAATCGAGGACTGACCGATGCGCAAGACCAGGATCCGCGTGACCGACCTGCCCGACTTCGATCCGGCCGAGCACCTGCGCGACGAGGCGGACATCGCCGCATATCTCACTGCGGCGATCGAGGAGGACGATCCGGATGCCCTCCTCCAGGCCCTCGGGACGGTCGCCCGGTCCCGCGGCATGGCCGATGTCGCCCGCGAGAGCGGCCTGGCCCGTGAGGCCCTGTACCGGGCCCTGCGCCCGGGCGCGAAGCCACGTTTCGACACCGTCGCGCGCGTCTGCCGCGCGCTCGGCCTGCGCCTGACCGTGACCCCCACCGGCTCACGGGCCTCCGCCGGCTGACGGCACCAACCCCCCGCACGCACAAACGAAAGGGCCGCCCCGCGGGCGGCCCCTCCGAAACGTCCCAACGGCACCCTTCCGTCTCACCTCCCACCTCCACCCTCACCCACCACCCTCACCCCTCAGCGCTGCTCGTGCCACCACAGAAACTCCCCAGTCCGCCAATCCAGCTCGAAACAGTAGTTCGACCCCCAACCATCCGCCCACTCAATGTCTGGAGTTACCCCGTTTCCGTGGACAGTCTGGCATTTGGGGTCCGAACACCGATTTTGTGCTGAATATGCTGCCGCTCGAACTCGATCGGCGACAGGTAGCCCAGCGCCGAGTGCCGCCGGTGCGGGTTGTACCAGCCCTCGATGTACTCGAAGACGGCACGCTCCGCCTCGGCGCGCGTGCGGAACGTGCTCCGCTCCAGCAGCTCGCATTCGAGCGTCGCGAAGAAGCTCTCCGCCATGGCATTGTCGAAGCAGTCTCCGACACTGCCCATCGAAGACCGCACCCCGGCTTCCTCGCAGCGCCGGCCGAAGGCCAGCGAGGTGTACTGGCACCCCTGGTCCGAGTGGTGAATCACCGCCTCGGGCCGGCGTCGCCACAGCGCCATGTCGAGCGCCTGCGCTACCCGTTCGGCCCGCAGGTGCGCCGCCATCGCCCAGCCCACGATGCGTCGGCTGAACACGTCCAGCACCCCCTTCAGGTACAGGAACCCCTCCCAGGTCGGCACATAGGTGATGTCCGCCACCCACAGCCGGTCCGGGGCCTCGGCCGCAAAGTCCCGCTCCACCAGGTCCGGCACCGCCCGGGCCGCCTCACCGCGGCAGGTGGTGCGACAGCCCCGGCGGCGGCTGACACCCTTCAGGCCCCTGGCCTTCATCAGCCGCGCCACCCGCTCGCGGCCGACACGCTCGCCCTCGGCCCGCAGCTCGGCATGGATGCGAGGGGCGCCATAGGTCCCGCGGGAGCGGGCATGGATGGCCTCGATCCTTCTGGCCAGCTCCACA
>JALSJE010000135.1 GCA_026989495.1 Gammaproteobacteria bacterium | reverse complement strand
CCATGCTGAGCAGGCGCACCACACGACCGTAGCGGCCCGGATAGAGCCCCTGCTCCCCGGCTGCCAGGGTCCGCGGCTCGTGGGCGAGGACCGGCGCGCCGGCCTGCCGCGCGCTCGACATGGGACTCTCCCGCCGGTTATCAGAAGCTCAGCACCTGGTCGCTCTCCCGCAGCCAGGCCACGAGCGCGCGCATGGAGCCGCGCGCCACGCCCGGGATCAGCTCCGCCTCGTCCAGGCCGAGCGCGTCGAGGGCGAGGCCGCAGGCCTGCACCTCGAGGCCGCATGCCATGAGCTCCTCGAGCAGCGCCTCCAGGTCCTGCGCGCCCTCGGGCACGCGGTGGCCGCGGCGCGCGAGCTCGACGGCCGCATCGAGGAGATGGAGCCGAACCCGCAGGTCCTCGGCGAGCGCCGCTCCGGCGAGCCGCAGCGCCTCGCCCACGGGGCTGCCCGCGACGTAGGGGGGATGGCGCAGGACGATCGTGAGCGTGCCCATCCCACGGCCCTCACAGCAGCGCGGCGATCTCGCGCGCCAGGATGTAGGTGGCCACCACCACGAGGAAGCCGCCGAAGGCGCGCCTGAGGCGCTCGGCGGGCAGCCGCCGCGCCAGGCGCTCGCCGGCGAGGCTGCCGGCGATGGCGATAGCCGTGAAGCCGGCCATCTGGCCCCAGTCCACCGCCACCGCGCCGAGATAGCCTGCGAAGCCGGCGTAGGACTTGGCCGCCACGATGGCGAGCGAGGTGCCCACCGCGCGCCGCATCGAAAGCCCCGAGAGCAGCACCAGCGCCGGCACGATGAGGAAGCCGCCCCCGACCCCGACGAGCCCCGTCAGCACGCCCACGCCGATCCCGTGCAGCGCCACGTGCCCGTAGCGCAGCCGCTCGCAATCCCCGCCGGCGCACTCGCCGACGGCGGCCGCGCCCACCGAGCGCGGCCGCGGACGCAGCATGCGCCAGGCGGCGGCGTACATGACCAGCGCGAAGAGGACAAGCTGCACGACGGTGGGGGTCACGATCCCGAGCCGCGCCCCGGCGTAGGTGCCGGCGATGCCGAACAGGCCGAAGACCGCCGCCGCCCGCACGTTCACTTGGCCCTGCCGCCAGTGCTGCACGGCCGAGAGGGTGGCCGTGAGCGCGACGATCCCGAGGCTCATGGCGATGGCGGACTTGGGCTCGACGCCCATCAGGTAGACCAGCGCCGGCAGCGTGACGATGGAGCCGCCGCTGCCGAACAGCCCCAGCAGGACGCCCGTCAGCAAGCCGGCCGCGACGATCGCTGCGCTCATGGCGAGACCTCCTCCGCGCGGGCACCGACCCCGGCCTCACGGCCGCCGGCGCCCGTCCCGTAGCCGGCGCGGCGCCAGGCTTCCATGCCGCCGCGCACCACGCGCACGTCCCCGAAGCCTGCGGCGGCGAGCACGCGCGCCGCCTTGGCCGAGCGCCGGTCCGTGCGGCAGACCACCGCAATGGGCCCACCGCTTCGCTCGGCGAGCTCGTCGAGCCGCCGGGGCAGCTCGTCCAGCGGCACGTTGCGCGCGCCCGGCACATGGCCGAGCTCGCCCTCGAACTCGTCGCGCCCGCGCACGTCCAGCACGAGCACCTGCCGGCCGGCATCGAGCATGGCCTTGAGCTCGCCCACCGTGAGGGTCGGCCCCAGGCGCCAGCGGGCCGCGAGCCGCGGCAGGAAGGCCACGGCCGCGAGCAGCGCCAGCCCCACCAGCGCCTTCTGGACCAGCCCCTCGCCGCCGGCCATCGCCTCGCGCCCGGCGTAGCCGAGCCAGGTGTAGGCCATCGCACCCGGGAGCATGAACACCCAGGAGGCGAGCACGTAGTGGACGAGGCGGATGCGCGTGAGCCCGAGCGCGTAGTTGAGCAGGTTGAAGGGAAAGAGCGGCACCAGGCGGACGAAGGCCACGAAACGCCACCCCTCGGCCTCCACCCCGTCCATGAGGCGCCTGAGCCGCGGGCCGGCCCGGCGTGCCACCCAGTCCGAGGCCAGATAGCGCGAGGCCAGGAAGGCCAGAGTGGCGCCCAGGGTGGCGCCGGTGAGGTTGTAGAGCGTCCCCCACACGGGGCCGAACAGGGCCCCGCCCGCCAGCGTCAGCACCGATCCGGGCAGGAAGAGCACCGTGCCGAGGGCGTAGAGCGCCACGAAGGCGAGCGGCGCGGCCGCGCCCGCGCCCTGCACCCAGGCCGCCACCGCGGCGGCGTCGATGCGCTCGCGCTGGAGCACCATGGCGGCGATGCCCGCCACGAGGACGGCGGCGATCAGGAACCGGAGCGCCTTAGGCCGCATCGCCCGACCCCTCCCAGCTCCGGCGGTTGATGGCGTAGCCCTGCACCCCGCCGGTGAAGGGCAGCAGCAGCATCCCCGGCAGGGCGTCCACCTGCCGGGGCTCGCGGAAGCGGCGGATGCCGATGGTCATGCCCTCATGGCCCGCGCGCGGCTGGTCGCGGTAGGTGCCGAAGAGCCGGTCCCACCAGGGCAGGTTGAAGCCGAAGTTGCTGTTGGCCTCGTCGTCCTCCACCGAGTGGTGCACGCGGTGCATGTCGGGCGTGACCACGAGCCAGCGCAGCACCCGGTCGAGGCCGCGCGGCAGGCGCACGTTGCCGTGGTTGAACATGGCCGTGGCGTTCAGAAGAATCTCGAAGACGATCACGGCGGCCACGGGCGGGCCGAGCGCCGCGATCACGCCGATCTTGATGCCCATGGAGAGCACGATCTCGATGGGGTGGAAGCGCGCGCCCGTGGTGACGTCGAAGTCCAGGTCGGCGTGATGCACCCGATGCAGCCGCCACAGGGCGGGCACGGCGTGGAACATGACGTGCTGGAGGTAGATGGCGAGATCCAGCAGCACCACCGAGGCCACGAAGGCAGCCCAGCCGGGCACCCCGACCACGTTGAGCAGGCCCCAGCCGCGCTCGCCGGCCCAGGCGGCGAAGCCGGCGGCCGCCAGCGGGAAGAGGAGCCGCACCAGCACCGTGTCGATGGCCACCAGCCCCAGGTTGGCCGGCCAGCGGCGGCGGCGGGGCAGGGCGCGGGCGCGCCTCGGCACCCATGCCTCGGCCAGCGCCACGGCCGCGAACACCCCGATGAACGCTCCCAGCCGCACGGCCGGCTCGTGCTCCAGCAGGAAAGCTTCCACCGTCATGGCCATTGCCTCCGCTCCGGGCTACAATATCCAAGGAATCTAATATTCAATTGTTCGATTGAATGCAAGTATAGGAGGGCGGGCGCCGGTGTCAAGCGAAGGACCGGGAAAGCGCGAGCTCCTGGCCCAGTTCGCCCGCGTGGCGAAGGCCCTGTCGCACCCCAACCGCTTGGAGCTGCTCGAGTTCCTGGCCCAGGGCGAGCGCACGGTGGAGGCGCTCGCCCGGGCGGCGGGCCTGAGCGTGGCCAACGCCTCCCAGCACCTGCAGCAGCTCAAGCAGGCCGGGCTCGTGACGAGCCGCAAGACCGGGCAGCACGTCCGCTACCGCCTCGCCGACGACGACGTGGTCGCCCTCATGGCGGCGCTGCGGGAGGTGGCACGGCGGCACCTGGCCGAGGTGGACCGCATCGTGCAGGCCTACCTCGCCGCCCGCGACACCCTGGAGCCGGTCCCGGCCACCGACCTGCTCGAGCGCATCCGCCGGGGCGAGGTCACGGTGCTGGATGTGCGCCCGCCCGAGGAGTACGCCGCGGGCCACCTGCCTGGCGCCGTGAACATCCCGCTCGAGGAGCTGGAGCGCCGGCTCGGAGAGCTGCCGAAGGACCGCGAGGTGGTGGCCTACTGCCGCGGCCCCTACTGCGTCCTGGCCTGGGAGGCGGCGGCGCGGCTGCGCGAGAAGGGCATCCCCGCGCGCCGGCTCGAGGGCGGGCTGCCGGAGTGGCGGCTCGCGGGCCTGCCGGTGGAGGCGGAGCGTGAGGCGGTGGAAACAGAGGGCCCCGCGCGCGGATAATGCCCCTTGCGCCCGGCGGGGGCGCGCCGCCCACAGCCTGCGCCATGATCGAGACGCCCCGCGGACCCTGGCCCCGCACCCGCATGCGCCGCCTGCGCGCGGACGCCTTCTCGCGCCGCCTGGTGCGCGAGCACAGCCTCCGCGCGGACGACCTCATCTGGCCGGTCTTCGTGCTGGACGGCGAGGGGCGGCGCGAGCCCGTGCCCTCCATGCCCGGCGTGGAGCGCCTCAGCATCGACCAGCTCCTGCGCGAGGCCGAGCGCGCGCTGGCGCTCGGCATCCCGGCCATCGCGCTGTTCCCGGTCACGCCCCAGGCGCTCAAGACCGAGGACGGGCGCGAGGCCTGGAACCCGCAGGGGCTCGCCCAGCGCGCCGTGCGCGCCCTCAAGGGCGCCTTCCCGGAGCTCGGCGTCATCACGGACGTGGCCCTCGACCCCTTCACCACCCACGGCCAGGACGGGATCGTGGACGCCGCCGGCCGCGTCCTCAACGACGAGACCGTCGAGGCGCTGGTGCGCCAGGCCCTCTCCCACGCCGAGGCCGGAGCCGACGTGGTGGCCCCCTCGGACATGATGGACGGGCGCATCGGCGCCATCCGCGATGCGCTCGAGACGGCCGGCTTCCGCGACACGCGCATCCTCGCCTACGCGGCCAAGTATGCCTCGAGCTTCTACGGCCCCTTCCGCGACGCGGTGGGCTCGGCGGCCAACCTGGGCGGCGCCGGCAAGGAGACCTACCAGATGGACCCCGCCAACGGCGACGAGGCCCTGCACGAGGTGGCCCTCGACCTGGCCGAGGGGGCCGACATGGTCATGGTCAAGCCCGGGATGCCCTATCTCGACGTGGTGCGCCGGGTGAAGGCCCGCTTCGGGGTGCCCACCTTCGCCTACCAGGTGAGCGGGGAGTACGCCATGCTGGCCGCCGCCGCCCAGCGCGGCTGGCTCGACGAGCGCGCCTGCGCGCTGGAGGCGCTGCTGTGCTTCAAGCGTGCCGGTGCCGACGCCATCCTCACCTACTTCGCCCCGCGCGCGGCCGCCTGGCTCGCCGAGGACGACGCCTGAGGCCTGCCGGCCCCGCGACGCCATGAGCCCCGCCGACCGCTACGCGGTGATGGGCAACCCCATCGCCCACAGCAAGTCGCCCCGCATCCACGCGCTCTTCGCCGCGCAGACGGGGCAGGACATCGTCTACGAGGCCATCCTCGTCGAGCGGGGACGCTTTCCCGAGGCGGTGGCCGCCTTCCAGGCGGCGGGCGGCAAGGGCCTCAACGTCACCGTCCCCTTCAAGGAGGAGGCCTATGCGATCGCCGATGCGCGCAGCGCCCGCGCCGAGCGCGCCGGCGCCGTCAACACGCTCGTGCTCGGCCCGGACGGCACCCGCTACGGCGACAACACCGACGGCGTGGGCCTGGTGCGCGACCTGCGCGACAACCTCGGGCTCGTGCTCGCCGGCGCGCGCATCCTGCTGGTGGGTGCGGGCGGCGCGGCCCGCGGCATCCTCGGCCCCCTGCTGGAGGCGCGGCCGGCGACCGTGACGCTCGCCAACCGCACCGTGGCGCGCGCCGAGCACCTGGCCGCCGCCTTCGCCGACCTGGGCCCGGTCACCGCCTGCGGCTTCGAGGCGCTGGCCGGCCGCACCTTCGACCTCATCCTCAACGCCACGGCCGCCAGCCTCGCCGGCGAGGTGCCGCCGCTGCCGCCCGACGTGGTGCGCCCGGACACCGTCTGCTACGACCTCGCCTACGGCGAGCGGGGCGAGACGCCCTTCGTCGCCTGGGCGCGCGAGCAGGGTGCGGCGCACGCGCTGGACGGGCTCGGGATGCTGGTGGAGCAGGCCGCCGAATCCTTCTACCTGTGGCGGGGCGTGCGCCCCGCCACGCGCCCCGTCATCGCCGCCCTGCGCGAATGATGGAGGCGCCGTGGGCACGGGCGCGAAGCGCAGCGGAGCGTAGTCGCGGCCCATCGGCGCAGCGCCCGCAGGCGGGCGTGCCGGACCCCGGCGTCGTGTCCGAGCCCCACGGCAGCAGGCCCGGCCCCGCCAGGCGGGCGGCGGTGCCGGCGCGCCTGGAAGGCGCGCCCACGTGGGTCGGGGGATGGCAGGGGCGGGGTCGGCATCCATCGGGGACCCACGTCCCCGTAGGGCCGGCATCCTGCCGGCCCGGACCCGGCGCGGATGCTCGCACGCGCCGCCCGCCGGGGCCTCGCCCACGGCAGGGGCGGACGGACCGGCTTTCCGGGGCGAGGCCCGGCGCCGTCTCCTGCGGGCGCTGCGGCGCCTCTTGCAGCTCCCCTTCACCTCATCTCCATGCGGGTGGGGAGGCGGGATGCGCGGGCGTCGGCGGCCAGGGAAGGCCGCCGACGAGCGCCAGGGACGGTCCTCGCGTCCCGCGCAGACCGACTCGCCACCCGCATGCCGCCACGGGCCGTGTCCGCGCCGCCCGCCGCCGCCCCGGTCAGGTGCTGCGGCGCTCGCCGCGGCGCCGCTCCGGGCCGTGCCAAGGCCTCGAGCGCCAGTCCACCGCGCGGCGCTCGTTGCCGTAGTTGCGGCGCACGTACTCGCGGGCCACGAGCCTGCGGCCGCCCACCGTCATGTGCGACAGCCGCTCGATGAGGCGACGGCCCATCTCCTCGCTGGGGGCCGATGCCACCCCGTAGCAGATGATCTCGCCGTTGCGGGCGCGCTTGCGCACCACCCGGAAGTAGACCGGCTGCTCGGTGTAGCCCACGAGCGTGCGCAGGTCGTGGGCCGTGGTGTCGAGGGGCAGGTTGCCGACGAAGACCTCCATTGCCATCGCGCTCCTCCTCGGGCCGTCGCCCCTCCCGTGCGGCGCGCTTCCCCATCCGCGCCCGATCCATGCTAGCCCCGCCGGCGCGGGCCTTTTGTGACCGCGGACGCAGTTTGGGGGCGCGCCCGGCGACCCTCGCGGTGGGCGCGGGCGAGCTCGACGTAGTGGGCGGCGGAGCAGGCGGGCCATTCACGCTCGCGCGCCTGTCCCTCCTTGCCACCGGCTCGCCTCGCGCGTGCTATCTTACGCTTCTCCCGCGAACCGGGCGCGAAGGCACGATGGCGAGACCCGCGAACCAGCTCCAGGAAAATCCCCTGCTTCGCACCGAGGATCTGCCGGCCTTCTCGCGCGTGCGCCCGGAGCACGTGGAGCCCGCCGTGGACGCGGTGCTCGCCGAGAACCGCGCACGGCTGGAGGCCATCCTCGCCGAGGCCGGCCGCGCGCCCGCATGGGCGCGCGTCGGCGAGCCGCTGGAGCGCATGGAGGAGCGGCTCGGGCGGGTGTGGTCGGTGGTGCGCCACCTGCACGCCGTGCGCGACTCCGAGCCCCTGCGCGCGGCCTACAACGCCTGCCTGCCGAAGCTGAGCGACTACCACACCGAGCTCAGCCAGAACGAGACCCTCTACCGCGCCTACGAGGCCCTGCGGGCGGCGCCGGACTTCGCCGGGCTGGACGCCGCCCGCCGGCGCGCGGTGGAGCTGGCGCTGCGGGACTTCCGTCTCGCCGGCGTCGCGCTGCCGCCTGCGCGGAAGGCCCGCTTCCGCGAGATCGCCCGCGAGCTCTCCGAACTGCAGGCACGCTTCGAGCAGAACCTGCTCGACGCCACCCAGGCCTGGAAGCGCCACGTCACCGACCCGCAAGCCCTGCGGGGCCTGCCCGAGACGGCGCTGGCCATGGCGCGCGCGGCGGCCGCGCGCGAGGGTCTCGAGGGTTGGCTCCTCAACCTGGAGTTCCCCATCTACCATGCGGTCGTCACCTACGCCGAGGACCGCGCGCTGCGGCGGGCCGTCTACGAGGCCTACGTCACCCGCGCTTCCGACCAGGGCCCGCACGCCGGCCGCTGGGACAACGGACCCCTCATGGAGCGCATCCTCGCCCTGCGCCACGAGCAGGCGCGGCTCCTGGGCTTTGCGAGCTACGCCGAGTACGCGCTCGCCACCCGCATGGCGGGCTCGGTGGACGAGGTCCGCCGCTTCCTCGACGAGCTCGCCGCCCACGCCGTGCCGGCGGCACGGCGCGAGTTCGCCGAGCTCGAGGCCTTCGCCCGCGCGCTCGACGGCCTCGAGCGGCTCGAGGCCTGGGACGTGGCCTACTACGCCGAGCGCCTGCGGCGCGAGCGCTTCCGGCTCTCCGACGAGGACCTGCGCCCCTACTTCCCGGCCGAGCGCGTGCTGGAGGGCCTCTTCGCGCTGACCGAGCGGCTCTTCGGCGTGCGGGTGCGCGAGCGCCGGGGCGTGGACGTCTGGCACCCGGACGTGCGCTTCTACGAGCTGGTGGACGAGGACGGCGCCGTGCGCGGCGGCTTCTACCTCGACCTCTATGCCCGCCCCCACAAGCGCGGCGGCGCCTGGATGGACGAGTACCGCAACCGCACGCCCGGCGAGTGGCCCGTGGCCTACCTCACCTGCAACCTCTCGCCGCCCACGGCCGAGGCGCCGGCGCTGTTCACCCACGACGAGGTGCAGACGCTCCTCCACGAGTTCGGCCACGGCCTGCACCACATGCTCACGCGCGTGGACTGCCCGAGCGTGGCCGGCATCAACGGCGTCGAATGGGATGCGGTCGAGCTCCCCTCCCAGTTCCTCGAAAGCTTCGCCTGGGAGCGCGAGGCGCTCGACCTCCTCGCCCGGCACTGGCGCACGGGCGAGCCGCTGCCCGACGAGCTCTACCGCCGGCTGCGCGCCTCGCGCACCTTCCATGCCGCCATGCAGACGGTGCGCCAGCTCGAGTTCGCCCTCTTCGACCTGCGGCTCCACGCCGAATACGACCCCGCCCGCGGGGCGCGCATCGCCGAGACGCTCGATGAGGTGCGGCGCGCGGTGGCCGTGGTGCCCTATCCCGCGTGGAACCGTTTCGCCCACGGCTTCTCGCACATCTTCGCCGGCGGCTACGCGGCCGGCTACTACAGCTACAAGTGGGCCGAGGTGCTCTCGGCCGACGCCTTCGAGGCCTTCGCCGAGGCCGGCGTGCTCGACCGCGCCACGGGGCTGCGCTTCCGGCGCGAGGTGCTCGAGGTGGGCGGCGCACGGCCTGCGATGGCGAGCTTCGTGGCCTTCCGCGGCCGCCCGCCCGCCGTCGAGGCCCTGCTGCGCCAGGCCGGGCTCCTGCCCGCCGGCGGCGGAGAGGCTGCGGACTGACGCGCACAGGGGAGGGGAGAGCCCATGCGCCAGGGAACGCACCCGCTCCTTGCCGCCGCCCTGCTCGCCGCGGCGGCCGGCGCCGCCCAGGCCGAGACGGCCTACGTGACCGACCGAGTCTTCCTCGGGCTCTATGCCGAGCCGGGTGCCGGCAAGCCCATGCGCAGCCTGGAGACCGGCACGCCGCTGGAGGTGCTCGGGCGCACGCGCAACTGGGCGCGCGTGCGCACGCCCCGGGGCCGGGAAGGCTGGGTGCGCTCGGCCTACCTCGTGCCCGAGCCGCCGGCGCGGGTCACCATGCCCGCCCTCAAGGAAGCGCATGCCCGGCTCCAGGCCCGCCTCAAGGCCGCGCAGGCCGATCTCGAGGCCGCCCGCGAGGAGGCGGCGCGCCTGCGGCGCGAGCTCGAGGCCGCGCAGGCAGCCCGGCGCGAGGCCGATGCCCGGCGCGCGGCCGCACGCCAGGAGGCCGAGGCGCTGCGTGCCACCCTGGAGACGGGCGGGCCGCGCGTGCCGCTGGGCGCGGCGCTGCTCGGCGTGGGCGGGGCGCTGGCGCTGGGGCTCGCCGCCGGCTGGTGGCTGCTCGACCGGCGCATCCGCCGCCGCTATGGCGGCTATCGCATCTGGTAGGAGCGGAAGAACAGAAGGAGGGCCTGGAAAAATCGCGATTTTTTCAGGCCCTCCCGCGGCCCGGGATGGCCGCGGGAGGGCCCATGCACAGGGAAGTGCATGACGATACGGGAAATCGAAAATGGGCCGCCAAGCACCTCAGCACTGATCGATCCGCTGCGTGGATCGATCAGTGCCTACGGGAGAAAGGAGGCGGGAAAGGTCCCCGCGCCACGCGACGCCAGGCTCCCGCCTCGAGCACATGCGCATCGCCACCTGGAACGTGAACTCGATCAACGTGCGTCTCGCGCAGGTGCTCGCCTGGAGCGAGGCCGCCCGCCCCGACGTGCTCGCCCTGCAGGAGACCAAGGTCCCGGACGAGCGCTTTCCGCGCGCGCCCCTGGAGGCTGCCGGCTGGCACGTGGCCTGCCACGGCCAGCGCGCCTACAACGGCGTCGCCATCCTCGCCCGAGCCCCCCTCGAGGACGTCGCCACCGGCATCCCGGGCCTCCATGACGACCAGGCGCGCGTGCTCGCCGCCACCGTGGGCGGCGTGCGCGTGGTATGCGTGTACGTGCCCAACGGCGAGGCCGTGGGCTCCGACAAGTACGGCTACAAGCTGCGCTGGATGGAGGCCCTGCGCGGCTGGCTGCGCGAGGAGCTCGCCCGCCACCCTCTGCTCGCGGTCGTGGGCGACTTCAACGTGGCGCCCGAGCCGCGCGACGTGCACGACCCCGAGCTGTGGGAAGGCCGCGTGCTCTACAGCGAGCCCGAGCGCGCGGCCTTCAGGGCGCTGCTCGCGCTCGGCCTGTGCGACACCTTTCGCCGCTTCGACCAGCCCGAGGGGAGCTACTCCTGGTGGGACTACCGCATGCGCGCCTTCCAGCGCAACCTCGGCCTGCGCATCGACCACATCCTGGCCAGCCCTGCCCTGTGCGAGCGCTGCACCGCCTGCCGCATCGACAGGGCGCCGCGCGGCCGGGAGCGCCCCTCCGACCACGCCCCCGTCGTCGCCGACTTCGACCTCCCCACCTGACGGCGCCGACCGCCGCGCCTTTCCCGGCGCAACCTCATCGGTCGCACTGGGCAGCGATCCGAAGCTTCCGGCACAAGGGGCCCGAAAGATTTTTCACCCGCGGGACGAAGGCAGGCATCCAGGCGAGGCATGTGGAGCGGCTCCGGCTCATCCTCGCCCATCTGGACGCCGCCACCGGACCCGGCGACATGGCGCTTCCGGGGCCGCGCCTGCACGAGCTCCCCGGCCGGCGGAAGGGAACCCGGGCGGTGCAGGTCAGCGGAAGCTGGCGCGGAAGCTCTGAAAAATCCGATTTTTCAGGGCTTCCCCGCGGCCAGGGACGGCCGCGGGACGGCCCATGCACAGGGAAGTGCATGACGACTCAAGGAAAATCAGAATGGACCGCGAAGCGCCATCGCGCTGATCAATCCGCGCAGCGGATTGATCAGCGTTTCCGCGCATCACCTTCCGTTTCGAAGGCAAGGACGAGGTGGACGGCGGCTGCGAGGATCACCACTGAGGTGACGCACATGCACATGCACACGCACATGCGCATGCACGAGCCACCGCACCCCGGTGAGATCCTGCGCGCGCTCTGCATCGAGCCGCTCGGGCTGACCGTCACGGAGGCCGCCGAGGCGCTCGGCGTCAGCCGCAAGACGCTTTCGGGCATCCTCAACGGCCGCGCCGGCATCCGTCCCGAGATGGCCGTACGCCTTTCCATGGCGTTCGGGACCTCGCCCGAGGTCTGGCAGAACCATCAGGCCCGTTAGACCTCTGGAAGCTGGAAAGGCAGGGCAGGTGCCCCAGGGTGCGATGGCTCCACGCAGCCTGAGCCTTCACCCCGGCCACGCCCGCCGCGTCGACCTGACGCCGTGAGCTTCTGCTACTCGATGCCGTGGCGGGCCATGAGGCGGTAGAGGCTCGCGCGGGAGATCCCCAGCAGGTGGGCGGCGCGGCTGACGTTGCCGCCCGCCACGGCCAGCGCCTCGCGGATGGCGGCGGATTCGGGCACCCGTCGCGCCCGCCCTTCTCAGCCGGTGCCCTGCCTGACAAGCTCCACGCGCCGGTTCTTCGCGCGTCCCGCCTCGTCCGTGTTGGGCGCCACCGGCGCGAGCGGTCCCACGCCCTCCGGATGCAGGCGTGCGCGCTCGATGCCGTGGCGGCCGACGAGCGCCTCCACCACCGCCTGGGCGCGGCGCCGCGACAGCGCCAGGTTGTAGCGCAGGTCGCCTGTGGCGTCGGTGTGGCCCACCACGAACAGCCGCAGGTCCGGATCGCGCCGCAGCAGTGTCGCGATGGCCTCGAGCGCGGCGTCGGACTCCGGCTTGAGCCGCGCGCTGTCGTGGTCGAAGTAGATGTTGTAGAGCGCCACGCGCCCGGTGCGCGCGATCGCCTGCGCCATCTGCTCGGGGGTGACGATCTGGCCCGTCGGGGTCCTTCCGCTTTCGACCACCTCCACGTAGGCCAGCGCCCGCCCCGCGCCCCAGGCCGGCGATGCGTTGCCGGCCACGTCATGGACATAGACCATCACATGGGTCTCGGGAGCCCCCTCCCGGCGAAGCCGCGCGGTCAGGAAGCGCTCGCCCCTGCCCCACAGGCTCTCGAACAGAAATTTCGTGTCTGAGAGCTGGCGCAGCGAGCCCACCCGCCGCTGTACCAGCTGCGCGATCGGGCTCGTGAAGCCCCTCACGCACGGGTTGCGGCGGCCACCGCATTCGAAGCGGAGCTCGAAGCCCTTCTCCCTGAGCGCCTCGCGGAAGTTGCGATAGACCTCGTATGCCGACTTGCCCTTGGGATGGGTGTAGACGATGCGCGTCACCTTCCCTTCGATCACCTCCGAGCGGTCCGGGACGGGGCGGCCGCCCTTCAAGCGCACCTGGCCCAGGACGATCCCGGTCTCCTCGAAGCGCGGCGCGCCGTAGGCGACGATCGATGCGCCCTGGAAGCGCCCGACCAGCGGATGGTCCTTGCTGCCTGCGATATCGCCCGCGTCCGCCACGGCCGGCAGCCCCAGGACGGATGCCACGGCGAGGACCCGGCAGGCCATGCCGAGCGCACATCTCTTTGCGTGCTTCGCTCCTGCCATAGGATTCTGCCTCTCCAGTCGGTGGTCGTATCGCCTCACTGCTGGGCCTGCCAAGCCGGCTTCTCCTCTCCCTGCAGCCTGCCGAGCCACGCGGCATGCCGGAGCAGCAACAGCAGCGACCCGGTCACCGGAGTGTAGACGCATCGGCCGTTTGCCTCCAGGCGGCCGATTCCTGCATACGCCACGCCGCCCCCAGGAGCAGCGGCCTTCGCTACTCGATGCCGTGGCGGGCCATGAGGCGGTAGAGGCTCGCGCGGGAGATCCCCAGCATGTGGGCGGCGCGCGTGACGTTGCCGCCCGCCACGGCCAGCGCCTCGCGGATGGCGGCGCGCTCGGCGGCGATCCGCGCCTGGGCCAGCGTGGGCAGCCGGCCGGGCCCACGCAGCCCCAGGGCCTCCACCTGGATGACGCGCCCGGCCGCGGCCCGCACGGCGGCGCGCACCCTCCCCTCGAGCTCGCGCACGTTGCCCGGCCAGTCGTGGGCGCGCAGCGCGTCCATGGCGCGGCGGGTGTAGCCGAGCGGCCCGGCGAGCCCCACGGGGCGGGCGAGCTCCAGGAAGTGCAGCGCCAGCGGCCGCACGTCGGCCGTGCGCGCGCGCAGCGGCGGGACCTCCACCGCACGGCCCTGCAGCAGCAGGCACAGCTCCGCGCTGAAGGCATGCTCGAGGGCACGCTCGCGCAGCACCACGCGCGTGGTGCACACCAGGCGCGCGGCCACCTGCACCTCGCCGCGGAGCCACCGCACCAGCTCCCGCTGGGCCGCTTCGGGCAGCCGCTCGATGCGGCGCAGCAGCAGGGTGCCGCCTCCGGCCTCCAGCCGCGCGCGCTCCAGGGCCCGCGGGGCGGCCTCCCCGAGGCGGGCGAGCTGCGCGCCCTCCACCTCCACCAGGCGGTGCGCGCGCCGGCGCGAGAGCATGTGCAGGGCATAGCCGAGACGCGCCTTGCCCACCCCCGCCTCGCCCGCGACGAGCACCGGCTCGGCGCGCTCGGCGGCCTCCAAGGTCCAGGCGCGCAGGCGGTGGATGGCCTCGCTGTCGCCCACCAGGAGACCGCGCAGGGCCGTGCCCTCGGCGGCGGGGTGGAGCGCGGCCATGCCGTGGGCATGTCCCACGGTGGCGGCCAGCCGGCGCGCGTCGACCGGCAGGGTGTGGAAGTCGAAGCAGGCGCGGCGGATGAGGCGCCGGCAGGGCTCCATCCCCAGCATGCGGCGATCGAGCAGCGCCACCCACGCCGTCCCGGGGGCGGCCTCCACCACGGCCTGCACGGACTGCGCGAGCCCGAGGTCGAAGCGCGGCAGGTGCAGCAGGCCCACGCGCACGGGCCGCCGCACGAGCAGGGCGCGCGCCCCTTCGGGGCTGGTCACGCGATGCACGCGCCAGCCGGCCGCGCGCAGCGCCTCCAGGGCAGGCCGGGGCGCCCGCGCATCCGGCGTGGTTGCCACATAGAGCAGCTCGCGCGGCCCCGCGGCGGACGGTGCCGCAGGTGTGCAGGGTTTCGCGGACGGACTGCGCATCTCCCCCTGAGCGGGCCTCGCCGGCTCCCCCGGGCCGGAACGCGCTGCAGGATAGGAAAGCCTCCGCGCCGCCTGCGTGAACCCGGTCACGCCCCCATGTAAGGACGCCGCACCATCCCGTGTAGGCGAATTCCTACATGGGCATGACGGCCGTCCCTGGCCGCCGACCGCCACCCCGCGGACCCCGCCGCCCCCGCCCCCTGGGCATCTCAGGGGGCAAGCCAGGCGCGGGCGGGGGGCGGGGTGGGGCGCGTCCGCGAAGGCGTCCGCGGCCAGGGAGGGCCGCGGACGAGCGCCAGGGACGGTCCTCGCGTCCCGAGCGGACGCGGCCCGCCCTGCCTCCACCTGCGCCCACGAACCGAAAGGGTCATGGGAAACAGCCCTGACAGGGCAGGGCAGCCCACGAGAACAGCAGAAGAGAGAGCCTTCTATAATCGCACCTCCACCGTGGACGAGGCCTGCGGCGTGAGCGAGCCCCTGCCCGATCCCTTCACCCCCGCGGTGCGCTACCGCGACCTGCGCGGCTTCCTCGCCGATCTCGAGGCCCGCGGCGAGCTGCACCGCATCCAGGCCGAGGTGGACCCCCGCCTCGAGATGACCGAGGTCTGCGACCGCACCCTGCGCGCCGGGGGCCCGGCGCTGCTCTTCGAGCGCCCCAAGGGGCATTCGGTCCCCGTGCTCGGGAATCTCTTCGGCACGGTCGGGCGCGTCGCCCGCGCCATGGGTGCCGACTCCGTCGAGGCGCTGCGCGAGGTCGGAAGGCTGCTGGCCTTCCTGCGCGAGCCCGAGCCGCCCAGGGGCCTGCGCGACGCCTGGGGCAAGCTCCCCATCTTCCGCAAGATCCTGGACATGGCCCCGCGCACGGTGCGCCGCGCCCCCTGCCAGGCGCATGTGCTCGAGGGCGATGCGGTGGACCTCGGCCGCTGGCCCATCCAGACCTGCTGGCCCGCCGACGCCGGGCCCCTCATCACCTGGGGCCTGGTGATCACCCGCGGGCCCGGGGGCGGGCGCCAGAACATGGGCATCTACCGCCAGCAGGTGATCGGCCCCGACCGCGTCATCATGCGCTGGCTCGCCCACCGCGGCGGCGCCCAGGACTTCCGCGCCTGGCAGCGGGCCCGCCCCGGCGAGCCCTTCCCGGTGGCGGTGGCCATCGGCTGCGACCCGGCCACCACGCTCGCCGCCGTCACGCCCATCCCGGACACGCTCTCCGAGCACGCCTTCGCCGGGCTGCTGCGCGGGGCGCGCACCGAGCTCGTGCGCTGCATCGGCTCCGACCTGCTGGTGCCGGCCACGGCCGAGATCGTCCTCGAGGGCCGCATCCACCCGGGCGACGAGGCCCCGGAAGGGCCCTTCGGCGACCACACCGGCTACTACAACGAGGTCGAGACCTTCCCCGTGCTCACCATCGAGCGCATCACCCACCGCGACGCGCCCATCTACCACTCGACCTACACCGGCCGGCCCCCGGACGAGCCCGCCATCCTCGGCATGGCGCTGAACGAGGTCTTCGTGCCCATCCTCCAGCGCCAGTTCCCGGAGATCGTGGACTTCTACCTCCCGCCCGAGGGCTGCTCCTACCGGCTCGCGGTGGTGAGCATCCGCAAGGCCTATCCGGGGCACGCGCGGCGCATCATGATGGGCGTCTGGGGCTTCCTGCGGCAGTTCATGTACACCAAGCTCGTCATCGTCACCGACGACGACATCGACGTGCGCGACTGGCGCGACGTCATCTGGGCGCTCGTCACCCGCTGCGACCCCGCGCGCGACACCGTCATCGTCGAGGGCACGCCCATCGACTACCTCGACTTCGCCTCCCCCGAGAGCGGCCTCGGGGCCAAGATGGGCATCGACGCCACGAACAAGCTCCCGGGCGAGACCCGCCGCACCTGGGGCCGGCCCATCGTCATGAGCGAGGACGTCAGGCGCCGTGTGGACGCCATGTGGGAGGCGCTCGCCATCCCCCTGCCCGGGCGGCGCTGACACGGGGGCGCGAAGCGCCCAGCCACGGGAAGCGGCGCCGCGGGCACGGGGCGGCGGATCCGTCAGTCGCGGCCCGTCGGCGCGCGCCCGCAGGCGGCGACGCCGTGCCCTCCGGCACGGCCGCCAGCCATCGCCACCACAGCGGCACCCCGGCTCGGCGGGCGCCGCTGGCGGCCGGACTTCCCCAAGAGCGCCTTCCGCCTCGACCGGCTCTGCCACGCCGTCTGCCAGCTCGAATAGCGCCTCCCGCCGCGTGCTGCCCTTGCGGCCAGGACGATGGGCACACGGCCCAGGGCGGCTTGCCTCCGCTGCGGCCCATCGCCCTCGGGAAAGGCCGCATCAAGGCCTGCAAGCCCCTTCCCCGACACGACGACAAGCTCACCACCGCCTCGCAGGCCCAGCACCGGCGGCTCCGTACGCCCACCCGCCACCCCTTCGACGGCTCATCCGGAAATCTGGGAAGCACGCCCATCACGCTGCGCGTGCGCGGCGCTTTCCCTTATACTCCGCCCGTCTTCCGCACCGCCCGCCGTGCCGGGGCTCCGCCCCCGGGTGGGGAGGGTCGGGGGCAGGGGACGGGTTCTGCGCCGCCGTCTGCGTGCGCTGCGGCGCTTCCCGCTACCACGCGCTTCGCGCGCCCGTGTCCGCGCCTCCCGCCGGCGGGGGAGCACGCCATGGCCGACGACGAGCAGCACAGCCAGCGCAAGCCCTGGGGCGGGCGCTTCGCCGAGGCCACCGACGCCTTTGTCGAGCGTTTCACCGCCTCGGTGGGCTTCGACCGCCGCCTCTGGCGCCACGACATCGCCGGCTCCATCGCGCATGCGCGCATGCTGGCGCGCGCGGGCGTGCTCACGGCCGGGGAGGCCGAGGCCATCGTCCGGGGGCTGGAGGCGATCCGCGCCGACATCGAGGCCGGACGCTTCGAGTGGTCCGAGGCCCTCGAGGACGTGCACATGAACATCGAGGCGCGGCTCACCGAGCGCATCGGCGAGGCGGGCAAGAAGCTGCACACGGGCCGCTCGCGCAACGACCAGGTGGCGACCGACGTGCGCCTGTGGCTGCGCGAGGCCATCGACGCCCTGCGCGCCGAGATCGTGCGCCTGCAGGGCGTGCTGGCGGATCTCGCCGAGCGCGAGGCCGAGACCGTGATGCCGGGCTTCACCCACCTGCAGGTGGCCCAGCCCGTCACCTTCGGCCACCACATGCTCGCCTGGTTCGAGATGCTCGAGCGCGACCGCGCGCGGCTGGCCGACTGCCGCCGCCGCGTGAACGTGCTGCCGCTGGGGGCGGCGGCGCTCGCCGGCACCAGCTTCCCCATCGACCGCGCCTGGGTGGCCGAGCAGCTCGGCTTCGAGGCCGTGGCGGAGAACTCGCTGGACGCCGTCAGCGACCGCGACTTCGCCATCGAGTTCACCGCCTGCGCCGCCACGCTCATGATGCATCTTTCGCGCATGGCCGAGGAGCTGGTGCTGTGGTCCTCGGCCCAGTTCGGCTTCGTGGCGCTGCCGGACCGCTTCTGCACGGGCTCCTCCATCATGCCGCAGAAGAAGAACCCGGACGTGCCCGAGCTGGTGCGCGGCAAGGCGGGGCGCGTCTTCGGTCACCTGCAGGCCCTGCTCACGCTCATGAAGGCGCAGCCGCTGGCCTACAACAAGGACAACCAGGAGGACAAGGAGCCGCTCTTCGACGCGGCCGACACCGCCCTCGACTGCGTGCGCGCCTTCGCCGACATGCTCCCGCACCTCGAGCTCGACCGCGAGCGCATGCGCGCGGCCGCGCGCCAGGGCTTCGCCACCGCCACGGACCTCGCCGACTACCTGGTACGCAAGGGGGTGCCCTTCCGCGACGCGCACGAGGTGGTGGGCCGCGCCGTACGCCACTGCGTCGAGCGCGGCTGCGACCTGGCCGAGCTGCCGCTGGAGACGCTGCGCGGCTTCTGCGACCGCATCGAGGCCGACGTCTACGAGGTGCTCACGCTGGAGGGCTCGGTGGCCGCGCGCGACCACCTCGGCGGCACCGCCCCGCGCCAGGTGCGCGCGGCCGTGCGCCGCGCACGCGCGCGGCTGCTGGAGGGGCGTGGCGGGCAGCAAGCCTGAAGTGGCGGGGAGAGAGGGCGCTCTGCGCCCCCCCCTGTCATGCTACTCGCCGCCCGTTACCAGATTCTCGAGGATGCGCCGCAGGTGGCGGGCGTTGACGATGCGCACGCCCACCTTGTCGGCCCACTTGCGCAGGCCCTCGTCGCCCGAGACCAGCACACCGTCGAGCTCGTAGGCGAGCAGCAGCACATCGGCGTCCTCCTTGCTGTCGAGGATGCCCTGGCGCAGGGCCTCGCGGTAGCGCTCACGCAGGTGGTTGATGAGCCGGCCCACGTCGGCGCCCTCCGGCGCCTGGGCCGCGCGCCGGGCCGCCTCCTCGGCCACGCGCAGCCCCTTGTCGATGCGCCGGCGCACCTCCTCGATGAACTCGTAGAGGATCTCGCCCGGCAGCGTCAGCCCCGCCTTGCGCGGCGAGCGGATGCGCACCACCGTCTCGAAATCGCCGGCGAGCGCGTCCAGCTCGCGCATGCGCTGCAGCTCCTCGTAGACGGAGGTGGGCATGTAGAACTCGGCGCGCGTGCGCGCGGCGAGCCCCAGGAAGACACGGATCGCCTCCAGCGGCTCGGCGTCGAACTGTCCGGAGACCTCGGGGTTGGTGAAGACGCTGGTGTCGAGGACGAAGCGGTCCGGCACGACGCTCACTCGCCGAAGCGGTAGTGCTTGCGCACGGCGCGGCGCACCTCCCAGGTGCATGAGAGCCCCTTGGGGAAGGTGACCAGGTCGCCCGCGCGGATGGTGACCGGCTCGCCCCCGTCCGGCGTGACCACCACCTCGCCCTCCAGCAGGTAGCAGGTCTCCTCGGCGTCGTAGGTCCAGGGGAAGGTGGAGGGCGCGCAGGTCCAGATGGGCCAGCCCTCCACCCCCAGGGCCTCGAGGCGCTCCCGCGGCGGGTCGCGCTCGATGCGGATCTCGGACATCGTGTCTCCTCCCCGCGGCCTCAGCCGGGCATCAGGGCGAAGAACCCGGCGTAGAAGACGGCCCAACCAGCAAGCAGCGCCGGCGCGCGCCAGCGCGCGGGCAGCCGCCCGGCAAGCCTCCCGAGCATCCAGCTTAGCACGAGGAAGCGCGCGAGCCGCGCCGGCACGCTCGCCAGCGCGAACTGCCAGGCCGGCACGCCCAGGGCGCCGGCCTGGACGGCGTAGAGCTTGTAGGGCGTGCCGGTCCAGGGGCCGACGAACAGCGCCCACAGGCCATGCTCGCCGAGCTGCGCCGCGACGCGCTCGACCATCGCGGACGAGACCGCCGGCACGCGCTCGACCGCGGCGAGCGCCCAGGCCGGGTCCGCCGCGCCCCAGGCATGCATGGCAAGCCCCCCGGCCAGCGCCCCGGCGGCCGCCCACAGGCAGGCGCGCAGGGCCCGCCGCCGCGATGCGGCCGCCACCAGCGACAGCCACACGTCCGGCACGACGAAGAAGAGCGTGGCCTCGGCGAGCCCCCAGAGGGCGGCCACCGCCTCCGCCGTCCGCGGCCGGATCATTCCCACGGCGGGAAGCCTCCCGAGTCGGCCAGCACGCGCATGCGCGCCTCGAGCGCCTCGAGGAAGCCGCGGCGGGAGCCGCTCCAGCGCAGCGGCACCTCATCGACCAGCACGTCGCAGAAGAAGGGCACGAGCAGCGCCTCGCCCTTGGGCAGGGCCTTGCCCGCGCCGTGGATGTAGACCGGATGGAAGGGCACCTGCGGGAAGCGCTCGGCCAGCCGCGCCACGCCGCCCTTGAAACGCGCCAGCCGCTCGGGCTCGCCCCGCGTGCCCTCGGGATAGAGGATGAGGATGTCGCCGCGCTCGAGCGCCGCGGCCGCGCCCGCCAGCGGGTCCTCGCCGCGCGCGGCCCCGCGCCGCACCGGCACGATGCCGATGAGCGTGAGCGCCGCCCAGGCGAGCCAGCGCCGGCGCAGGAAGTAGTCGGCCGCGGCCACCGGCCGCACCCGGGCCAGCTCGCGCAGGGGGTAGAGGCTCATGAGGATGAGCGTGTCAAGGTGGCTGTTGTGGTTGGCGACGATGACCGCGGGACCGCGCCGCGGCAGGCGCTCGCGCCCGCGCACGTGGAGCCCCAGCGCCACGAGCACCAGCGGCCGCACCAGCAGGGCGAAAAAGAGGGTCTGGAGCAGGCGGCGCTTCACGGCCCTCTAGTAGTGCAGGTAGAAGACGTAGTGGAAGAAGAGGGGCGCGGTATAGGTGAGGCTGTCGATGCGGTCGAGGATGCCGCCGTGGCCCGGGATGAGGGTGCCGCTGTCCTTGACGCCGATGTCGCGCTTGACGGCCGAGAGCGTGACATCGCCCGCGAAGCCCCCGAGCCCCACGAGCAGCCCGGCGCCGAGGGCCTCGAGCGGGGTGAGCGGCGTGAGCAACGGCGCGAGCGCCAGCGCCAGGGCCGTCGTGGTGAGCATCCCGCCGGCCAGCCCCTCCACCGTCTTGCGCGGGCTCACCTTCGGCACCACGGGCCGGCGCCCCAGCAGCCGGCCCCAGACGTACTGGGCCACGTCGTTGAGCTCGGTGAGCAGCACGAGGTAGAGGAGCAGCCCCGCGCGACCGCCGGCGGGGTTGGCCTCGGGCGGCAGCGCGAGCAGGTAGGCCGTGTGGCTGAGGGCGAAGACGGTGCTCATCAGACCCCAATGCAGGGTCCCCGCCGCGCGCAGGAAGCCCGCCGTCTCGCCGGCGAGCACCATCCGCAGGGGCAGCAGGAGGAACATGTAGACCGGCACGAAGATGATGAACATCCCGTACCAGGCCTGCGCCACCCACAGGTACTGGACGGGGATGGCGAGATAGGCCCAGAAGAGCACGCGGCGGTCGGCCCGGCGCGTGGGGATGAGCGAGAGGTACTCCTTGAGGGCGAGGTAGCTCACGAAGGCGAGGAAGACGATGGAGGCGCCCGTCCCGAGGAGCACCGCCCCGGCGAAGACGGCGACCATCACCCACCACGATCGCACCCGCAGCCACAGCTCGCGCGCGCCTTCGGGATCGCGCCGCAGGCGAAGCCGCGCCACCATCGTGGCCGCGGCGAGCAGGGCCAGCACCCCGGCAATGACTCCCGCCGCCGCGGGCGCGAGATGCGCGGGCAACAGGCTCACGGCCCGCCCGCCTCCCGCAGGGCCGCGCGCACGCGGTTCGCCGCGGTGGCGAGGCCCAGCGCGGCGAGCGTCCACAGGAAGGGCCCGACCCAGGCCCCACCCCAGCCGGCGCCGAGCGCGAGCCCCAGCGTTCCGAAGGCGAAGGCGCGGTCGCTCTTGCCGAGGGGACCGTCGTAGCGGCGCGAGCCCCCGGCGAGCGGAGCGGCCAGCCCCGCGACCTCCGCCACCACGCCGGCCGCGACCGCCGCCACCAGCGGCACCGCCGGCACGCCGGGAACGAGGGCGAGCGGGAGGTAGAGCGCGAGATCGCTCGCGACGTCACCGATCTCGTTCAGCATGGCCCCGAGGCGCGAGCGCATGTCGTGCTCGCGCGCGAGCATCCCGTCGATGGCGTTGAGCGCCATGCGTGCGAGCAGCACCGCCGGCAGCGCGAGCAGCGCCCCGGCGGCGCCCGGCGCGAGCGCGATCGCCGCCCCCGCCGCGGCCGACAGCGCCGTCGCCGCCCAGGTCACCGCGTTGGGCGTGCAGCCCGCCGCGGCGAGCCGGCGCACGAGCGGCCGCAGCAGGGACTGGAAGCGTGGCTTGAGCCGGTAGATGCTGGCCACGGCCCCGCGCCCGACTCAGTCCTCCAGGTAGGTATAGCCCTCGAGCCCGGCCTCGAGGATGCGGCCGAGCGCCTCCCGCCTCGCGGGCGGGAGCCCCGCCGAGGCGAGCTTCGCCGCGTAGGCCGCGCGCAGGCGCTCGGGGTCGAAGTGCACGTAGCGCAGAAGGCGGTCGACGGTGTCGCCACGCAGGGGCTCGGCCAGGCGCCAGCCGTCGCCGTCGAGCACCACGTTCACCGAGTCGGTGTCGCCGAAGAGGTTGTGCATGTCGCCGAGGATCTCCTGGTAGGCCCCCACCAGGAAGAACCCCAGCAGGTAGGTCTCGCCGGGGCGCACGGGGTGCAGGGGGAGGGTGGCCTCGACCCCGTCGCGGCCCACATAGCGGTCGATGCGCCCGTCGGAATCGCAGGTGAGGTCCACCACCACCGCGCGCCGCGCGGGCGGCTCGTCGAGGCGCACGAGCGGCACGATGGGGAAGATCTGCCCGATGGCCCACACGTCCGGCATGGACTGGAAGATGGAGAGGTTGCAGAAATACTTGTCGGCGAGGCGCTCGTTGAGCTCGTCCAGCACCTCGCGGTGGGCCGGCACCTGGGGATCGAGGGCGCGCCGCACGCGCCGGCACAGCGCGTGGTAGAGGGCCTCGGCGCGGGCGCGCTGGGCGAGGTCCAGCAGGCCGTGGTTGAACATGGACTGGGCCTCACCGAGCCAGTGCACGGCCTCGTGGTAGATCTCCAGCGGCGAGCGCGACTCGAAGCGCTCCCAGGCCTGCCACAGGTCGCGCAGCACGAGCGGGTCGTCCTCGCCGGGGGGGTCGGGCGGCGGCTCGTGCGGGGCGGGCTCCACACCGGTGACGTTGGTCACCAGCACCGCGTGGTGGGCGGTCAGCGCCCGGCCGGACTCGCTCAGGATGTCCGGGTGGGGCAGCCCCGCCTCGGCGCACACCTCCCACAGGGTGTGGACGATGTTGAAGGCGTACTCGTCGAGGGTGTAGTTCATGGAGCAGAAGCTGCGCGAGCGCGTGCCCTCGTAGTCCACGCCCAGGCCCCCGCCCACGTCCACCGTGTCGAGCGGCGCCCCGAGCCGGCGCAGCTCGGCGTAGAAGCGCGCCGCCTCGCGCACGCCGCGCTGGATGTCGCGGATGTTGGCCACCTGCGAGCCGAGGTGGAAGTGCAGCATGCGAAGCGCCCCGAGCAGCCCCGCCGCGCGCAGGGCCGCCACCATGCCCGGCAGCTCGCGCGCGGCCAGCCCGAACTTCGACTTCTCGCCGCCCGTGTTCTGCCACAGGCCCGCACCGATGGAGGCGAGCCGCACGCGCACGCCGAGCAGCGGCTCGATGCCGAGCCGGCGGGCGGCCTCCACCACCAGCGCGACCTCGGAGGCCTTCTCGACGACCAGGTAGATGCGGTGGCCCAGCGCCCGGCCGGTGAGCGCGAGCTCCACGTACTCGCGGTCCTTGTAGCCGTTGCAGACGATGACCCCGCCCGGCGGGGTCAGCGCCAGCACGGCCATGAGCTCGGGCTTGCTGCCGGCCTCCAGACCCACCCGCCCGGCATCGGCGCCGACGATGGCCTCGACCACGCTGCGCTGCTGGTTGACCTTGATGGGGTAGACGGCCGTGTAGCCGCCACGGTAGCCGTCGCCGGCCCGCGCCCGGTCGAAGGCGGCCACCAGCGCGGCGACACGGTCGCGCAGGATGTCGGTGAAGCGCAGCAGCACGGGCCACCCGAGCCCCGCCTCGCGGGCGGCCCGGGCGACGGCGGCCAGCTCCAGCGCAGGACCCCGCGGCCCGCGCGGGCGCACCTCGAGCGTGCCGCCGGCACCCACGGCGAAATAGCCCTCGCCCCAGCGATCCACGTTGTACAGCCGCGCCGCGTCCATGGAGGCGAAAGCGTAGCAGAGGGCGGGGAAGGCGGTGGACCGCTCCGAAGGGCCGCCCCGCCGGCCGATCCCGGTGCGGCGCCCACGGTGCGGCGGGAGACCCTCCCGCCTCTCGAGCCCCACCGCGCACGCCGGCTTGCGCCCACGGGCACCACGCCGTACCCTTCCGCCCCCATGCGCACGCTCGAGGGTCCGTGGTTCACCGAGGTCTGCGAGGAGGGCGGCTCCGCCCTCTCGCTCAGGCTCGCCCGGGCGGAGAAGCTCCACGAGGAGCAGACCCCCTTCCAGCGCATCGAGATCTACGAGACGGAGTTCTTCGGCACCCTCATGGTGATCGACGGCTTCGTCATGCTCACGGACCGGGACAACTTCATCTACCACGAGATGCTCGCGCACCCGGTCCTCTACACCCACCCGGACCCCAGGCGCGTGCTCATCATCGGCGGCGGCGACTGCGGGACGCTCCGCGAGGTGCTCAAGCACCCCGAGGTGGCCTCGGCCACGCAGGTGGAGATCGACGAGCGCGTCACGCGCCTGGCCGAGCGCTACTTCCCGGAGCTCACCGCCTCCAACGGCGACCCGCGCGCGCGGCTCGAGTTCGCCGACGGCATCCAGTGGGTGAAGGACGCCGGGCCCGCGAGCTACGACGTCATCATCGTCGACAGCACCGACCCCATCGGGCCGGCCGAGGGGCTGTTCTCCGAGCCCTTCTACCGCGACTGCCTGCGGGCGCTGGGCCCCCACGGGCTCATCGTGCAGCAAAGCGAGTCGCCCATGTACCACATGGACATCCTCACCGGGATGCACCGGGCCCTGCGCGCGGCGGGCTTCCTGGACGTGGCGACGCTCCATTTCCCCCAGCCCACATATCCCTCGGGCTGGTGGACCGCCACCATGGCCTGCAAGGACATGCCCATCGCGGGCTTCCGCGAGGGCGCGGTGGAGAGCCGCCCCTTCGAGACGCGCTACTACAACAGCGCCGTGCACCGGGCGGCGCTGGCCGCGCCGGAGTTCTTCCGCAAGGCGATCCTGGCGCTGTAGCGGGCGCCAGGAGCGGTCCGGCCGGGCGGCGGCCTCAGTCGCACCAGCGCGCGATCTCCTCGCGCAGGGCCGCCATGCGCGCCGCGCGCTCGGCATCGCTCAGGGCGCGGCGCCGGCCCTCGGCGTCGGTCTCGTAGACCACGTTCACGCGCTCGTAGATGGCGAGCCGCCGGCGCGCGTGGCGGCAGCGGGCGGTGCGCTGGCGCCGGCGGGCCTCGGCGGCCCGGCGCGCGGCCTCGCGCTCGCGCCGCTCGGCCTCGAAGGCGCGCAGCAGACGGCGCTGTCGCCCCACCCGGTCCTTCCCGCCGGCCCCCTGGGCCGCGCCCTCGCCCTCGACGCCGCCCGGCGGTGGGGCCGGCCGCACATCCACCCGCTCCCCTTTGCCCGGCGGCGGGCGGTCGGAGAAGTGCGCGCGCCCGTGCTCGTCGACCCAGCGGTAGACCGTGGCGCCCCCGCTGGCGCCCGGCGCGAGGGCGAGCGCCGCGACGAGCGCCGTTCCCGCCACGAGCCGCCGGCGCCCAGCCATCCCGCTCACTCCGCCCGCGCCGTGGCCACCACCCGCAGCGCCGCGCGCAGCGCGGGCGGGTCGGGCACGTGGCTCAGGAAGGTGAAGGTGAGGATGATCCCGTCCAGCCGCCGCGCCCCCTGGGCGAGGTGGCGGAAGCCCTCGCCGGGATCGCGGTCGGTGAGCCGGTAGAACCAGGCCCCGGGCGCGCCTGGCACGGGCTCCAGCTCGATCCGCCCCTCCACCGAGCGCTGGGCCAGGCGCGAGCCGATGCGCCGCAGGTACTCGCGCAGGTCGCCGTCGGCCGGTGCCGGCCCGGCGCCGCCGGCCGGAAGCGGCGTCACCAGGAAGCGGAAGCCGCGTCCCTCGGCGGGACCGGCGAGGATGGTGGGCGGCCCGGCCACCGGGCGGCGCACCGTGACCTCCCAGCCCTGGGGCACGTCCAGCACCAGCGCGCGGCCCGGCCCGAGCGGGAAGCGCCAGCCGCCGGACCTTGCGGCGGCGGCCGCCGCAGTCTCGGCGCCACCGCCGCCGAGCGCGCCGAAGGCGGCATAGAGTCCCAGGGCCGCGACCGTCACCGCGAGCGCCAGCGCCGCCTTGAGCCGGCCGTCCATCGCTGCGACCTCCTGTTCCGTGGGGCCCGTGGGCCGACTGTGCACGAGCGCGGCCGCGCGCGCAAGGCACCCGCGCTATCGCAGCCGCTCCAGCCGCAGGCGCTCGCGCCCGTCGAAGAGCCGGCGCGAGGCGAGCCACACGGCGGCCAGCGTGCCGAAGCCCGTGCCCGCCGCGATCAGGAACATGATCAGCACCTGGTAGCGCACCGCCTCCATGGGCGGCGTGCCCGCAAGGATCTGGCCGGTCATCATGCCCGGCAGGCTCACGATACCGGCTGCCGACATGGCGTTGACGATGGGGATGAGGCCGGCGCGCACGGCCTCGCGCCGCAGGGGGGCGACGGCCTCGGCGGCTCGCGCGCCGAGCGCGAGCCGGGCCTCGATGGCGGCACGCGCGGCCATGGCGCCCGCGGTCACCCGATCCAGGCCCAGGGCCACGCCGTTCATGGTGTTGCCGAGCAGCATCCCCAGCAGCGGGATGGCGTAGCGCGGCTCGTACCACGGGACGCTGCCGATGATCACCGTGAGCGCGAACACCGTGACCGTGAAGGCCGAGAGGAACATGGAGAGCGTGCCGAGGGCATAGCCCCAGGGGCCGCGGAAGCGGCGCCCCTGGCGGGCCATGACCTCGCGCCCGGCAAGGAGCAGCATCAGCGCCGCGAGCGCCGCCACCCAGCCGAGGCCGGCCTGGGCGAAGACCACCTTGAGCACCAGCCCCACCAGCAGGAGCTGCACGGCGGTGCGCGCGGCGGCGACCAGCAGCCCCCGCGCCACGCCCAGCCGCCCCGCCCAGGCCACCGCGGCGAGCGCGAGCACCAGCGCCGCGGCGAGCGCGAGATCCAGGGGCGAGAGCGGGATCACGCCCACGCCACCGCCCCCGTGAGCGGCGCGAGCCGCCCGCCCTCGAGCGCCCAGGCCGCGGCGGCGACGCGCCCGAGCTGGTCGAGGTCATGGCTCACCCACAGGATCGCCCGGCCCGGCGCGAGCCAACCGGCGAGCAGCGATTCCACGGCCGCACGTGCGGCCGCATCCAGGCCTGCCGTGGGCTCGTCCAGCAGAAGCACCTCCGGCCTGCGCGCCAGCGCCCGGGCGAGCGCCAGGCGCTGGCGCTCTCCCGTGGAGAGGCGGCGCACCTGCCAGCCGCGCACCTCGGGCCCGAAGCCGAGGCGCGCGAGCAGGGCGTCGTCGGCCCCCTCGAGATGCTCGCCCACGGTCTCGGCCCACCAGCCCGCCTCGGCCGGCACCCACATCACGCGCCGGCGCCACTCGTGGGGGCGGAAGGCGCAGGCCCGCCGGCCGTCGAGCAGCACCTCGCCCGTATGCGGCTCCAGGTCCGCCAGCGCGCGCAGCAGCAGCGTCTTGCCCGCACCCGAGGGCCCGGTGAGCCCCACGCAGCGTCCGTCGGGCACGCGCAGGCCGATCGGGCCCACGTGACGCACGCTGAGCCCTCGCGCCTCCAGCTTCGCCTCTGGCACCCCGAACCTCCCGGCGCTAAAGTCATCCCATGCGCTGAGCGGCCGCGAGCGTGGCCCCGCCGACGATGGAGGAACGGATCATGGCCGAACCCGAATGCCCCCAGAAGGCGCCCTATGAGGTGGAGCTCGAGCCCGGCACCTACTGGTGGTGCGCCTGCGGCCGCTCCAGGACGCAGCCCTTCTGCGACGGCTCCCACAAGGGCACGGAATTCTCGCCGCTGGAGTTCACCCTCAAGGACAAGCGCAAGGTGTGGCTGTGCGGCTGCAAGCGCACGGCCGACCCCCCCTTCTGCGACGGCTCCCACAAGAAGCCCTGAGCGCACGGGCGGCGCGCGGAAAGACCATGCCGGCGCCTGCCGGGCCCCGCCGCTCCAGCCCAGGCCCGGCTCACGCCGCCGGTGCGGCGGCCGGCCGCTGCAGGGCCGCCTCCACCTCCTCACGCTTCGCCCGGCCCTCGAGGAGCTCGATGAGCTCGAGGGCGAAGTCCATGGCGGTGCCGGGCCCGCGGCTGGTGACGACTTTGCCGTCGCGCACCACCGGCGCCTCCTCGTAGCGCAGGCCGGGCACGGTCGCGGCATCGAGGCAGCCCGGATAGCTGGTGGCGCGCCGGCCCTCCAGCAGCCCCGCCTCCGCCAGCACCTTCGGCGCGGCGCAGATGGCCGCGGTCCAGCGGCCCCGCTCGGCATGGCGGCGCAGGATCCCGCGCACGCGCCCGTCCTGCGCCAGGCGTTCGGTGCCGGGCCCGCCGCCGGGCAGCACGACCATGTCGAAGTCCTCGCCCTGCACCGCATCCAGCGTGGTGTCCGGCACCAGCACCACGCCGCGCGAGGCCTTCACGGGGCCGGGCTCGAGCCCGGCCGTGACGACCTCGATGCCGGCGCGGCGCAGCAGATCGATGATGGTGACGGCCTCGAGCTCCTCGCAGCCCTCGGCCAGGGGGACGAGCACGCGGGCCATGGCCTCTCCTCCCTCGCTGCCTTTAGCGCAGTCCCTATCGTAGCGCAGCCCCCCGGACGGCGTGCGCGAGCCGGCGCAGGAGCAGGAGCTGGCCCCCGCTCCAGAAGGCCGCCGCCGCCATCTCCAGGCCCGCCGCCCGCAGGAGGGCCGCGACGCTCACGGCGGCCAGGGCGACGGCCATGTCACCGAAGCCCTCCGGGCCGGCACCGAGACGCAGCGACACGGTGCGCGCCATCATGACCACGGTGAGGCCGCCGAGCGCGCCCACGGTGAGGAGGTGCGCCGCCGCCCACGGCACGAGGCCGGCGAGCTCGGCCGCACCCCAGGCCGCGAGCGCCACGGCGAGCCAGGCGTAGGCGGCGGCCAGTGCCGCCACCGGCGCGCGGCGGGCGCGCCACGGCCGCCAGCGCGCCAGCCGCGCGGCCGTGAGCAGCCCCGCCGCGACGAGCGCGGCACCACCCGCCGGACGCGTCGCCGGCCAAGGGAGCAGCGCCGTGGCGGCGGCCAGCGCCGCCAGCACCCCCGCCTCCAGGCGCGGCTGGACGACGTTGCGCAGCGCCGGCCCGGACATGCCGCCGATCCGCTCACCGGCCAGCGCCGGCGCCAGCGCGCGGCCGCCCATGCCGGCCAGCAGGAAGGCGTAGGCGGCCAGCACCGCGCGCACGGCGGCCGTGCCCGCGCCGGCGCCGCCGAAGGCGAGCGCGGCGGCGAGCGCCGGGCCCGAGAGGCAGACCGCCACGGCGCCCAGCCCGAGGAGCCGGTTGCGCGCCCGCTTGGCGCCCGCCGCCAGGGGCCAGGCCCCGCGCGCGACCACCCACAGGGCGAAGGCGGCGTCCGCGGCCAGCGCCCACGCGGGCGGCGAGGCGCCGCCCAGGCAGAGGCCGATCCGGGCGGCGAGCCAGCCGGCGAGGGCCCCCAGGGTCTCGCCGCGCCCGGCGCGCGTGGCGAGAAAGCCCGCCACCACGGCGAGCGCGTAGCCCTGCAGCATCCCGTAGGCGTGCCAGCCCGGGGCCTCCGGGCAGAGGCCTCCGGCCCACAGGGGTATCGCCGCACCGCCCCAGGCCGCGGCCGGCAGGAAGAGGAGCGTCGCGGGCGGCAGGCGCGCCACGGGGCCGTCAGGGGGCGGGCGCGATCCGTGACGGCGCGCGGACGGCGAGGCGGGCCCCGCCCCGCCCCGAGCGCTCCACCAGCGCGGAGACGGGCACGAGGCGGTGCTCGCGCGCCAGCCGCGGGAGCTCGCGCTCGAGCAGGGCCAGCGCGGCGGGGCTCGGGTGGACGATGGCCACCGCCCGGCCCCGGCGCGCCAGCCGCGCACGCAGCCGCGCAAGCCCCGCGCGCAGGCCCGCCGCACCCGGCTCGGCATCGAGGAACACATGCCTGCGCGCGTGCGGGACGCCGTGCTCGGCCGCGAGGCGCTCGGCGACGGTGGCCGCGGTGGTGCGGCTGTCGACGAAGAAGAGCCCGCGCCTGGCGAGCGCCGCCATCAGCCAGGCCATGTGGCCGGGGTGGCGGGTGATGAGGCTGCCCATGTGGTTGTTGACGCCGACCGCGCCCGGCACCGAGGCCAGGGCCGCGGCGAGCGTGCGCTCGAGCTCGGCGCGGGTCATGTGCAGCCCGATGGCGCCGGGTCCCGGCGGGCGCGCGTCCACCGCCGCCATGGGCAGGTGCAGCAGCACCTCCTTGCCATGCGCACGCGCGGCCCGGGCGATCAGGCGCGCGTGGGGCGTGTGGGGGAGGATGGCGCAGGCGACCGGGCCGGGGAGCGCCGCGGCGCGCAGGCCGGCGGCGCGGTCGTTGCCGAGGTCGTCCACGATCAGGGCGAGCTCACCGGCGGCCGCAGGGCCGGCCGCCGCGGCCAGCAGCGCGCCCGCGGCGAGCGCCGCGAGCCGGCGCGCGCGCGGGGCGTCTGATGGGGCGGGCAGGCGGTCAGCGCGGGATGCGAGGACCGGTGCCCGTACCCAGCGGCGGTGGACTCCCGCCTCAGCCCTTCCGCGCCTGGGCCGCACGGGCCTGCAGGATGGCGAGGCCCTTGAGGATGTTCAGGGCCTCGAACAGCTCGTAGTCGCGGGAGGCGAGCGCGGCCACGTCGCCCTCGTGGCGCTCGCCGCCGGAACGGCGTGCGCCTTCGCCTTCCCTGCCGCCGTTGTCCAGATGGCGCTTGAGGTGGCGCTCCTTCAGGGGCTCGATCTCGTCCTCGACCTTCGCCACCCGCAGGCGCGAGAGCTCGATGTCGGGCACGATCCCCTCGGCCTGGATGGAGCGGCCCGAGGGGGTGAAGTAGCGCGCCGTGGTGAGCTTGAGCGCGGCGCCGTTCTTGAGCGGGAGGATGGTCTGGACCGATCCCTTGCCGAAGGTCTTGCGCCCGACCACCACCGCGCGGCGCTGGTCCTGGAGCGCGCCGGCCACGATCTCCGAGGCCGAGGCCGAGCCGCCGTTGACCAGCACCACGATGGGCGCGCCCTCGAGGATGTCGCCGGGTGTGGCCGAGAAGCGCAGGCGCGCGTCGGCCACGCGCCCCTCGGTGTAGACGATCAGACCCTGCTCGAGGAAGAGGTCGGCCACGTCCACGGCCGCGTTCAGCACGCCCCCGGGATTGTTGCGCAGGTCCAGCACCAGCCCCTTGAGGGGCCCACCCGCCTTCCTGCGCAGCCTGTCGACCGCGTCGGCGAGCCCCTTGGCGGTCTTGGCCTGGAAGTGCGTGATGCGCACGTAGCCGAAGGAGCCGTCGTAGAGGCGCGTCTTGACGCTCTTGACCTTGATGACGGCGCGCGTGATGGTGATCTTGAGCGGCCTCTCCTGGCCCTCGCGCACGATGGTGAGCGTCACCTTCGTGCCCGGCTTGCCCCGCATGAGCTTGACCGCCTCGTTGAGCGTCATGCCCTTCACCGGCGTGTCGTCGATGCGGATGATGAGGTCGCCCGCCCGGATGCCGGCGCGCTGCGCGGGCGTGTCGTCGATGGGGGCGACGACCTTGACGAAGCCGTCCTCCATGCTGACCTCGATCCCGAGGCCGCCGAACTCCCCGCGCGTGCCGATCTGCAGCTCCTTGAACTCGTCCGGGCCCAGATAGGCCGAATGGGGATCGAGGCCGGAGAGCATCCCGCGGATGGCGCTCTCGATGAGGGTGCGGTCCTCGACCGGCTCGACGTAGTCGCTCTTGACGCGGGCGAAGACGTCCGTGAAGACCCGCAGCTCCTCGAGCGGCACCTCGGCCGTGGCCCCTTCGCCGGCCCCGCGTCCGGCCATGACCCCGTGCGCCAGCGCGAGCAGCACGCCCAGGCAGGCGCCTGCACCCAGCAGCAGCAGATTTCTCCCTTTCGCGCTCATTCCGGCCCCATTCCGCTCCCGGTCGTGGTGTGCCGAACCTTAGCACAGGCTGCCCCGCGGCCGCGACGCAGCGGACAGCGAACGCGCGGCGGCGGGCAGAAGGCACGGCGACCGGAGGCTGGCCCCCGGACGCCCCGGGAAGGGGTTCCCTTCAGCCGCGGGGGCTGCCGGGAAGGCCGCGGCACCAGCGCACCGGATCGACCGGCCGCCCCTGATGGCGGATCTCGAAGTAGAGCGCGGCGCGCTCGCGCCCGCCGCTGTCGCCGACGCTGGCGATGACCTCGCCGGCGCGCACCCAGTCGCCGACCTCCTTGTAGAGGCTGGCGTTGTGGCCGTAGAGGGTCATCCAGCCGTCGCCGTGGTCGAGGATGATGAGCAGGCCAAGCCCCCGCAGCCAGTCGGCGAAGACCACGCGCCCGTGGGAGACGGCGCGCACGGGCTGGCCCGCGCGCGCACCGATGAGCACCCCGCGCCAGCGCAGGCCGCCGGCGGCGCGGCGCGCGCCGTAGCGCGCGAGCAGCCGGCCCGGGGCGGGCCAGGGCAGGTGCCCGCGCAGCTCCGGGAAGGGGCGCAGGTCCTCGGGCTGAGGCAGTGTCTCGATGGCGCGCTGCACCTCGGCGAGCAGGCGCTCCAGGGCGGCGCGGTCGCGCTCGAGGCGCTGGAGCTCCGAGGTGCCGGCGCGCAGCCGCGCCGCCAGCCGCGCGACCGCCCGGGCCCGCTCGGCCCGGCGCGCCGCCAGCCGCTCGCGCTCGCGGCGGCGCGCCTCGCGCAGCGCCGACTGCCGGGCCTCCTCCGCGGCGATGCGCGCCTCGACCGCGCGCAGGGCGGCGAGGCTTGCACGCACGGCCTCGATGCGCTCGAGCCGCGCACGCACGAGATAGCGGTGGTAGGCGAGCACGCGCCCGAGGCGCCAGGGGTCCTCCTGGCTGAGCAGGAGCTTGAGGCGCTGCTGGCGGCCCATCAGGTAGGCGGCGCGCACGGTGCGGGCGAGCGCGGTGCGCTGGTGCGCGAGCCGCGCCTCGAGCCCGCGCCGCTGCGCGCGCAGGTGCGCCAGTGCGCGGCGGGTCTCGGCGAGGCCCGTCTCGATGCGCCGGAGCTCGCGCTCGATGCGCCCGATGGCCCGCTCGGCCTCGCGCAGGGCACGCTGGGCCGCGGCATGGGCGCCGCGCATGGCGGCGAGCTCACGGCCCAGCGCGGTGATGCGCGCCCTGAGCCGCTCGAGCTCGGCGGGGTCGGGCTGGCGCGGCGCGGCCGCGGCCGCGGCCGCCACCGCCAGCAGCGGCGCGAGCGCCCGGAGCAGCCGCCGGCGCGACGTGGAGCGCAGGCCGGGGCCGGCCGCCGGGGCGTGCCGCAGGCTGTCGTGCGCCGCCACGGGCGCCCACGGTATACCGTCCACCGCCCACCGTCCACCGCCGCGCGGCGGCTCAGGCGAAGCGCAGCAGCGAGCGGCCCGTCATCTCCGGCGGCGGCTCCAGGCCCATCACGTGCAGCAGGGTGGGCGCGACGTCGCACAGCGCGCCGGTGGGGGCGAGGGTGGCGGGGCGGCCGGCGTAGACGAGCGGCACGCGGTTGGTGGTGTGCGCGGTGTGGGGCTGGCCCGTGCCGTCGCCGCGCATCTTCTCGGCGTTGCCGTGGTCGGCGGTGACGATCATCTCGCCGCCCGCCGCCTGCAGCGCCTCCCACACGCGCCCGAGGCAGGCGTCCACGGCCTCGATGGCGCGCACGGCGGCCTCGAGATTGCCCGTGTGGCCCACCATGTCCGGGTTGGCGTAGTTGCAGACGATGACGTCGTAGCGGCCGGAGCCGATGGCCTCGACCAGACGGTCGGTGACCTCGGGCGCGCTCATCTCGGGCTGCTGGTCGTAGGTGGCGACCAGGGGCGAGGGCACGAGGATGCGGTCCTCGCCCTCGAAGGGCGTCTCCACCCCGCCGTTGAAGAAGAAGGTGACGTGGGCGTACTTCTCGGTCTCGGCGATGCGCAGCTGGCGCAGCCCGTGCCTGGCGAGGTGCTCGCCCAGCACGTTGGGCAGGCGCTCGGGCGGGAAGGCCACGGGGACGGCGAAGTCCTTGTGGTACTCGGTCAGCGTGACGAAGGCGCCGAGCCGCGGCACGCGCCGGCGCGCGAAGCCGTCGAAGTCCGCGTCGATGAAGGCGCGCGTGATCTGGCGCGCGCGGTCTGAGCGGTAGTTCATGAACACGACCGCATCGCCGTCCTCGACGGTGACGGGCGCGGCGCCGGGCGGCACGATGCGCGTGGCCTCCACGAACTCGTCGCCCTCGCCGCGCGCGTAGGCCATGCGCAGGCCGGCGAGCGCATCCGGCGCCTCGTGCGCGGCCCGTCCCTCGGTGATGAGCTCGTAGGCGGCGCGGATGCGCGGCCAGCGGTGGTCGCGGTCCATGGCGTAGTAGCGGCCCACGATGGAGGCGATGCGCCCGCGGCCGAGGGCGGCGAGCTTCTCCTCCATGCGCCGCAGGGAGCCCTCGGCGCTGCGCGGGGCGGTGTCGCGCCCGTCGAGGAAGGCGTGGACGTAGAGGCGCTCGGCGCCGCGCCCGGCGGCCAGCTCGACCATCGCGTGGATGTGGTCCTCGTGGCTGTGGACCCCGCCGGGCGAGAGCAGCCCCAGCACATGCACGGCCCGCCCGGCCGCCACCGCGCGGTCCACGGCATCGGTGAGCGTGCGGTTGGTGAAGAAGGAGCCTGTGCGGATGGCGCGGCTGACCCGCGTGAACTCCTGGTAGACCACGCGGCCCGCACCCAGGTTGAGGTGGCCCACCTCGGAGTTGCCCATCTGATCGGCCGGCAGGCCCACGTCGGCGCCCGAGGCGCGGATCAGGGTATGGGGGTGGCGCGCCAGCAGCGCATCCCAGACGGGGGTGCGCGCCCGGCGGATGGCGTTGTGGTCGGCGGCCTCGCTGTGGCCCCACCCGTCGAGCACGACGAGGGCGACGGGCCTCGGTCGGCGCGGCATCTCGGCTCTCAGCCTCCGGACTGGATCAAAAACGGAATTGGACGCATTCTATCAGCGCGAAGCGAACGCAACGCTGCCCCCTCTCGCTCGGCCGGCCTGGCCAGCCGTGCATCGAGGCCATTCCGGGGAATGCCCTCCCTGGTCCGGGGCGGCGCAGATGCGCATTTGCGCTCCCGCTGAGCATGTGATTTTATAATGGCTTGCTAATAAAACCCAACGCGGGGAGACCGCATGCGACTGGAAAGGACCTGCTGTCTGAGAGGGATCTCACCCGACCAGACGGGGCACCACACCATGGCGGAAGATCTGCTCATCACCCGGGACGAGGACGTCGAGCGGGCCTCGCGCGCCCTCAAGGCCATGTCCCACCCGCTGCGGCTCAAGATCCTGTGCACGCTGGGCGACCGTGAGGTGAGCGTGCAGGAGATCGTCGAGCACGTGGGCACCTCCCAGAGCAACATTTCGCAGCATCTGGCCATCCTCCGCGACAAGGGGATCCTGACCTCGCGCAAGGACGCCAACCGTGTCTACTACCGGGTGGGCGACCCCCGCACCCTGCGGCTCATCAGCATGATGCGCGAGGTCTTCTGCTCCGGCCACCACGGCTGAGGCGCGAAGGGTGGATGCCCCGCCCGCTCCCGGCGGGCAGGCCGTCTCCCGCCCGGTATCCCGCTCCCGACCCATGCAGAGGCTGCTCGAGTTCGCCGCCAACCATCCGCTCCTGAGCGCGGCCATCCTCGCCGTGCTGGGGATGATCGCCGGCTACGAGATCCAGCGCTGGCGCCGCCGCGGCCGGGAGGTGGGCCCGGTCGAGGCCACCCGCCTGCGCAACGACACCGAGGCCGTCTTCGTGGACGTGCGCAGCGAGCAGGAGTATGCTGAAGGCCATCTCCCCGGCGCACGCCTCATCCCCCTCAAGGAGCTCGACGGCCGTCTCAAAGAGCTTGAAAGGCTGCGCAGCCGCCCCATCATCGCCTACTGCCGAACGGGCAACCGCTCGCTCGCCGCATGCCGCATCCTGCGCCGGGCCGGCTTCGAGCAGGCCTACAGCCTGGCCGGCGGCATCCGGGCCTGGCAGGAGGCGGGGCTTCCCGTCAGCCGCGGGCGCGACTGAGCCCGGGCACCCAGCGGAAGACCAGCGGAAAGGAAGGAACGGTCCGATGAGCAAGGCGCTGCACGTGGTCTGCCCGCATTGCGACACCGTCAACCGCGCTCCCGCGGAGAAGCTCGCCGCAGATGAGGGCGGCCGCTGCGGACGATGCCACAAGCCGCTCTTCGAGGGCCGCCCCGTGGCGCTCACCGCCGGGAACTTCGACACGCACGTGGGCCGCAGCGACGTGCCCGTGCTGGTGGACTTCTGGGCCGCCTGGTGCGGGCCGTGCCAGATGATGGCGCCCGTGTTCGAGGAGGCCGCCCGCCGCCTGGAGCCGCGGGTGCGGCTCGCCAAGCTCGACACCGACGCCGCCCCGCAGGTGGCGGGCCGCCTCGGGATCCGCGGCATCCCCACCCTGATCCTGTTCCGGGAGGGGCGCGAGGTGGCGCGGACGAGCGGCGCCATGGACCTCGGGCGCCTGCTCGCCTGGGTCGAGCAGCATCTCTGAACCCCGCACCTTCCGGAGGAAGCAGCGCATGGCCGAGGAGCAGAACCCGCCCCGCGGCGACGGCGAGGCCAACGGCGCCGCCGCGCCCGAAGGCGAGGTCCAGTTCGCCATCCAGAAGATCTACGTCAAGGACCTCTCCTTCGAGGCCCCTGCCGCGCCGGAGATCTTCCGCAGCCCCCGCTGGGAGCCCGAGATCAACCTCCAGCTCAACTCCGAGGCGCGCCGGCTGGAGGGGCCCCTGTACGAGGTGGTGATGACGCTCACCCTGACCGCGAGCCAGGACGGCAAGACGGTCTACCTCGTCGAGCTCCAGCAGGCGGGCATCTTCCACATCGCCGGCATCGAGGGACCGGATCTCGGCGCGGTGCTGGGCGCCCACTGTCCCGCGATCCTCTTCCCCTACGCGCGCGAGGCGATCTCCGACCTCGTCACGCGCGGCGGCTTCCCGCAGATGCTGCTCGCGCCCATCAACTTCGACGCCGTCTACCAGGAGAGCCTGCGCCAGCGCCAGCAGCAGGCGGCGGGCGGCGAGGAGCCGGGCGCGGCCCAGCCCCATTGACCCCCCTCCCTGTGCCCCTCCCCCCGCGCGCGGGGGGAGGGAAGTCCTGCGGAGGCGCGTGGCCCGGCCGTCCCGGCTCGGCTAAGCTGTGCGCCCATGCCGGAGGAAGCTTTCGCGCTGCAGCCCTTCGCCGTCCTGGGCGCCGGCGCCTGGGGCACGGCGCTCGCCATGCAGCTCGCGCGCTCGGGCCGTCCGGTGCGCCTGTGGACGCACGACCCGGAGCATGCCGCCGCGCTCGCGCGCGAGCGGCGCAACGCGCGTCACCTGCCCGAGGCCACCTTCCCGCCCTCGCTCGAGGCCACGGCCGAGCCCGCCGCCGCGGTGGCCGGGGAGGCGGTGGTGCTGGTGGCGGTGCCCAGCGCCGCCTTCCATCAGGCTCTCGGCCGCTTCGCGCCCCTGCTCGGCCGCAGACCCCGGGTCGCCTGGGCCACCAAGGGCTTCGAGCCCGGCACGGGGAGGCTCCTGCACGAGGTGCTCGAGGCCGTGCTGCCCGGAGCGGTGGGCGCGGCGGTGTCGGGGCCGACCTTCGCGCGCGAGGTCGCGGCGGGGCTGCCCACCGCGCTCACCGTGGCCTCGCCCGACCCGGCCTTCGCGCGCGAGGTGGCGGGCGCACTCCATGGCGCCACCCTGCGCGCCTACACCAGCAACGACCTGGTGGGCGTGGAGGTCGGCGGGGCGGTCAAGAACGTGCTCGCCATCGCCGCCGGCATCGGCGACGGGCTGGGGCTCGGGGCCAACACACGCGCTGCCCTCATCACGCGGGGGCTCGCCGAGATGAGCCGCCTCGGCTGCGCCCTCGGCGGCCGGCGCGAGACCTTCATGGGGCTGGCGGGCCTCGGCGACCTCGTCCTCACCTGCACCGACGACCAGTCGCGCAACCGCCGCCTCGGCCTCGCCCTCGGGCGGGGGCTGCCCCTGGAGGCGGCGCTTGCAGAGGCGGGCGCGGTGGTGGAAGGGGTGCACACGGCGCGCGAGGTGACGGGTCTGGCACGGCAGGTCGGCGTCGAGATGCCCATCTGCGAGCAGGTGCGGCGGGTGCTGGCAGGCGAATGCACGCCCGCCGAGGCGGCCCGGGCGCTGCTCGCGCGCGAGCCCAAGGCGGAGATCCCGTGAGCGGGGCCTCGCACGAGACGGGCGGCGCGGACACGGGCGCGCGGGGTGACGTGCGGGCGGGCGGCGGCCCCGGGCTCGCCGTGGCGCTCGCGGGGCTCAGCCTGCGCACACCGGTGGTGCTGCTCTCGGGCTGCGTGGGCTTCGGCGAGGAGTACACGCGCGTGGAAGGCTTCGACCTCGCCGACGTGGGCGCCGTGTGCCTGAAGGGCACCACGCTCGCCCCGCGCCTCGGCAACCCGCCGCACCGCGTCTGCGAGACCCCGGCCGGCATGCTCAACGCCATCGGCCTGCAGAACCCGGGCGTCGATCACGTGGTGCGCGAGATCCTGCCGCGCCTGGACTTCTCGGCCACGCGCTGGATCGCCAACGTCTCGGGCTCGACCGTCGAGGAGTACGCGGAGGTCACGCGCCGCTTCGACGACTCGCCCATCGACGCCATCGAGGTCAACATCTCCTGCCCCAACGTCAAGGCGGGCGGCGTGCAGTTCGGCAACGACCCGGACATGTCCGCGCGCGTGACCGAGGCCTGCCGCGCCGCCACCACGAAGCCCCTCATCGTCAAGCTCTCGCCCAACCAGACCGACATCGCCGCGAACGCGCGCCGCTGCATCGAGGCCGGCGCCGACGCCTTCGCCGTCATCAACACCCTGATGGGCATGGCCATCGACATCGAGACACGCCGACCCGTGATCGGCAACGACCAGGGAGGTCTCTCGGGGCCGGCCATCAAGCCGATCGCGCTCCTCAAGGTGCATCAGGTGCACCAGGTGTGCCGGCCGCACGGCATTCCCATCATCGGGCAAGGGGGCATCGCCAGCCCCGAGGACGCGATCGAGTTCCTCATCGCCGGCGCCAGCGCCGTGGGGCTGGGCACGGGCCTGTTCTACGATCCGCTGCTCGCGCGGCGGGTGGTCGAAGGCATCGCGGAGTACCTGCGCCGCCACGACCTCGGTTCGGTGGCCGAGCTCGTCGGCTCCCTGCGGCTGCACGAAGCGGAACCGCCGGCCACCTGATTAGAAGCTGTCTCACAATGTATGGTCCGCCCCCCAGCTGCAAGCGCGCGCGGCTCGGCGGTCGGCGCGAGGATTGCGGCTGCGTCAATGTATCCGGCCTCTGTCGTGGGGCCTTTCCCGGACGCCTGCG
>JALSJE010000134.1 GCA_026989495.1 Gammaproteobacteria bacterium | reverse complement strand
GATGGAGCTCGCGGTGCAGGATACCGGCAGCAGGCTGCAGGTCTCCGACCGGGCCTTCGGGGAGCGCTTCAACGAGCCGCTCATCCACCAGGTCGTGGTCGCGTACCTCGCCGGCGCGCGCGCGGGAACGCGCGCCCAGAAGACGCGCGCCGAGGTGCGCGGCGGCGGTGCCAAGCCCTGGCGCCAGAAGGGCACCGGCCGCGCGCGCCACGGCAGCATCCGCAGCCCCCTGTGGCGGGGCGGCGGCGTGACCTTCGCGGCCAAGCCGCAGGACCACAGCCAGAAGGTCAACCGCAAGATGTATCGCGGCGCCATGCGCTCCATCCTCTCGGAGCTGGTGCGCCAGGGGCGCCTCATCGTGGTCGAGTCCTTCGACGCCGACACGCCCAAGACCAAGGCGATGGCGGCGCGTCTCAAGGACATGGGCCTGGACGAGGTCCTGATCGTGGCCGAGGAGCTGAGCGAGAACCTGCATCTGGCCACGCGCAACCTGCCGCGCGTGCTCGCGCTCGGCGTCTCCGACCTCGACCCGGTGAGCCTGGTGCGCTTCGAGAAGGTGCTCATGACCGTGGGCGCCGTGCGGCGGATCGAGGAGTGGCTGGGATGAACCGCGAGCGGCTGTACAAGATCATCCTCGCTCCGCACGTCTCGGAGAAGAGCGCGCGGGCGATGGAGCGCAGCAACCAGTACGTGTTCAAGGTGGCGCGCGACGCCACCAAGCCCGAGATCCGCAAGGCCGTCGAGACCCTGTTCGAGGTCGAGGTCGAGTCGGTCACGGTGCTGAACGTCAAGGGCAAGCGCAAGCGCTTCGGCTATCTCGAGGGGCGACGCCCCTCGTGGAAGAAGGCCTACGTGCGCCTCAAGCCGGGGCAGACCATCGAGCTGCTCGGTGGCGCCGAGCAGGCCTGATCGGGACGGGGAGACGGGCGATGCCGCTGGTCAAGTGCAAGCCGACCTCGCCGGGACGGCGCTTCGTCGTCAAGGTGGTCACGCCCGGCCTGTGGAAGGGCGGCCCCTACGAGCCCCTGGTCGAGAAGAAGACCAAGACGGGCGGCCGCAACAACCAGGGCCGGATCACCGTGCGCCACCGCGGCGGCGGCCACAAGCAGCGCTACCGCATCATCGACTTCAAGCGGGACAAGGACGGCGTCCCGGCCAAGGTCGAGCGCATCGAGTACGACCCGAACCGCAGCGCCCACATCGCGCTGCTGCTCTACGCCGACGGCGAGCGGCGCTACATCATCGCGCCCAAGGGCGTGAAGCCCGGCGACGAGCTCATGTCGGGCCCTGATGCGCCGATCCGCCCCGGCAATGCCCTGCCGCTGCGCAACATCCCCGTGGGCACTCTCGTGCACTGCGTGGAGATGCGCCCTGGCAAGGGGGCGCAGATCGCGCGCGCGGCCGGAACCTCGGCCCAGCTCCTGGCGCGCGAGGGAAGCTACGCCACCCTGCGCCTGCGCTCGGGCGAGATGCGCAAGATCCATGTGGACTGCCGTGCCACCGTGGGCGAGGTGGGCAATGACGAGCACAACCTGCGCTCGCTCGGCAAGGCCGGCGCCAAGCGCTGGCGCGGCATCCGGCCCACCGTGCGCGGCGTTGCCATGAACCCGGTCGACCACCCCCACGGCGGCGGCGAGGGCCGCACCTCGGGCGGCCGGCACCCGGTCACGCCCTGGGGCGTGCCCACCAAGGGCTACAAGACGCGCCGCAACAAGCGCACCGACAAGTGGATCGTGCGCCGGCGCGGGCGGAAGTAACCAGGGGTTGAGACAGTGCCACGTTCCGTACGCAAAGGACCGTTCGTCGATCTGCACCTGCTCAAGAAGGTGCAGGAGGCGCGTGCGACCAACAGCAAGCGCCCGATCAAGACCTGGTCGCGGCGCTCGATGATCATCCCCGAGATGGTGGGGCTGACCATCGCCGTGCACAACGGGCGCCAGCACGTGCCGATCCTGATCACGGAGAACATGGTCGGGCACAAGCTCGGCGAGTTCGCCGCCACCCGCACCTTCCGCGGACACGCGGCGGACAAGAAGGCCAAACGCTGAGGGTACGCACGATGGAGGTCGCTGCCAGGCTCCGCTACGCGAGGATCTCGCCGCAGAAGTGCCGGCTCGTCGCGGACATGGTCCGCGGCCTGCCCGTGGGCGAGGCCCTCAACGTGCTGCGTTTCACGCCCAAGAAGGGCGCGCAGCTCGTGCGCAAGGCGCTCGAGTCGGCCATCGCCAACGCCGAGCACAACGAGGGCGCCGACGTGGACGACCTCCACGTCTCGGCCATCTACGTGGACGAGGGTCCCAGGCTCAAGCGCTGGAAGCCCCGCGCCAAGGGTCGTGCCACGCGCATCCTCAAGCGCACGAGCCACATCACGGTCAAGGTCTCGGACGAGAAGCCGCCGCGCCGGCGGCGCCGGGCTGCCTGAGGGCAGGGGAAGAGAAGCGATGGGTCAGAAGGTGCATCCCACCGGGTTCCGGCTCGGGGTCTCGAAGGAGTGGGCCTCGAAGTGGTACGCGGACTCGCGCCGCTTCGCGGACCAGCTCTACACCGACCTCAAGGTGCGCGAGCACATCAAGAAGCGGCTGGCGCACGCGGCCGTGAGCCGCATCGACATCGCGCGTCCGGCGCGGCAGGCCTTCATCACCATCCATACGGCCCGCCCCGGCATCGTCATAGGGCGCAAGGGCGAGGACATCGAGCGCCTGCGCCGTGAGCTCGAGGCCCTCATGCCGGACACCGAGGAGGTGCGGATCAAGATCGAGGAGATCCGCAAGCCCGAGCTCGATGCCCAGCTCGTGGCCGAGAACGTGGCCCAGCAGCTCGAGCGGCGCATCATGTTCCGCCGCGCCATGAAGCGGGCCGTGACCAACGCCATGTTCCTGGGCGCCCAGGGCATCAAGATCCAGGTCGCCGGCCGCCTCAACGGCGCCGAGATCGCCCGCACCGAGTGGTACCGGGAGGGGCGCGTGCCGCTGCATACCCTGCGGGCCGACGTCGACTACGGTTTTGCCGAGGCGCGCACCACTTACGGCGTCATCGGCGTCAAGGTGTGGATCTTCAAGGGCGAGGTCTTCGAGAGCGATCGAGAGGCCGCCGAGGCGGCGCCCGAGAAGAAGGCGGCGGCAGGCTGACGGGGAGAGACCGCCATGCTCCAGCCCAAGAGGACCAAGTTCCGCAAGCAGCGCAAGGGCCGCAACCGCGGCATCGCCACGCGGGGCAACCGCGTGAGCTTCGGCGAGTACGGGCTCAAGGCCACGACCCGGGGGCGGATCACGGCGCGCCAGATCGAGGCCGCGCGCCGGGCCATCACCCGCCACGTCAAGCGTGGCGGCAAGCTCTGGATCCGCATCTTCCCGGACGTGCCCGTGACCAAGAAGCCCCTCGAGGTGCGCATGGGCAACGGCAAGGGCAACGTCGAATTCTGGGTCGCCAAGGTGCAGCCCGGCCGCGTGCTCTACGAGATCGAGGGCGTGCCCGAGGACGTGGCGCGCGAGGCCTTTCGCCTGGCCGCGGCCAAGCTCCCGGTGAAGGCGACCTTCGTGACCCGCACGGTGGCCTGAGATGAAGGCGAGCGAGCTGCGCGACAAGAGCCTCGAGGAGCTCGAGCAGACCCTGCACGAGCTGCTGCGCGAGCAGTTCAACCTGCGCATGCAGAAAGGGGCGGGTCAGCCGCCGCGACCGGACCAGTTCCGCAAGGTGCGGCGCGACATCGCCCGGGTCAAGACCATCATGAACGAGAAGCGTCGAGCGGGTGAGCAGGCATGAGCGAGGCAAGCGGCAAGGGACGGACGGTCACCGGCCGTGTGGTCAGCAGCAAGATGGACAAGACCATCACGGTTCTGGTCGAGCGGCTGGTCAGGCACCCGCTGTACGGCAAGTACATCCGGCGCTCGACCAAGCTGCATGCGCACGACGAGGGCAACGAGTGCCGCGAGGGCGACGTGGTGGTGATCCAGGAGTGCCGGCCGCTGTCGAAGACCAAGTGCTGGCGGCTGATCAAGATCGTCGAGCGCGCCGAATGAGGCCACCGGCGAGGACTGCGGGGACAGGGCCATGATCCAGATGCAGACCATGCTCGATGCGGCCGACAACAGCGGCGCGCGCAAGCTGATGTGCATCAAGGTGCTGGGCGGCTCCAAGCGCCGTTACGCCAGCATCGGCGACATCATCAAGGTGAGCGTCAAGGACGCCATCCCGCGCGGCAAGGTCAAGAAGGGCGAGGTCTACAACGCCGTCGTGGTGCGCACGCGCAAGGGGGTGCGCCGCCCGGACGGCTCGGTGATCCGCTTCGACAGCAACGCAGCGGTGCTGCTCAACAACCGGCTCGAGCCCATCGGGACCCGCATCTTCGGGCCCGTGACGCGTGAGCTGCGCACCGAGCGCTTCATGAAGATCATCTCCCTCGCTCCGGAGGTGCTGTAGGCCATGGCGATGCGCAGGATCAGGAAGGGTGACGAGGTCGTCGTCATCGCCGGCAAGAACAAGGGCCGGCGCGGGACGGTGCTGCGCGTGCTGCCCGACGACCGCGTGATCGTCGAGGGCGTGAACATGGTCAAGAAGCACCAAAAGCCCGACCCGGCGCGCGGCATCCCCGGCGGCATCATCGAGAAGGAGGCGCCGCTGCACATCTCCAACGTGATGCTCTACAACCCTCAGACCAGGAAGGGGGACCGGGTCGGCTTCAAGGTGCTCGAGGACGGGCGCAAGGTGCGCTACTTCAAGTCCACGGGCGAGGTCGTGGACGCGTGAGCGCGGGGACGCGGGCGATGGCGAGACTGCTGGAGCATTACCGCAAGAACGTGGTCGGGCGGCTCATGGAACGCTTCGGCTACGAGAACGTGATGCAGGTGCCGCGGATCGAGAAGATCACGCTCAACATGGGCGTGGGCGAGGCCGTGAGCGACCGCAAGGTCATCGAGCACGCCATGAACGACCTTGCTCTCATCTCGGGCCAGAAGCCGGTGGTCACACGTGCGCGCAAGTCCATCGCCGGCTTCAAGATCCGTCAGGGCTGGCCCATCGGCTGCAAGGTGACCCTGCGGCGCGAGCGCATGTACGAGTTCCTGGACCGCCTCATCAACGTGGCGATTCCGCGTATCCGCGACTTCCGCGGCTTCAGCCCCAAGGCCTTCGACGGCCGCGGCAACTACAGCCTCGGCGTGCGCGAGCAGATCATCTTCCCCGAGATCGACTACGACAAGATCGACGCGATCCGGGGGCTGGACATCACCATCACGACCACGGCGCGCACCGACGAGGAGGCGCGCGCCCTGCTGGAGGCTTTCGACTTTCCGTTCCGCGGCTGAACGGGACGAGGTGAGATATGGCCAAGGTTTCCGTCATCCAGCGAGAGCTCAAGCGCCAGCGCCTCGTGCAGCGCTACGCGCGCAAGCGCGCCGAGCTCAAGGCGATCATCAAGAACCCGAACTCCACGCCCGAGCAACGCGCGGAGGCGATCCGCAAGCTGCAGCAGATCCCGCGCAACGCGAGCCCCGTGCGGCTGCGCAACCGCTGCCGGCTGACCGGCAGGCCTCACGGCTACTACCGCAAGTTCGGACTTGGGCGCAACAAGCTGCGCGAGGCCGCCATGCGGGGGGACATCCCCGGGCTGGTCAAGGCGAGCTGGTGAGAGGGCTGCGGCCATGATGACCGATCCCATCGCCGACATGCTGACCCGCATCCGCAACGGCCAGGCCGCGCGCAAGGCCGAGGTGCGCATGCCCTCCTCCAGGATCAAGGTCGCCATCGCCAAGGTGCTGGAGGAGGAAGGCTACATCGAGGGCTACGAGGTCACGGAGGAGGACGGCAAGCCCGTGCTCGCCATCCGTCTCAAGTACTACCGTGGCCAGCCCGTGATCGAGCGCATCGAGCGGGTGAGCAAGCCGGGCCTGCGCATCTACCGCGGGCGCGAGGAGCTGCCCAAGGTGCTCGGCGGCTACGGGATCGCCATCGTCTCGACCTCCAAGGGCGTGATGAGCGACCGCGCCGCGCGCAAGGCCGGGCACGGGGGTGAGGTGCTCTGCATCGTCGCCTGACGACGGGAAGGAGATCATGTCCAGAATCGCCAAGCAGCCGGTGAGCGTGCCGCAGGGGGTCGAGGTTCGCCTCGATGGCCAGCACGTCACGGTCAAGGGGCCCAAGGGGACCCTCGAGCTCGACGTGCACGAGAGCGTGGAGGTGCGGCTCGAGGAGGGCACCGTGCGCGTTGCCCCGCGCAACGGTGCCTGGGCGCTCGCGGGCACCATGCGCTCGCTGATCGACAACATGGTCACCGGGGTGAGCCGGGGCTTCGAGAAGAAGCTCGAGCTGGTGGGCGTGGGTTATCGTGCCCAGGCGCAGGGGCGCAAGCTCAACCTGTCGCTGGGCTTCTCCCATCCGGTGGAGTTCGAGGTCCCGGAGGGGATCACCATCGAAACGCCCAGTCAGACGGAGATCCTGATCAAGGGCATCGACAAGCAGAAGGTCGGCCAGGTGGCCGCCTCCATCCGGGCGCTGCGGCCGCCCGAGCCCTACAAGGGCAAGGGCGTGCGCTACGCCGACGAGCAGATCATCCGGAAGGAAGCGAAGAAGAAGTGACGCGGACGCCCCGGGGCGCCGCGTGCCGCTGACGAGGGCATCGCAACATGCGCGACAAGAAGGCTGCGAGACTGCGCCGGGCGCGGCGGGCGCGGATGAAGATCCGCGAGCTGCGGGCTTACCGGCTGTGCGTGCACCGCACGCCGCGGCACATCTACGCCCAGATCATCGCGCCGGACGGCAGCCGGACCCTGGCCGCGGCCTCCACGCTCGAGAAGGAGGTTCGCTCCGGGCTCGAGAGCACCGGCAACAAGGAGGCGGCGGCGGTGGTCGGGCGCCTCATCGCCGAGCGTGCGAAGGAGAAGGGCATCACGCGCGTGGCCTTCGACCGCTCCGGCTTCAAGTACCACGGCCGTGTCAAGGCCCTGGCCGAGGCGGCGCGCGAGGCCGGCCTGGAGTTCTGAGAGGTAGCGAGCGATGGCGAACGGCGAGAGCGGCAACGACGGCCTGCAGGAGAAGCTGATTGCCGTCAACCGCGTGGCCAAGGTGGTCAAGGGCGGACGGCGGTTCGGCTTCACGGCGCTCACCGTGGTCGGCGACGGCCAGGGGCGCGTGGGCTTCGGCTACGGCAAGGCGCGCGAGGTGCCGCTGGCGATCCAGAAGGCGATGGAGAAGGCGCGCAGGAACATGCGCGAGATCCCGCTGCGCGAGGGCCGCACCCTGCACTACGCGATCACGGCCGAGCACGGCGCCTCCAAGGTCTACATGCAGCCGGCCTCCGAGGGTACCGGCATCATCGCCGGCGGCGCCATGCGTGCGGTCTTCGAGGTGCTGGGCGTGCGCGACGTGCTGGCCAAGTCCATCGGCTCGCGCAACCCCATCAACGTGGTGCGCGCCACCATGAAGGGCCTGGCCTCCATGCGTTCGCCGGAGGAGATCGCCGCCAAGCGCGGCAAGAAGCTCGAAGAGATCACGGGCTGAGGGAGGCGCCATGGCCGAGGCCAAGAAGCTCAAGGTGACGCTGGTGCGGAGCTACCACGGGCGCCTGGCCAGCCACAAGGCCTGCGTGCGCGGGCTGGGGCTGCGGCGCATGCACCAGAGCGTGCTCGTGGACGACACCCCGGAGAACCGGGGCATGATCCGCAAGGTCCGGTACCTCCTCAAGGTGGAGGACGCATGATGAGGCTGAACACGCTCAAGCCCGCCCCCGGGAGCAGGCCTGCGCGCAAGCGCGTCGGGCGCGGACCGGGCTCGGGCCTCGGCAAGACCTGCGGACGCGGCCAGAAGGGCCAGAAGGCCCGCTCCGGCGGCTTCCACAAGGTGGGCTTCGAGGGCGGCCAGATGCCGCTGCAGCGGCGCCTGCCCAAGGTGGGCTTCCGCTCGCGCAAGGCGCGCGAGTGGGACGAGATCCGCCTGCACGAGCTCGCCAAGGTGGAGGGCGACGTGGTGGATCTCGCTGCCCTGCGCAAGGCCGGGCTCATCTCCTCGGTGGTCAAGCGGGTCAAGATCATCGCCAGCGGCGAGCTCACCCGGCCGGTCACGGTCAAGGGGCTCGCCGTGACCAAGGGCGCGCGCGCGGCCATCGAGGCCGCCGGCGGGCGCGTCGAGGACTGAGGCGGCGATGGCGCGTGCCGGAGCAGCTGCGGCGGCCGGTGGCCTTGGGGACCTCACCCGCCTGGGCGATCTCAGGCGCCGGCTGCTGTTCGTGCTCGGCGCGCTGGTGGTCTTCCGCATCGGCGCCCACATCCCGGTGCCCGGCATAGACTCGGCGGTGCTGGCGCAGCTGTTCGAGCAGCAGCGCGGCACCATACTCGACATGTTCAACATGTTCTCGGGCGGGGCGCTCGAGCGCTTCACCATCTTCGCCCTCGGCATCATGCCCTACATCTCGGCCTCCATCATCATGCAGCTCATGACGGTGGTGGTGCCGAAGCTCGAGCAGCTCAAGAAGGAGGGCGAGGCCGGGCGGCGCAAGATCACCCAGTACACCCGCTACGGGACGGTGGCGCTCGCCACCTTCCAGGCGATCGGCGTGGCGATCGCGCTCCAGGGCCAGCATTTCGGCGGGCAGCCCGTGGTGCCCAATCCCGGCCCCGGCTTCGTCTTCACCACCACGGTGACGCTGGTGACGGGAACCATGTTCCTCATGTGGCTGGGCGAGCAGGTGACCGAGCGCGGCATCGGCAACGGCATCTCGCTCATCATCTTCGCCGGGATCGTGGCGGGCCTGCCCTCGGCCGTGGGCGGGACGCTGGAGCTCGCGCGCACCGGCGAGCTCGGCCCCTTCGAGATCCTGTTCCTGTTCCTGCTGGCGCTGGGGGTGACCGCCTTCGTGGTCTTTGTCGAGCGCGGGCAGCGCCGTATCCCCATGAACTACGCGCGGCGCCAGCAGGGCCGGCGCATCTACGGCCAGCAGTCGAGCTACCTCCCGCTCAAGCTCAACATGGCCGGCGTGATCCCGCCCATCTTCGCCTCCAGCATCATCCTGTTCCCGGCCACCCTAGGGAGCTGGTTCGGGCAGAGCGAGGAGCTGAGCTGGCTCCAGGACCTGGCACAGACGCTCGCGCCGGGCCAGCCGCTCTACGTGATGATCTACGCCATCGCCATCATCTTCTTCTGCTTCTTCTACACGGCGCTGGTGTTCAACGCGCGCGAGACCGCCGACAACCTCAAGAAGAGCGGGGCATTCATCCCCGGCATCCGCCCCGGCGAGCAGACGGCACGCTACATCGACGGGGTCATGACCCGGCTGACGCTGGCCGGCGCCATCTACGTCACCGCCGTCTGCCTGCTGCCCGAGTTCCTGATCCTGTACTGGAACGTGCCCTTCTACTTCGGCGGCACCTCGCTGCTGATCGTGGTGGTGGTGGTGATGGACTTCATGGCCCAGGTGCAGGCGCACCTGATGTCGCACCAGTACGAGAGCCTGATCAGGAAGGCGAACCTCAAGAGCTACGGCGCGCGTGGCGCGCCCCGCTGACCCCCCTGGAGGGCAGGACCATGAAGGTACGGGCATCCGTCAAGCGTATCTGCCGCCATTGCAAGATCATCCGACGCAAGGGCGTGGTGCGGGTCATCTGCAAGGACCCCCGCCACAAGCAGCGCCAGGGCTGACTTGGCCTTGCGCGGAGCAGCAGGCTCGGTAGAATAAACCGTTTACCGCGGACCGACTCAGGAGAGCGACCGAACATGGCCCGCATCGCTGGCGTCAACGTCCCCGCGCAGAAGCACGCGGTCATCGCCCTGACCTACATCTACGGCATCGGGCGGACACGCGCGCGCCAGATCTGCGCGGCGGCCGGGGTGCGCCCCGACGTCAAGATCAAGGACCTCACCGAGGCCGAGCTCGACGCCCTGCGCGCCGAGGTCGGCAAGTATACGGTGGAGGGTGACCTCCGCCGCGAGGTTTCCATGAACATCAAGCGCCTCATGGACCTCGGTTGCTACCGGGGGCTGCGCCACCGGCGGGGGCTGCCCGTGCGCGGCCAGCGCACCCGCACCAACGCGCGCACCCGCAAGGGGCCGCGCCGCCCCGTGGGCCGGCGCTGAGGCCGCGGGCGCCGCTGAGCAGGAACGGACCGGACAGGGCAGAGCATGGCCAAGGCAAGCCGCAGCCGCAAGAAGATCAAGAAGACCGTCTCGGACGGGGTGGCGCACATCCACGCCACCTTCAACAACACCATCGTGACCATCACCGACCGGGCCGGCAACACCCTGGTGTGGGCCTCGGCGGGCAGCTCCGGCTTCCGGGGCTCGCGCAAGAGCACGCCCTTCGCGGCCCAGGTCGCGGCCGAGCGCGCCGGCAAGGCCGCCCAGGAGCACGGCGTCAAGAACCTGGAGGTGCGCGTCAAGGGGCCGGGACCCGGGCGCGAGTCGGCGGTGCGCGCCTTGCACGCGGTCGGCTTCCGCATCACCAACATCTCGGACGTGACGCCCATCCCGCACAACGGCTGCCGTCCGCCGAAGAAGCGGCGGGTCTGAGGCCAGGAGGCACGCTGTGGCGAAGTACACCGGAGCGAAGTGCCGCCTCTGCCGCCGGCAGGGGACCAAGCTCTTTCTCAAGGGCGAGAAGTGCTACACGCCCAAGTGCCCGATCGAGAAGCGCCCCTACGCGCCGGGCCAGCACGGCCAGCGCCGCCAGCGCCTCTCCGACTACGCGCTTCAGCTGCGCGAGAAGCAGAAGCTGCGCTGGATGTACGGGGTGCTGGAGCGGCAGTTCCGTCGCTACTACCAGGAGGCGGCGCGCCGCCGCGGCTCCACGGGTGAGATCCTGCTTCAGCTCCTGGAGTGCCGGCTGGACAACGTGGTCTACCGTATGGGCTTCGCCAGCTCCCGCGCCGAGGCGCGGCAGATGGTGCGCCACAACCACATCCTCGTCAACGGCAAGAAGGTCAACATCCCCTCCTACCAGGTCAGGCCCAACGACGTGATCGCGGTGGCGGAGAAGGCGCGCCAGCACGCGCGTGTGCAGGCGGCGCTGGCCTTCGCGCAGCAGCAGGACCTGATCGCCCCCTGGGTCGAGGTGGACCCCGGCAAGCTGGAGGGCGTGTTCAAGGCGGTGCCGGAGCGCTCGGACCTGCCGAGCGAGATCAACGAGCACCTGGTGGTGGAGCTCTACTCGAAGTAACCCCAGAGGGAAACGGCTATGCAGGGCTCGGTCAGCGAATTCCTCAAGCCGCAGTCGGTGCAGGTCCAGGTGCTGGATCCGTGCCACGCGCGCATCACACTGGAGCCGCTGGAGCGCGGCTTCGGCCACACCCTGGGCAATGCCCTGCGGCGCATCCTGCTCTCCTCCATGCCCGGCGCGGCCGTGGTGGAGGCCGAGATCGAGGGTGTGCTCCACGAGTACACGACCATCGAGGGCGTGCAGGAGGACGTGATCGACATCCTCCTCAACCTCAAGGGCCTCGCCATCCGCATGCAGACCCGTGACGAGGCCACGCTCACGCTCCACAAGAGGGGCCCGGGGGTGGTCACCGCGGCCGACATCGAGCTCACCCACGACGTGGAGATCGTCAACCCCGACCACGTCATCGCCCACCTGAACAAGGGCGGCGAGCTCAGGATGACCCTGAAGGTCGCGCGCGGGCGCGGCTACCAGCCGGTCACCGCCCGCCGCGCCGCCGGCGAGGACCGCCCCATCGGCAGGCTCCAGCTGGATGCCAGCTTCAGCCCGGTGCGGCGCGTGGCCTACAACGTCGAGAGCGCGCGCGTGGAGCAGCGCACCGACCTGGACAAGCTGGTCATCGACATCGAGACCAACGGCACCATCGATCCCGAGGAGGCCATCCGGCGCGCGGCCCACATCCTCCAGGACCAGCTCTCGGTCTTCGTGGAGCTGGAGGGCAAGGAGGAGGCCGCGCCCGCCGAGCGCAAGGAGGCCGAGATCGACCCCATTCTGCTGCGGCCCATCGACGACCTCGAACTCAGCGTGCGCTCGGCCAACTGCCTCAAGGCGGAGGGCATCCACTACGTGGGCGACCTGATCCAGTGGACCGAGGTGGATCTGCTCAAGACGCCCAACCTCGGCAAGAAGTCGCTCACGGAGATCAAGGACGTGCTGGCCAACCACGGGCTGCAGCTCGGCATGCGCCTGGAGAACTGGCCGCCGCCGGAGCTCGGCAGGGAGAAGGCCTCGGCCTGAAGCGCCGCCGGAGGAGAGCGAGAGCATGCGTCACCGCAAGGCTGGCAGGCATCTGAACCGCACGAGCGCGCACCGGCGCGCCATGTTCCGCAACATGGCGGCCGCGCTGTTCCGCCACGAGCGCATCCGCACCACGCTGCCCAAGGCCAAGGAGCTGCGGCGCGTGGCCGAGCCGCTCATCACGCTGGCCAAGGAGGACACCGTGGCCCGGCGGCGGCTCGCCTTCGCGCGCCTGCGCGACAAGGAGGCGGTGCGCAAGCTCTTCGAGGAGCTCGGGCCGCGCTACCGTGAGCGCCCCGGCGGCTACACGCGCATCCTCAAGATGGGCTTCCGCCCGAGCGACGCCGCGCCCATGGCGCTGGTGGAGCTGGTCGACCGCCCGCAGCCCGAGGAGGCCGAGGCGGAAGGCTGAGGCGGACCGAAGCCGCGCCTCGCGAGCAGGGGCCAGGTCCAGTGCCCGGCCCCTGCGTCCATGGCCTTCACGGCGCCCGACGGACAGCCGCCCCTGGTCTGTCCTGCGAGGCGGTCACCCGGCAGCTACCGTCTCAGCAGGCCGACGGCGTGCCTCCATCCTCGTTCCATCCCGCTGCCGGCAGCTCCAGGCCGGGTTCGCCCCCCTCCCACGCGGGAGCGTCTTCTGTCGGACATTTTTACAGTCCCTTGCCCGCCGAACCCCGGCGGGGACAGGCTGTCTGGTTTTTTAGTTTGAATTCATATAGATGCAGATATGGCACGTCTATTGCCCATGCTTGATCGGACGCCGTGTCCTCCTCAGGCCGACACGGCATAAGCGGTGAACGGGCGGTGCTGTTAGGCCCGACGGAGGAGATACCGAAAATGCAGATCAATCGGATCGCGACGGGAACGGTGGCGGCCGCACTGCTCGGCCTGGCGACGACGGGCGGTGTCCAGGCGGCGGCCATCATCATCAATCCTGCCGGCACGGTGGCGCTGGGCGTCAACGACCTCGGCAGCCTGAACACCACGACGGGCAACATCGCGAGTAACGCCAGCGCCACCGGGCTCGCCTACAACTTCGGCACCCCGTCGGCGCCGGACTGGCGCGACGCCACGGCGCCGGGCTGCCTCTGCGAGGGCTGGGGCATTTCCGTCAACGGCACCACGGCGGGCTGGGCCAATGAGGCCCTCGGCAACTCCAACCTGAGCCCCGTCAGCTTCACCTCCGGGCCCTCCTCGGCCACCTCCGTGGTGAGCCTGACCTCCATGCCGGGGCTCACCGTCACCCATGACTTTGCGCCCGCGCCCAACGCGCCCGACAACCTCTTCCGCTCCATCGTCACGGTCGAGAACATGACGAGCAACGACCTCACCGCCCTGCGGTACGTGCGCGTCATGGACTGGGACATCCCTCCGACGGAGTTCAACGAGTTCGTGACCATACAGGGGGTGGGGACCACGAGCTACCTCCTACGCTCGCACGACGACGGGTTCGAGTCGCCCAATCCCCTGACGGGCCTTTCCACCACGCCGATCGATCTCTCCACCCTGGACACGGACTTCACCGATTCCGGCCCGGCCGACCACGGGGCCTACTTCCTCTTCGAGTTCGGTGACCTGGCAGCCGGCGATAGCTTCACTTTCGAGATCTTCTACGGCGCCGCGGGGAGCGAGTCGGAGGCGCTCGCCGCCATCGCCGCCGAAGGGATCGAGCTGTTCTCGCTGGGGCAGTCGAACGGCGGCGAGGTGACGGGCGAGCCAGCCACCTTCATCTTCGGCTTCAAGGGGGTCGGCGGGAGGCCGGTGCTGCCGCCGCCCGGCGCCGTGCCCGAGCCCGCCTCGCTCGGTCTCGTGGGACTGGGCCTCCTGGGGCTCGCTGGGCTGCGCCGGCGCCGCAGCCAGCGTGGGCGCTGAAGCCCCTTGATCGACCTTCCGGCCTTCACGGCCGGGATGGCAGGAGAAGGCGCCTTCCCCCCGGAAGGCGCCTTTTCCGTTTCCGCCCCCTGGGGGCGGCCTTCGGACCGTGCAGGCAGGCCCGCGTCCGGCCGTCTGTCGTCCCTGCTATGATTCCCGCCGGCGAGAACGGAAGCTGGGACGTTCTGCACCGTGACGGACCGAGCCCTTTACCTGTACACCGACTTCGGGCTCGAGGGGCCCTATGTGGGGCAGATGCGCGCGGCCGTCGCTGCGGTGGACCCGCGGCTGCAGGTCGTGGACCTGTGCCACGACCTCGCGCCCTTCCGCCCGCGGCCTGCGGCCTATCTGCTCGCCGCGCTCGCGCCGTGGCTGCCGGAGGGGAGCGTGTGCGTGGCGGTGGTGGACCCGGGCGTGGGCGGCGCGCGCGACGCCCTCGTCCTGGAGGCCGACGGGCGCCGCTACGTGGGCCCGGACAACGGACTGCTCGCCGTGGTGGCGCGCCGGGCGCGCACGGCCCGCTGGTGGACCATCACCTGGCGGCCCGGGCGCCTCTCGGCGAGCTTCCACGGCCGTGACCTGTTCGCCCCGGTGGGGGCCCGGCTCGCCGCCGGGCAGGCCGTGGCGCTCGCGCCCCGGGCGGCCGGTGACCACGTGGGCGCGGACTGGCCCGAGGACCTGGCCGAAGTGATCTACGTGGACCGCTACGGCAACGCCATGACGGGCCTGCGGGCCGGCGGGCTCGCGCCCGATGCCCGGCTGGAGGCCGGCGGGCGGCTGCTGGCCCGGGCGCGGACCTTCTGCGACGTCCCCCCGGGCGCGGCCTTCTGGTACGAGAACGCCAACGGGCTGGCCGAGATCGCCGTCAACCAGGGCCGCGCCGACCAGGCCCTGGGGCTCGCCGTGGGTGCGCCCGTCCGCGTGCACTTCCCCTGAGCGCCCGGCCTTCACCTTCGCAGTCCAAACGACGCCGGACCGCGCACGCGCGGAGGCCGATCGAAAGGGCGGCGCGCATCCGGGCCGGACGGGCGCCAGGAATGCGCGAAGGCTGTCGCAGTTTTTTTAAGTTTTGCAGGGAGAAGGGCAGAGAATATGTTTATGAACAATAACTTGTAGTTTGGCGTGGAGCTTGCTATCCGCAGGTCGGGTATTGGACGAGGCAAGGAGGGGAAGATGGGAAAAGGCTGGCTCTTGCTGTTGGCGTCGATGCTGTTTGCGGGGACGGCCTCGGCAGTGCCCATCGCTTCCTACGAGGGAGAGCTGGTCGAGGACGTCACGTTCTTCGGGCAGGTTTCGGAGCCGTCTCCAACTGGATCCCCGAATGACGATTTCTGGTGGTTCTACGGGAATGCCGGCGACATCATTACGCTCACGGTCAATCGTCTGGAGGCGTCGCTGGATCCCGCGCTTTACCTCTATTTCGGTATGGGGACCGATACTGCGAGCCTCACTTTCCTGGCCATGGCGGACGATGAGATCGACGAGTTCCCCGGATACGAGGGTCCGTGGTGGGACGCGCAACTCAGCGGCTTCGCGCTTCCCAACACCGGCTATTACACCGTGCAGGTGTGGTCCTACGCCTCCGGTGGCCCTGGTGCCGATGGAGTCTATGATTACCAGATCACGCTTGGGACGCCTCCCTCGGGACCGGTCCACGGCGTGCCGGAACCGGCCATGGCCGCCCTGCTAGGGTTGGGTTTGGTTGGGCTGGGTGTTTTCCAGCACCGCAAGCCTCGGATCTGAGGACGTCGTGGGGCCGGCGTGTCGCCTCGCGGCAGTTGCAATTACTCGTGGAAGAGCTGAAGAATCGCGATTTTTCAGCCCTTCCCCGCGGCCAGGGACGGCTGCGGGTCGGTTCATGCACATGGAAGTGCATGACAACTTGGAGAAAAATCGAATAGACCGCGAAGCGCCTCGCGCTGATCAATCCGCGCGGCGGATTGATCAGAGTTTCCATCAGAGTTCCGAGCCATTTTCAGGCTTTTCTCTCGTTTTCGTGGGAGTCCACCTCCTCGTGGCGTTCGACTCAGGGGCCCTGCCGGCCTGACGTTGCGGCAAGGATGCGGCGCCCTTTCCCGGGCTGGCCGGCCGCGGCTAGCCGGCCGCGGCGGCGCGGGCGCGCGCGAGCAGGGGGGCGAGGAAACGGCCGGTGTGCGAGCTCGGGCAGGCGGCGACGGCCTCGGGCGGGCCGGCGGCGACCAGCTCGCCGCCGGAATCGCCCCCTTCCGGGCCGAGGTCGATGACCCAGTCGGCGGTCTTGACCACCTCCAGGTTGTGCTCGATGACCACGATGGTGTTGCCGTGGTCCCGCAGTCGCGCGAGCACGGCGAGGAGCTGCTCCACGTCGGCGAAGTGCAGGCCCGTGGTGGGCTCGTCGAGGATGTAGAGGGTGCGGCCGGTGTCGCGCTTGGCGAGCTCGCGGGCGAGCTTGAGACGCTGGGCCTCGCCACCGGACAGCGTGGTGGCGCTCTGGCCGAGGCGAATGTAGCCCAGGCCCACCTCCTGCAGGATCTCGAGCTTGCGCCTGAGTGCCGGGACGGCGTGGAAGAAGCCGAGCGCCTCCTCCACCGTCATCTCAAGCACCTCGTGGATGTTGCGCCCCTTGTAACGCACCTCCAGGGTCTCCCGCTCGTAGCGGCGCCCCTGGCACACGTCGCAGGTGACGTACATGTCCGGGAGGAAGTGCATCTCCACCCGCACCAGGCCTTCGCCCTGGCAGGCCTCGCAGCGGCCGCCGCGCACGTTGAAGCTGAAGCGCCCCGGGCCGTAGCCGCGCGCGCGTGCCTCGGGCGTGGCGGCGAAGAGGTCGCGGATGAGGGTGAAGAGGCCGGTGTAGGTGGCGGGGTTGGAGCGCGGGGTGCGGCCGATGGGGCTCTGGTCGATGTCGATCACGCGGTCGAGGTGCTCGAGCCCCTCGATGGCCTCCACCGGCGCGGGCTCGGCCTCGCGCGCGCGGTTGAGGACGCGCGCGCAGTGGCGGTAGAGGGTGTCCACCACGAGGGTGGACTTGCCCGAGCCCGAGACCCCCGTGACGCAGGTGATGAGGCCCAGGGGGAACTCCACGTCGATGCCCTTGAGGTTGTTGCCGCGCGCCCCGCGCAGGCGCAGCATCCGCGCAGGCTCCGGGGCGCGCCGGCGCGCGGGCACCGGGATGGCGCGCCGGCCCGAGAGGTACTGGCCCGTGAGGGAGTCCGGATGGGCGGCGATCTCGCCGGGCGTGCCCTGCGCCACCACCCGCCCGCCGTGGATGCCTGCCCCCGGGCCCATGTCCACCACATGGTCGGCGGCGCGGATCGCCGCCTCGTCGTGCTCGACCACGATCACGGTGTTGCCCTGGTCGCGCAGCCGCCGCAGGGTCTCCAGCAGGCGGGCGTTGTCGCGCGCGTGCAGCCCGATGGAGGGCTCGTCGAGCACGTACATCACCCCCACCAGCCCGGCGCCGATCTGGCCGGCCAGCCGGATGCGCTGGGCCTCGCCGCCGGAGAGGGTGTCGGTGGGGCGGTCGAGCGTGAGGTAGTCGAGGCCCACGTCCACCAGGAAGCCGAGCCGGCGGCGCACCTCCTCCAGTATGCGCTCGGCGATTTCGCCGCGGCGACCCGGCAGGCGCAGCGCCGCGAGCGTCTCCAGCGCACGGCCGATGGGCAGCGCCGTGAGCCCCGGGAGGGTGAGCCCGCCGATGCGCACGCTGCGGGCGGCCTCGTTGAGACGCGCGCCGCCACACTCGGGGCAGGCGCGCTGCGAGCGGTAGCGGGCGAGCTGCTCGCGCACGGTCTGGGACTGGGTCTCGCGCCAGCGCCGCTCCAGGTTGGGGATGACGCCCTCGAACGGGTGGCGCTTGATGTGCCCGCCGCGGTCGTCGAGGTAACGGAAGGCGATGACCTCCTCGCCGCTGCCGTAGAGGATGACCCGGCGGATGCGCTCGGGCAGGCGCTCGAAGGGGGCCTCGACGTCGAAGCCGTAGTGCTCGGCGAGCGAGCGCAGCATCTGGAAGTACCAGGCGTTGCGCCGGTCCCAGCCGCGCACGGCCCCGCCGGCGAGGCTGAGCTCCGGGTGCGCCACGACCTTGTCCGGGTCGAAGAACTCCTCCACGCCGAGACCGCCGCAGCGCGGGCAGGCCCCCTCGGGGTTGTTGAAGGAGAACAGCCGCGGCTCCAGCGCCGGCACGCTCCAGCCGCATGCGGGGCAGGCGAAGCGGGCCGACATGAGGAGCGGCTCGCGCTCGGGCTCGTCCATGAAGGCCACGCGCACCGTTCCTTCCGAGAGGTGCAGGGCCGTCTCGATGGACTCGGCCAGCCGCGCCGCGGCTTGCGGCCGCACCCGCAGCCGGTCCACCACGGCCTCGATCTCGTGGCGGTGCTTCGGATCCAGGGGCGGGAGCTCGTCGAGCTCGTGGACCGTGCCGTCGATGCGCACGCGCACGAAGCCCTGGCCCCGGAGCTGCTCCAGGAGCGCGGCATGCTCGCCGCGGCGGCCCGCGACCAATGGGGCGAGCACGAGGATGCGGGAGCCCTCGGGCAGCGCCAGCACCCGGTCCACCATCTGGCTGACCGTGTAGGCTTCGAGAGGGGTGCCGTGGGTGGGGCAATGGGGCGTGCCGGCGCGGGCGTAGAGCAGGCGCAGGTGGTCGTGGATCTCGGTCACCGTGCCCACGGTGGAACGGGGGTTGTGGGCCGCGGCGCGCTGCTCGATGGCGATGGCCGGCGAGAGCCCCTCGATGTGGTCCACGTCGGGCTTGTCCATGACCGAGAGGAACTGGCGCGCATAGGTGGAGAGCGACTCCACGTAGCGCCGCTGGCCCTCGGCGTAGAGGGTGTCGAAGGCGAGCGAGCTCTTCCCGGACCCGGAGGGGCCGGTGATCACGATGAGCCGGTCCCGGGGCAGGTCCAGGTCGATGTCGCGCAGGGTGTGGGTGCGCGCCCCGCGGATGCGGATCTGATCCATCGTCTTGGTGGCCGGTGGCGAACGTTCTACTATAGCGCCCTTTTCTGACACGCGGCAGAGGAGCTCCAGGTGCGCGGAAAGGGGCGCGGCAACGACGGCATGACGCCCGTCGAGCGGCGGGCGGCCCTCGGCCTGGGGGCGATCTACGCCCTGCGGATGCTGGGGCTGTTCCTGATCCTGCCCGTCTTCGCCCTCTACGCCGAGACCCTGGAGGGCTTCCGCCCGGAGCTCGTGGGGCTGGCCATCGGGGCCTACGGGCTCACCCAGGCCCTGCTCCAGATCCCCTTCGGGCTGCTGTCCGACCATATCGGCCGCAAGCCCGTGATCGTGGGGGGGCTCCTGGTGTTCGCCGCCGGCAGCGTGGTGGCCGCGCTGGCCGACTCCATGGGGGGCGTGATCCTGGGCCGGGCCCTGCAGGGGGCCGGCGCCATCGCCGCCGCCGTCATGGCGCTCGCCGCCGACCTCACCCGCGAGGAGCACCGCACCAAGGCCATGGCCATGATCGGGGTCTCCATCGGCGCGGCCTTCATGGCCTCGCTGGTGGCGGGTCCCGTGCTGGAGGCCTGGATCGGGGTGCGCGGCATATTCTGGCTCACGGCCGGGCTCGCGCTCGCGGGCATCGGGGTGCTCGCGTGGGTGGTGCCGCAGCCGGTGCGCTCGACCGTGCACCGCGACGCAGAACCGGTGCCCGCGCAGCTCAGGCTCGTGCTCGCCGACGGCCAGCTCCTGCGCCTGGACGTCGGCGTGCTGTGCCTGCATGCCATCCAGACCTCAGTCTTTGTGGCGCTGCCGCTCGAGCTGCGCGACAGCCTCGGGCTCCCGACCCACCAGCATGCAGCCCTCTACGCCGTGGTGCTCGTCGTCTCCGTAGCCCTCATGGTGCCCTTCGTCATCCTGGCCGAGCGGGGACGGCGCATGCGGCAGGTGCTGACGGGCAGCGTGCTCGTGCTGGCGCTCTCGCTGGTGGGGCTCGCCGAATACCGCGAAGGGCTGCTGGGCGTGGGCCTGATGCTGGTGGTCTACTTCGCCGCCTTCAACATGCTGGAGGCCACGCTCCCCTCGCTGGTCTCGCGCATGGCCCCGCCCCAGGCCAAGGGCTCGGCCATGGGGGCCTTCTCCAGCAGCCAGTTCTTCGGCGCCTTCCTGGGCGGCGTCATGGGCGGGCTCGCCCAGCGCCACTGGGGACCGGAGGGGGTCTTCCTCGCCGGGGCGCTGCTCGCGGCCCTGTGGTTCCTGGTGGCCTGGACCATGCGCGCGCCCCGCTACCTTTCGAGCGAGGTGGTGCGGGTCGCGGTGGACGGGCCGGAGGCGGCACGCCGGCTCGCCATGCGGCTGACCGCCGTGCGGGGGGTGGCCGAGGCCGTGGTGGTGCCGGAGGAGGGCGTGGCCTACCTCAAGGTGGACCCCGCCGCCCTCGACCGCGCGGCCCTGCGGGCGGTCGCCGGCGGCGATTCCCCATGAGGCCCGGCGCATCTCCTCAGCGGATGGAAGCCCTGAAAGATCTTGATTTTTCAGGGCTTCCCCGCGGCCAGGGACGGCCGCGGGAGGGCCCATGCACAGGGAAGTGCATGACAATGGGACGAAAAATCGAAATGGACCGCGAAGCGCCATCGCGCTGATCAATCCGCGCAGCGGATTGATCAGAGTTTCCGGATGCAATGGACGGAGATGCCGAGGTCGAGCGCCGTCCAGGCGCGGTCGGCGGTCCAGGCCGGGATCCCGCGCGCCAGCGCCAGGGCGAGGCAGGCGCGATCGCCCAGGGCGAGACCCAGGTGCCGGGTGCGGGGCAGGATCGCGGCAGAGAATGCCGCGTGCTCGGCGAGGAAGGGCACGATCTCCAGGGGGCTGGCGCGCAGGCGCGACAGCACCTGCACAGGGTCGTGACCGTCGCGGGCGAAGCGGCCGAGCACCTCGCCCAGGTTGACGGTGCTGATGCAGGCCCGCTCGAGCACGTCGGCCACGGCCTCGTGGCCCGGCTCCCGGAAAAGGAAGGCGAGCAGCGCCGAGGCGTCGAGCGCGATCAAGCGCCTCCGGCCTCCTCCCGGGCTGCGCGCCGGCGCTCGGCGATGAGCTCGTCGGCGGCGCCCTGCGGCGGCCGGCCACCGTAAAGCCCCGCCACCCAATCCTGGAGGGCGCCGGCAGCGAGACGGGCCTCCTCCTCCAGGGTGGCGGCCTCGAGGATGGCGCGCACCTCGGCCTCCATGCTGCGGCCCGCCCGCGCGGCACGCAGGCGCAGGCGCTCGCGCACCTCCTCCGGCACGTTGCGGATGGTCAGGGTCGCCATGCTGTCAATGCTAGCACAGGCAGCATGCCTGCGCGATCCCGGGACCGCGCCGGCTGCCGCCCCTTCCGCAGGCCGGCCGGAAGCCGTAGCATTGTCCCGGAACGCAGGGAGCGCGCATGCGCGTTCCAGGGAAAGACGGAGGAGGCGACATGGCACGCGGCGTCAACAAGGTCATCCTGATCGGCAACCTGGGCGCGGACCCGGAGACCCGCTACACCCCGGACGGGCGGGCCATCACCAACGTCCGCATCGCCACCACCGAGACCTGGCAGGACCGCCAGACCGGCGAGCGCCAGGAGCGCACCGAGTGGCACCGCGTGGTCTTCTTCGGGCGGCTGGCCGAGATCGCCGCCGAGTACCTGCGCAAGGGCTCGCGGGTGTACGTGGAGGGGCGCCTCCAGACCCGCAAGTGGCAGGGGCAGGACGGCCAGGACCGCTACACCACCGAGATCGTGGCCAACGACATGCAGATGCTCGACAGCCGCGCATCCGCCCCCGCCGAGCCGGCACCGGCGGCTGCCGCGGCCCCGGCCAAGGCCGGCACGGCGGCCCCCGCCGACGACCTCGATGACGACATTCCCTTCTGACGGGCGGGCTGGAAGGCCGCCCGGCCCTGTAGTAGCTTCGTAGCAGGGGTGGGCGCTGCGTGCGCCGGCCCGGACGTGCATGGGGCGCAAGCTCTACATCCGCACCTTCGGCTGCCAGATGAACGAGTACGACTCCGCCCGCATGGCGGACGTGCTGGCGGCCGCGCACGGCCTGGAGCTGACCGACCGGCCCGAGGAGGCCGACGTGCTGCTCCTCAACACCTGCTCGGTGCGCGAGAAGGCCCAGGAGAAGGTCTTCTCCCAGCTCGGGCAGTGGAAGGCCTTCAAGGCCGGGCGCCCGGAGGTGGTGATCGGTGTGGGCGGGTGCGTGGCGAGCCAGGAGGGCGAGGCCATCCTGCGCCGTGCCCCCTACGTGGACCTGGTCTTCGGCCCCCAGACCCTGCACCGGCTCCCCGCCATGCTGCGCCGGCTCGAGGCCGAGCGCCGCCCGGTGGTGGACGTCTCCTTCCCGGAGGTGGAGAAGTTCGACCACCTGCCGGAGCCGCGCCCCGACGGCCCCACCGCCTTCGTCTCCGTCATGGAGGGCTGCAGCAAGTACTGCAGCTTCTGCGTGGTGCCCTACACCCGCGGCGAGGAGGTGAGCCGCCCCTTCGAGGACGTGCTCGCGGAAGTGGCGGCGCTGGCCGAGCGCGGGGTGCGCGAGGTCACGCTCCTCGGCCAGAACGTCAACGCCTACCGCGGGCCCACCGCCGACGGCGACACCGCCGACCTCGCCACGCTCATCGCCTACGTGGCCGCCATCGACGGCATCGGGCGCGTGCGCTACACCACCTCCCACCCGCTGGAGATGACCGACGGCCTGATCGAGGTGCACGCGACGGTGCCCGAGCTGGTCCCGCACCTGCACCTGCCGGTGCAGAGCGGCTCCGACCGGGTGCTGGCGCGCATGAAGCGGGGCCACACCGTGGACGAGTACCGCGAGGTGATCCGCCGGCTGCGGGAGGCCCGCCCCGACATCACGATCTCGTCCGATTTCATCGTGGGCTTCCCCGGCGAGACCGAGGAGGACTTCGAGGCGACGCTGGCGCTGGTGGAGGAGATCGGCTTCGACTATTCCTTCAGCTTCGTCTACAGCCCACGCCCGGGCACGCCCGCGGCGGAGATGGACGACCCCCTCCCGCCCGCGGTGAAGAAGGCGAGGCTCCAGCGTCTGCAGGCCCTGCTGGAGCGCCAGGGCCACCGGATCAGCCGGCGCATGGTGGGCAGCGTGCAGACCGTGCTGGTCGAGGGCCCCTCGCGGCGCGACCCGCGGGAGCTGGCCGGGCGCACCCCGAACAACCGCGTGGTGAACTTCCCCGGCGATCCCGGCCTCGTCGGCCGCTTCGTCGAGGTGCGCATCACCGACGCCCAGCCCCATTCCCTGCGGGGCGAGCTGGTGGGGCTCGCCCCGGGCGAGGCCGACGGCGCGGGGGGTGCCTCGCCCCGGCAGGCCGCGGACGCCGTCGCCGCGGGCGCGGGAGGCGGCACAGCCTGATGGACGCCACGCGCGAGGAAAGGCCCCCTCCCGCCGGCGGCTCCCCGCGCTCGGTGGACCTGGTGCTCGAGCCGGCGGACAACCGCAGGCTCGCCAACCTCTGCGGCCAGTTCGACGAGCACCTGCGCCAGCTCGAGCGGCGCCTGGGCGTGGAGATCAGCAACCGCGGCAACCGCTTCCGCGTCATCGGCGAGGCACGTTCGGTGGAGGCCGCGGGACGCCTCCTGCGCGGCCTCTACGACGCCGCCGCCCACGAGGCGCTCACGCCCGCGCGCGTGCACCTCTACCTGCAGGAGTCCGGCGTGGAGGCGCTGCTCGCCGAGGAGGCCGAGGCGGCGGGCGAGGAGGTGGTGATCCGCACTCGGCGTGGCCTGGTGCGCGGGCGCGGGCCCAACCAGCAGCGCTACCTGCGCGCCATCCTGACCCACGACGTGAACTTCGGCATCGGGCCCGCCGGAACCGGCAAGACCTACCTCGCCGTGGCCTGCGCGGTGGAGGCGCTCGAGCGCGAGCGCGTGCAGCGGCTGGTGCTGGTGCGCCCGGCCGTGGAGGCGGGCGAGCGCCTCGGCTTCCTGCCGGGGGATCTCGCGCAGAAGGTGGACCCCTACCTGCGTCCCCTCTACGACGCCCTCTACGAGATGCTGGGCTTCGAGCGCGTGGCGCGGCTGCTCGAGCGCAACGTGATCGAGATCGCGCCGCTCGCCTACATGCGCGGGCGCACGCTCAACGACGCCTTCATCATCCTCGACGAGGCGCAGAACACCACCGTGGAGCAGATGAAGATGTTCCTGACGCGCATCGGCTTCGGCTCCACGGCGGTCATCACGGGCGACGTCACGCAGGTGGATCTGCCGCGCGGACGCGAGTCCGGCCTGCGCCACGTGATCGAGGTGCTGCGCGGCATCCAGGGCATCAGCTTCACCTTCTTCAACGCCCGCGACGTGGTGCGCCACCCGCTGGTGCAGCGCATCGTCACGGCTTACGAGGCGCACGAGCGCCGGGGCGCGGCGCGCGGCGAGGAGCCGGAGCGGAGGTGAGCGTCCGCGTGAGCGTGCAATACGCCGCGCCGCGGCGGGGGGTCCCCGCCGCCCGGAGCCTGCGGCGCTGGGCCGAGGCGGCGCTCGGTTCTGCCCCGCGCGCCCGCGGCGAGGTGACGGTTCGGGTGGTGGACGAGGCCGAGGGACGCGCCCTCAACCGCGCCTGGCGCGGGAAGGATCGGGCCACCAACGTGCTCTCCTTCCCCTACGACCCGCCGCCGGGCGTGCGCGACGCCCCGCTGGGCGACATCGTCATCTGCGCGCCGGTGGTGGCGCGCGAGGCGCGCGCCCAGGGCAAGGATCCGCGGGCCCACTGGGCGCACATGGTGGTGCACGGTGTGCTGCACCTGCTGGGCCACGATCACCGGACCGAGGACGAGGCGTGCGTCATGGAGGGCCTGGAGCGGCGCATCCTGGCACGCCTCGGCTTTCCCGATCCCTACGCAGAGGAGGCGGGACGATCCCATGAGCGAGGACCGAAGTAGCGACGGCAACGGCGGACCGCACCGCTCCTGGCTGGAGCGGCTGGGCCAGCTCCTCCTGCGCGAGCCCCAGGACCGCGAACAGCTCCTCACCCTCCTGCGCGAGGCCCAGCGCCGCGACCTGCTCGATGCCGACGCCCTCGCCATGATCGAGGGCGTGCTCCAGGTCTCGGAGATGCAGGTGCGCGACATCATGGTCCCGCGCGCCCACATGGTGGTGGTCGAGCGCGACCGTCCGCCGGAGGAATGGGTCCGCACCATCACCGCCTCCGGCCACTCGCGCTTCCCCGTCATCGGCGAGGACCGCGACGACGTGGTGGGCATCGTGCTCGCCAAGGACCTGCTGCGCTACTGCGGCGAGGGCTTCGCCGGCTTCGACGTGCGTGACGTGATGCGCCCGCCGGTGTTCATCCCGGAGAGCAAGCGCCTCAACGTGCTGCTCAAGGAGTTCCGCGCGAGCCGCAACCATATGGCCATCGTGGTGGACGAGTACGGCGGCGTGGCGGGGCTGGTCACCATCGAGGACGTGCTCGAGCAGATCGTGGGCGAGATCGACGACGAGCACGACGTCACCGAGGGCGGTCTCATCCGCAAGCGCACCGAGACCCAGTACACGGTCAAGGCGCTCACCCCCATCGAGGACTTCAACGCCTATTTCGGCACCGCCTTCAGCGACGAGGACTTCGACACCATCGGCGGCCTGGTGGTGCACGCCATGGGCCACCTGCCCAGGCGCGGCGAGAGCATCACCCTGGAGGGGCTGCGCTTCACCGTGCTGCGCGCCGACAACCGCCGTGTGCACCTGCTGCGGGTGGATCGCATCTGCGCCCCCGAGCGCGAGGCGGCGCCCAGCGCCGCCGACGCCGGCTGAGCATGGCGGGCCCGGCCGGGGCCGCGGCCCGCCCGTGGCGCGCCCCCGTCCTCGCCGCGCTCGCCGGCGCCGCCTATCCCCTCGGCTTCGCCCCCTTCGGGTGGTGGCTGCTCGCCATCGCGTCCCCGGCGGTCCTGTTCACCCTGGTGGGGGGCCCGCTGCCTGCGCGCCGGGCGCTGGCGCTGGGCTGGCTCTTCGGCCTCGGCGCCTTCGGCGTGGGGGTCTCGTGGGTCTACGTGAGCCTGCACGACTACGGCCGCGCCCCGGCGGCGCTGGCCGCCGTGCTCACCGCGCTCTTCGTGGCCGCGCTGGCGCTCTTCCCGGCGCTGCTCGCCTGGGGCGCGGCGCGGCTGGCCCCGCCCGGGGCGTGGCGGCTGCTCCTGTGGCTGCCGGCCGGTTGGGCGCTCGCGGAGTGGGCGCGTTGCTGGCTGCTGACGGGCTTCCCGTGGCTGCTGCTCGCCCACGCGCTGGTGGAATCCCCCCTCGCCGGTCTCGCCCCTGTGGCGGGCCAGCACGGCATGGGGCTCGCCGGCGCCGGGCTCGCGGGGCTCGCCGCATGGGCCGCGGGCGCGCCGCGCCGGCGGGCCCTGCCGGCGGCGCTCGCCGCAGCCGCCGCGCTCGCGGGCGGCGCCCTGCTGGGGCGCCTCGAGTGGACCCGCCCGACAGGTGCGCCGGTGCCGGTGGCGCTGGTGCAGGGCAACGTCGCCCAGCAGGAGAAGTGGCGCCCGGAGCGGCGCGCCGCCACGCTGGCCCTCTACCGCGAGCTCACGCTGGCCCAGCAGGGCGTGCGGCTCGTGCTCTGGCCCGAGAGCGCCATCCCCGCCTTCGCCCACCAGGCGCAGGGCTATCTCGACCGCCTCGCCGCGCGCCTGGCGCCGGCCGGCACGGCGCTCGTCACCGGCATCCTGCACATGGATCCGGCCTCGGGCCGCTACCACAACAGCATCCTGGCCGTGGGGCAGCCCGCACAGCTCTACCACAAGCGCCACCTGGTGCCCTTCGGCGAGGTCCTGCCGCTGCGCGGCCTGCTGGGGGCGGCGGCCAACCTGCTCAACGTCCCCTATGCCGACTTCAGCCCGGGCCCTGCGCGCCAGCCCCCCCTGCGGGCGGGCGGGCTCGTGCTGGGCCCGACCATCTGCTACGAGATCGCCTTCCCGGCCCTGGTGCGCAGCGCACTGCCCGCCGCGCAGGTGCTGGTCAACGTGAGCAACGACGGCTGGTTCGGCGACTCGCTCGCGCCCCACCAGCACCTGCAGATCGCGCGGCTCCGGGCCCTGGAGACGGGCCGGCCCCTGCTGCGGGCCACCAACACGGGCATCACGGCCGTCATCGGCCCGCACGGGCGCGTGCTGGCCCGCGCCCCTCAGTTCGAGGTCGCGGTGGTGCGCGCCACGGTCACGCCGCACGGGGGCCTCACGCCCTACGTCCGCCTCGGCGACGCCCCGGCCCTGCTCGCCGCCGCCGCGCTGCTCGCCCTCGCCACCCTCGCCCGGTCGCGGCGGGGTCGGTGAGAGGCGTGCCATGCCGGCGCTGCGGCGGCGACCGGCATCGGCGCCTGGCGCCCACGGCTGTGAAGGACGCTCCCCGGTCTGGTGCCTCCGGTTGGACACCCGCCGGCCGTGGTGCTACGGTGGGCTGCCCGGTCCGGAGGCTTCCGGCAGAATCCTTTTTTTTCGTGATGGAAGAGACGCAATGGCGACGGTCGAGCTGACGAAGGAGAACTTCGACGAGGTCATATCCGGCAACGACATGGTGGTGGTGGACTTCTGGGCCTCCTGGTGCCAGCCCTGCCAGAGCTTCGCCCCCGTGTTCGAGGCGGCCTCGGAGAAGCACACCGACGTGGTCTTCGCGAAGGTCAACGTGGACGAGCAGCGCGAGCTCGCGGGCTGGTTCCAGATCCGTTCCATCCCCACGCTGATGGTCTTCCGCGAGCAGATCATCCTCTACGCCCAGCCGGGGGCGCTGCCCGCCTCCGCCCTGGAGGAGATCCTCACCCAGGCCAAGGCCCTGGACATGGACGAGGTGCGCCGCGAGGTGGAGGCCCAGCAGCAGGCAGGGCAGGGCGAGGGCGGCGGCGAGGCGCCCCGGGCCTGAGGCGACGAGCACGCACGGAGGAGAAGCGAGCGATGCGACCGTCCCAGGTGCGAGCCTTTCTCGACCGTGAGTTCCAGAGCGTCGAGGCCGGCCGCCACACGCCGGTGATGCTGTGGGGCCCGCCGGGCGTGGGCAAGAGCCAGATCGTGGCCCAGGTGGCCGAGGCCCACGGCGTGCCCGTGGTGGACATCCGCCTCTCGCAGCTCGAGCCCAGCGACCTGCGCGGCATCCCCTTCCGGGTGGACGGCCGCGTGGAGTGGGCCATTCCCTCGATGCTGCCGGACGCCGCCCGGCACGGGCCGCGCGGCATCCTGTTCCTGGACGAGATCACCTCCGCCCCGCCGGCGGTCTCGGCCGCGGCCTACCAGCTCATCCTCGACCGGCGCCTGGGCGACTACACGGTGCCGCCGGGCTGGGCCATCTTCGCCGCCGGCAACCGCCATGGCGACCGGGGCGTGACCTATCCCATGCCCACGCCGCTCGCCAACCGCTTCGCCCATCTGGACGTGGAGCCCAACCTGGACGACTGGGTGGCCTGGGCGCATGGGGCCGGCATCGACGAGCGGCTGGTGGCCTTCCTGCGCTTCCGCCCCGAGCTGCTGTTCGACTTCGACCCGGCCCAGAACCCCATCGCCTTCCCATCGCCGCGCTCCTGGGAGTTCGCCCATCGGGCGCTCGCCAAGTTCGGCGACGATCCCCGGCTCCTGCCGGGGGCGCTGGCGGCCTGCGTGGGCCAGGCGGCGGGGGTGGAGCTCGCGGCCTTCCTCGAGAACCTGGAGAAGATGCCGGACATCGACGCCATCCTGCGCGGCGAGGACGTGGCGGTGCCGGAGGAGATCGACCTCCAGTACGCCGTGGCCTCGGCCCTCGTGCGCCGTGGCATCGAGGCGGGCACCGGCCCCGAGGGGCGGCGTGTGCTCGGCCGCATCCTCGCCTACGCGGGACGTTTCCCGGAGCGGGAGATGGGCGTGATGCTGGTCTCGGACCTGCACCGCGCGGTGGGCCAGGCGCTGTTCGAGGTGCCGGAGTTCTCCGAGTGGGCCCAGCTCGTCGCGGACGTGATGCTCTACGACGTCTGAGGCCCGGTGCCCGGGGTGCAGCGGTGAACGACCGGGTCCAGACCAAGCTCGCCGCGGCGCGCACGCGCCTCATCCTGGAGAAGCCCTTCCTGGGGGCGCTGGTGCTGCGCCTGCCGCTGGTGGAGGCCGATCCGCGGTGGTGTCCCACCGTGGCCACCGACGCGCGCGCGCTCTACTACAACCCGGAGTACGTGCGCGGCCTCCCGCTGGAGCAGGTCCAGTTCGCGCTCGCCCACGAGGCGCTGCACTGCGCGCTGTCCCATTTCGCCCGCCGCGAGCACCGGGTCAAGCACCGCTGGGACCTCGCCTGCGACCTCGCCATCAACCCGCTGCTCGTCAAGGAGGGGCTGAGCCCGGCGCCCGGCGCGCTCATCATCCCGGACTTCGAGGGCATGAGCGCCGAGGAGATCTATCCGCTGGTCAAGGACGACCAGATCGAGGGGCACGAGCCCTTCGACCGGCACCTCTATGAAGGCAGCCGCCAGGGCGGGCAGGAGGCCCCCGCACCCGCTTCGCAGGAGGCACCCCAGCCCGAGCAGCGGCAGGCCCGGCAGGGGCGCCGGCCTGCGGGCCAGCCCCAGCCGCTCAGCCCCCAGGAGCGTGAGGCGCTGGCCGAGCGCTGGCGGCGCTACCTCGCGGGCGCCGCCCAGCAGGCCCTGCAGGCGGGCAAGCTCGCCGGCGCGCTCGCGCGCATGGTGGACCGGCTGCTGGCCCCGCAGGTGCCGTGGCGCACGCTGCTCGCGCGCTACCTCGTGGCCCGTGCCCGCGACGACTACACCTACATGCGGCCCTCGCGCCGTGAGGGTCAGGCGATCCTGCCGGCGCTGCGCGGCCACGAGGTGGACCTGGTGGTGGCGCTGGACACCAGCGGCTCCATCACGGACGAGGAGATCCGCGCATTCGCCTCCGAGCTCGACGCCATCAAGGGCCAGGTCCGGGCGCGGCTCACGCTGCTCGCCTGCGACTGGGACCTGGCCCCGGAGGGGCCCTGGCGCTACGAGCCGTGGGAGCCGCTTGCGCTGCCCGCGAGCCTGCGCGGCGGTGGGGGGACCCGTTTCCGGCCGGTCTTCGACTGGGTCGAGCGCGAGGGGCTGCGCCCCGACGTGCTCGTCTACTTCACGGACGCCCAGGGGGAATTCCCGGCGCGCGAGCCGCCCTACCCGGTGATCTGGCTGGTCAAGGGTGGCGCCGAGGTGCCCTGGGGCATCCGGGTGCAGCTCAACTGAGCGGGCCTGCGGCCGCACGCCGCCGCGCGAGGTGTGACCGGCGCCACGGCGCCCGCCCTGCCGGCGGGCTAGCCTGCAGGCAGCGGGAGAAGGCCCTGGACCGGGCCTGGGATGGGGGAGCGAAGCGATGATCCTGCCGGCGAAGGCCATCGACGGGCGGCTGCGCGCCGCGGGCCGCCCCTATGACCTGGTCACGGGTGTGCCCTGCGGACGTCCTGGCACCGCCGCCTGCGGCGGGCTCGAGGCCGAGGCCCGCTCGGCCGGCATTCCGGAGGCGTCCCTGATCCGGGGCGTGCTGCTCACGGACTGCCAGGGGGCGGAATGCCTCGCGGTCGTGCGGGCGGGCGAGCTCATCGATTTCGACGCCCTGCAGGCGCTCACGGGACGGCGCTGGGAGCCCGCCGGGCTGGATGCCGCCGCGCGCCGGTTCGCGGACTGCGATCCGGGGTGCGTGCCCCCCCTCGGCGAGCCCTACGGGCTGCGCGTTGTGGTGGACGCCGCCGTGGCCCGCTGCGGCACCGTGCACTTCGAGGGTGGGCGGCACGGCTGTTACGTGCGCATGGCAGGCCCGGACTTCCTGGGCCTGCAGGCCGGGGCCCTCGTCGGGCGCATCGCCCGGCCGGCGCCCCGGGAAGGACGGGATGGCCTGGACGAAGGCGATCTGGCCCGCCTGCTGCCCGCGGCCGAGCTGTGCGGCCGCATCGAGCGCCTCTACCGGCTCCCCGCGCTGCCCCGGGCCGCCGCACGGCTGCGCGCGGCGCTCGAGCACGAGGAGACGCTCACCCCCGCGGAAGCGGCGGCGCTGGTGCCGCCGGGACGGGCCACCGAACGGGTGCTGGCCATCGCCGCCTCTCCCCTGCTGGGAGGGGAGCGGCCCGGGGATGTCGCCGCAGCGGCCGCCGGCCCGCTGGGCCCCGGCGGGGTCGTGGCCGTGGCCTTCGCCACGGTGGCGGAGGGTGCCCTGCGCGTGCCGCCCGGCGGCCCCCTCGGGGCGGCGGCCCTGGACCGCGAGGGTGAGGTGGCGGCGGCCCTGTGCCTGTCGCTGGCCGCCGAGCCCGGGTTCCGGCCTCCGCTGTCGCCGGGCCTGCTCGTCGCCGCCGCCCTCCTGCGCGACGTCGGGCTGAGGCTGCTCGCACACCTCTTCCAGCCCGAGTTCCACCTGCTCAACCGCATGGCCGCGGCCAATCCCGCAACACCCGTCCCCGAGCTGGAGAGCCACCTTCTGGCGCTGGGCGATGCCCGCCAGGTGGTCCAGACCGGGCATGCGCGTCTGGGCGGGTGGCTGCTGCGCGAGTGGCAGGCGCCCCCTCCGCTGGTGGCGGTGGCCTGCGCCCATCACCGGCCCGAGCTCGACGTGGGGGAGGCGGCGTGGCCCTACGTGGGGCTGGCCGCCCTCGCCGATGCGCTCATCGCCCGGGCCGCCGGCTGCGAGGGCCCGCGGGCACGGGTGCCGGAGGCCGTCGTCCGGCGCCTGGGCCTGGGGAACGCGGCGCTGGCGGACCGGACGAGGCGGCTCGCCCGGATCGTCGCCCCGGCGGCCAGGGGGCGCGGCGCGCGCCGCAGTGTCGCCTGAGCGCCCGTGCGGCCCGCGCTCGTAGGCCGCCCTTCGTGAGAAATCCGCCCGTCCGCCTGTAGGAAAACGCCCCTGCCGCGGTGCCTTCCTTACCCAGGCGGGCCTCCCCGCACACGAGAAAATACCATCTTTTCATAAGCTTGGAACGCGTATCGGCGGTCTTTCCAGCAGGGGCCGCCGACATGCCATGGCCCGGGACGAGGGATCGTGGCCCTCTGAGCGAAATTGTCCCCCCGAACGGTTGAGAGTAAGGTTCGGGATGAACGGTATCGCCGAGGCGCGGCCCGGCGGGCCGACGTAGTGGCGCCGCGCCGCAGGACACAGGGAGGCCACGACGACACGCAGACAGACGGCACCGCCAGGGGACGATGAGCAGCGGGGGAGAACGGGAAAGCGCGTCCAGGGGGGATCAGCCCTTGCGTCCCGGCCCGGAATGGGCCGGGGCGCGCAAGGCGCTTCGCCTGCTGGAGGCCCTGCAGCGTAGCCCTGCGGGCATGGTCATCTACCGCCAGGTCGAGCGTATCCTCGAGGACGCCGACGTCGAACGCCTCCGGGTCGAGCGCACCTACGCCGCCATCGTCCATCTCCTGCTGGAGGCCTTTCTGCGGCACCTTGAGCCGGGCTCGCCGCTGCATGTGCAGGTCAGGCTCATCCAGCGCCGCCTGCAGCCACCGCTGTCGCTGGCCGAGCTCGATCACCTGCGCCAGTACGCCGAGCTCCACGCGCGCGAGCTCGAGCGGCGCGAGGGCGGCATCGACGAGGCCGCCTTCCGGAAGGCCCTCGCCCCCCTGCTGGAGGCGTACGGGGTGACGGAAACCCGCGGGACGGCTGGCGTCACCGGTCCGGACGAAGCGGCGGGCCCGCCAGTCCAGGAGGGGCAGACGGCCCCCTCGGGCCCGGGCGATCCTCAGGCCGCTCCTCCCGGGCTTCCTCTGGCAGGGCTTCCACCGCGGCGCACCGAAGAGGTGCGCAAGCTGCGCAAGCTCCAGGAGACGCTCGCGCTGCAGGTGCAGGAGACCATCCTCGAGAACCAGGAGTTCGGCGTGCTGCTGGAGGTGGTGCTCTCCGAGCTCAAGCGTGCCGGATCGGCCGAGGACTTCGGGCGCCTGCGCGCGAGCGCGGTGCGCGAGATCGAGAAGATGCTGCGCGCGCACCACGCGCTGGCGCGCAAGCTCGACGACACCTACCGCTATCTCCAGATGGTGGAGACCGACAGCCGCCGGCTGGGCCACGAGCTGCACCGCGCCCGCGTGCTCAGCCTCACCGACGAGCTCACGCACCTGCCCAACCGGCGCGCCTTCCTGCGGCGGCTCGAGGACGAGGTGGGGCGCGTGCAGCGCTACGGCTCCTCGCTCTCGCTCGCCATGATCGACCTCGACGGCTTCAAGGGCATCAACGACCGCTACGGCCATGCCGCCGGCGACGCCGTGCTGCGCTGTTACGCCAACGACATCCTATCCGTCTTCCGCCACCACGACCTGGTGGCGCGCTACGGCGGCGAGGAGTTCGCGGTGCTGCTGCCCAACACCGACCGCGAAGGCGCGCTGCGTGCGCTCGCCAAGGTCAGGAAGCGCGCCGCCGAGACCTACTGCCGCTTCAACGGCCGCACGCTCAAGGTGCCCACCTTCTCGGCGGGCGTGGCCCTCTACCGTCCCGGGGAGACACCGGGCGGCTTCGTCGAGCGTGCCGACGCGGCCCTCTACCGCGCCAAGCGCCTCGGGCGCAACCGCATCGAATTCGACGAGAGCTACACCGGCGAGGAGGACGACGAGGAGACACCCTCCCCGGCCTCCTCGGACCGCGGGGGCAACGGCGCGGGCTGAGGTTCCGCTCAGCCGCCCCCCGTCGCGCGGTCCACCTCGGCCGCCAGCGCGCGCAGCGCGGGGGCGATCTCGCAGGCGAAGTGCGTCTCGGCCGGCTCCAGGCGGCGCAGCGCGGGAGGCAGCCGCTCCAGCTCGCGCCGGGCGCGCGCGCGGACGGCCTCCAGCGGCTCGGGCGGAGCCAGCCGGCGGCCGTCGCGCATCACGGGCACCAGCAGCCCCTCGCCGGGCTGGGGGTCGCCTTCGACCGTGAGCACGTCGCGCACGATGCGGCCTTCGGCATCGCGCTCGCGCCAGACCTGCTTGCGTCCGGGCCAGGTGGCCTTGCCCTCGGAGCGCTTGCGCCGCGCCCGGCCGGCGTACTCCATCAGCTTGTAGGCGCAGTCGAGGTAGGGGACATCGGCGGAGGTGTCGAGCCGCGTGCCGACACCGAAGCCGTCGATGGGGGCCCCGGTCTCCAGCAGGCGGGCGAGCTCGTGCTCGTCGAGGTTGCCGCTGGCGAAGATGATGGCCTCGCGCAGGCCCCCCTGGTCGAGGATGGCGCGCACGCGCCGGGCATGGGCGGCAAGGTCGCCGCTGTCGATGCGCACGCCGCGGATGCGGATGCCGGCCGCGGCGAGGCGCTCCGCGAGCCGCACCACCTTCCGCGCGCCGGCCTCGGTGTCGTAGGTGTCGATGAGGAGGACGGCGTTGTCCGGGTGGCTGCGTGCGAAGTGCTCGAAGGCCTCGGCCTCGTCGTCGTGGGCCTCGATGTAGGAATGAGCCATGGTCCCGTAGATCGGGATGCCCCAGCGCATGCCGGCGAGCACGGTGGCGGTCCCGGCGAAGCCTGCGAGATAGCAGGCCCGCGCGGCCAGCAGCGCGGCCTCGGCGCCGTGGGCACGGCGCATGCCGAAGTCCACGAGGAGGCTCCCGCGGGCCGCCAGCACGCAGCGCGCGGCCTTGGAGGCGATCAGGGTCTGGAAATGGAGCAGGTTGATGAGGCGGCTCTCCACGAGCTGGGCCTCTGGGAGCGGGGCCGTCACCCGCAGCACCGGCTCGTCGGCGAAGAAGACCGTCCCTTCGGGCAGCGCGTGCACCTCGCCGCTGAAGCGGAAGCCTTCGAGCCAGTCCGCGAAGTCGCGCGAGAAGCGGCCCGAGCGCCGCACCCACTCGAGCTCGGGCCCGGTGAAGCGCAGGCCCTCGAGGTAGTCGAGGGCCTGCTCCAGGCCCGCGGCCAGGAGGAAGGCGCGCGTCCGCGGCAGCTTGCGGACGAAGAACTCGAAGACGGCCGTATCCGTATAGCCATGCTCCAGATAGCTCTGGAGCATGGTGAGCTGGTAGAGGTCGGTGAGGAGCGCCTCGCCATGCGCCTGGCTCATGCGGCGGCAGGCTCCGTGCGCACGAGGGCGGTCCCGAGGCGGCGCATCTCCTCCAGCGCCCGCTCTCCGTCACCGGGCCGCACGTCCACCGCCCGCACCCCGTCCTCGATCAGGACCACCTCGAAGCCTTCGCGGCGGGCGTCGCGCACGGTGCTGAGCACGCAGTAGTCGGTGGCCAGCCCCCCCACGAACAGGCGCCGCGCGCCGAGCGCCCGCAGGCGCTCGGCCAGTGCCGTGCCCTCGAAGCCCGAATAGGCCTCGCGGTCGGGCTCCGTGGCCTTGGAGATGACGAGGGCGTCGGGCGGCAGCCGCAGCCCGGGGGCGAAGGCGGCTCCCTCGGTGCCTGCCACGCAGTGCGGGGGCCACGGCCCGCCCCGGGCCTGGAAGGAGCAGTGGTCCGGCGGGTGCCAGTCGCGGGTGGCGATCACCGGAAGCCCACGGGCGGTGAAGCGCTCGATCCAGCGGTTGAGCACCGGGACGACCTCGTCGCCGTGGGGCACGGCCAGGGCCCCGCCCGGCAGGAAGTCGTTCTGCACGTCCACGATCACCAGGGCGTCGCCCGGCCCCGGCTCCATGCGCTGATCGGCCATGGCGGCATGCTCCTCGAAGGGGCGCCTGCAGGGATGATGCGGCCACCGGCGCGCCCTTTCAATGACTCTTCTTCTGCCGGAAACGCTGATCAATCCGCTGCGCGGATTGATCAGCGCGATAGTGCTTCGCGGTCCATTCTGATTTTCCTTGAGTCGTCATGCACTTCCCTGTGCATGGACCGTCCCGCGCCCGTCCCTGGCCGCGGGGAAGCCCTGAAAAATCAAGATTTTTCAGACCTTCCATGCGCTTTGCCCGCGCATTCCCCCTCCCCGCCCTCCTCCGGGATGGGGTGAGGGAAGGATAAGGTGCCGTGAAGGGTGAGTTTCGAGAGGGCGGGAGGCGGGAGCCGAGGGGAGGCGGGGGGCGGGAGACCGGAGGGCGTCACCCGGGCCGGCGCCTCAGCTCCAGGGCGGCCAGCCCCAGGTTCGCCTGCTGCCCGAACTGACGGAAGGCGGCGAAGGACTCCTCGTCCAGCGGACGGCCGCTGGGGCGCCGGTCGGCGTAGAGCAGGCCGATGGGCCGGCGCCCGACGCGCAGGGGCATGAGGCAGAAGGGGCCCGTCCCCACGGCGGCGATGACCTCCGGGGTGATGCCCCGGGCGAGCGCAGGATCGGCGGCCGGATCCACGAGACGGGCCGTCTCGGCCTCTAGCGTCTCCACCACCACGTTGGGGCGTGCGAGGGGGAAGCGGAAGGCGTGCCGCAGGGTCTCGGCATCGACGCCGAGGCAGTGCTTGCTCCGCAGCAGGCGCCGGTCGGGGGTGAGGAGGGCGAACAGCGCGCGGTCCATGCCCACGCCCCGGTGGATGCCCTCCAGCACCATCTCCAGCATCAGCACCACGTTGGGCCGCTCGTCGAGCAGGGCGGCCAGCTCGCGCAGGATGCGAAGCTGCAGGGCGGGGTCGGGCTCGGGAAAGGCGGTGGCCTCCACCTCCGGGCCATCCCGGCCTTCGCCCTGGGCGATGTCGGGCGCCTGCGCGGGGCCGCCAGGGACCGCGGCTCCGGGCATGGGCAGGTCGGTGCCGCAGAGGGCGCGTGCGGTCTCCTCGGCGCGCCGCACGCCCTCGCGCGCCAGGCGCACCACGTGCTCGAAGTCGAGGCCTGCCGTGCGGGCGATGGCGCGCAGGGCGGCCTGGGCCTGGGGCGATTCCCAGCCGTGGGCGAGGGCCTCGACCAGCGCATGTCCCTGGGCGGCGAGGCGGGCGGCCGGGTCCTGGGTGGCGGAGTCCAGGGCCGCCTCCACCAGCGCTCCGAGGCGCCAGCTTCGCCCCAGGGCGCGGGTGAGCCGGTCGAGGCTGAATCCCAGCACCTCGCGCTCGACCCCCCTGGGATCGGCCGTCGGGCCGGCCTCGGCCAGGGCCCGCTCCAGAGCTTCCGCCTCCGCGCCGCCGCGCCACCAGAAGACCATGGGGCCCAGCCGGTGCAGGAGCGCCGCGATGAAGACCTCCTCGCCCCGCCCGCCGCCGCGGGCCTCCTCGAAGGCCTTGGCCTGCACCGCCGCATGCACGGCGCGGGCGAGCTCCTCGGTGACCCGCTGGCGTGGCAACCCTGCCGCCAGGGCCTCCACCACCGCGCACGAGATGCAGATGCTGCGCACGGTGTCGAAGCCGAGCACGATCACCGCCCGGCTCACGGTGCTGATGGGGAGCCCCGCGGGGTTGTAGTAGCTGCTGTTGGCCACCCGCAGCACGCGCGCCGTGAGGGCAGCGTCGCGCAGCACCACGGCTGCGAGCTCGGCGGCCGAGGCCTCCTCGCGGCCCGTGACCGTGCCCACGTCGCGGGCGGTGCGGGCGAGGACGGGCATGTCCGCCTCGCTCAGGGCCTCCGTCCAGGCTGCGAGCCGTGCCTCGTCCGCGGGGGAGTACAGCGCGGTTTCCATTGGCCTTGCCGTAATGCTCGTTCCTCACCGATGGGATCGGCCCTTACGGCCAAAGGTTGAGAGGGCAGGATGCGGCCAGGGGTTCGGCGCGCAGGCTTCCGGCGGGCGCGGCACTCAGCGCAGCAGCTCGGCGACCCGCGGGCGCAGGCGTCGCACCCGCGGGTCGTCGGCCCCCAGCATCCGGAAGAGCGTGACGAGCCCCCGGAGCACGTCGTGCTCCGGCGTGTCGCCGCACGTGCGCAGGGTATCGAGCAGGAGCTCGAGGGCCTCGTCGACGCGGTCGGCCTTGAGCAGCACGGCGGCGAGCCGGAAACGCGGCGCGACGGCCTCGGGCTCGGTCTCGATGGCCTGGCGCAGGTCGGCCTCGTCCGGGGCCTCGGCCGCGGCCGCGAGGAAGGCCGCATGCCCCCGGAGGGTGTCCAGGTCCTCGCGCTCGCGCAGGCTCCGGGGCAGCCCCGCCACCCACGCGGCCGCCTCGCGGGGGTGTCCCGCGCGGATGAGGGCCTTGACGTAGGCCGCGGGCAGGCGCGGATTGTCCGGGTCGGCCTCGACCGCGGCCCGCAGCTCGGCCAGCGCCGCCTCCACCTCGCCCGCCTCCAGCCGGGCGAGCGCCAGCGCCGCGGCGCGGTCCGAGGGACGGGCCACGTAGCGGTCGAGCAGGCGCCGGAAGGCCTGCTCGCTGTCGTAGCCGTGCACGCTCTCGCGCACCACGCCGTCGCGGTAGAGGCGCACCAGGGGCAGGCTGGTGACGCCCAGCTCGCGCGCGAAGGCGCGGTGGCGCTCGCAGTCGAGGTTGACGAGCAGGAAGCGGCCGCCGTAGTCGCGGGCGAGCCGTTCCAGCACGGGCCACAGGCGCAGGCAGGGTCCCGCGTAGCGGGCCCAGAAGTTCACCAGCACCGGGCCCTTGCGGGAGTTGCCGAGCACCAGCGTCCCGAAGGTCTCGGGCGTGGCCTCGGCGATCCAGGGGCAGGGCGCGGGCTCGCTCATGCCGTCCACCTTAGCGCAGGCGAGGCGGCCGGGACAGGGGTGATAATGATCCCATGTGCGGACGCTTTGTGCGATCACGGCCGGCTCAGGCCTGGGCGGACCTGCTCGGGGCGGAGCCGGTGGCCGCGCTGCCGCCGAGCTGGAACGTGTCCCCTTCGCAGCCCGTGCTGGCGGCCCGCCGCCGGCGGGACGGGGTGCTCGAGCTCGTGGCGCTGCGCTGGGGGCTGGTGCCGCCGTGGGCCCGGGCGCCCGGAGGCAGGGGCCTCATCAACGCCCGCGCCGAGACGGTGGCCGTGCGGCCGGCCTTCCGCGAGGCCTTCCGCCGGCGCCGCTGCCTCGTGGCGGCGGACGGCTTCTACGAGTGGGTCCGTGGCCCCGCCGGCGCCCGGAGGCCGTGGCTGTTCCGCCTGCGCGGCGGCGCTCCCTTCGCCTTCGCGGGGTTGTGGGCACGCCGGGAGGGGCCGGACGGCACCGTCGTCGAGACCTGCGCCATCCTGACCACCGAGGCCAACGGCCTCGTGCGGCCCGTGCACGCACGCATGCCCGTGATCCTTGCGGAGCCGGAGGCGATGGCCCGGTGGCTGGAAGGCGGGCCGGGGGAGGCGGGGCGGCTGCGGGCGCTGCTCCGGCCGCTCGCGCCGGAGCGCATGGAGGGCTGGCCGGTCGGAAGCGCCGTGAACGATCCCCGGCGCGACGGGCCCGCGCTGGCCGCGCCCCTGGCGGAGGGCGCCCGCCCGTAGGGCCGGCTACCGGCCGGCCCTACGGCGCCGGGGGCGTCGGCGGGCGGATCGAGCAAGCACGCCGCCCGAGGCCTCCCGGGCCTCAACGGCGGTGGTCGTGGACCAGCAGCCTTCCCGGTCTTGCTGGGGCATCGGACGGCTCCTTGGCGCCCGGCCCCGATTGTCGCACCCTGTGCAGGAAAATTCGGCTGTCCGCCGTTCCCATGGGCGACTCTGTCTCAAGCTGCATTGCGGCCGGAAACTCTGATCAATCCGCTGCGCGGATTGATCAGCGCTATGGTGCTTCGCGACCCATTTTCGATTTTTTCGTATCGTCATGCACTTCCATGTGCATGAGCCGTTCCGCGGCCGTCCCTGGCCGCG
>JALSJE010000133.1 GCA_026989495.1 Gammaproteobacteria bacterium | reverse complement strand
TGAGGTGGACGAGGCCGCGGCCAGGGCCGTGCTCGACCGTCGGCGCGCGGGCGTGCTGCTGCACCCGACCTCGCTGCCGGGTCCGGGTGAGCAGGGCCGCATCGGCGCGGCCGCGCACCACTTTCTCGACTGGCTGCACGCCGGGGGCCTCACCGTGTGGCAGGTGCTGCCGCTCGCGCCCGTGCACGCCGACCGCTCCCCGTACCATGCGCTCTCCACCCACGCCGGCGAGCCGGCGCTGGTGAGCCGTGCCGCGGCCGCTGCCGAGGGCCTTGGCCCCGAGGCGGACGACGGGGCGCCGCCGGACGCGGACTGGCTGGACGAGGCCTGGGCGCGCTTCGAGGCCGGGGCGCCCGCGCCGCTGCGCGCGGCGTGGGAGGACTTCCTCCGCGCGGCCCGTCCCTGGCTGGAGGACTGGGCCCTGTTCCAGGCCCTGCGCGAGGCGGAGGGCGGGGCACCCTGGTGGGCGTGGCCGGCGCCGCTGCGCGACCGCGAGCCCGGCGCCCTGCGCGCGGCCCGGCGCGCCCACCGCCGTGCGCTCGCGCGTCACCGCTACGCCCAGTTCCTGTTCGCGCGCCAGTGGCAGGCCGTGCGCGCCGCGGCACGCACGCGCGGCATCCTGCTCTTCGGCGACCTGCCGCTCTTCGTCGCCCTCGACAGCGTGGACGTGTGGGCCCACCGCCACCTGTTCGCGCTCGACGCCGCGGGCAGGCCGCTCAGGGTGGCGGGCGTCCCCCCCGACTACTTCTCCGAGACCGGCCAGCTGTGGGGCAACCCCCTCTACGACTGGGAGGCCATGGCGCGCGAGCGCTTCCGCTGGTGGGTGGAGCGCGTGCGCGTGCAGCTCGGGCGCTTCGACCTCCTGCGCATCGACCACTTCCGCGGGCTGGAGGCCTGCTGGGAGATACCGGCGGATGCGCGCGACGCACGCAGCGGGCGCTGGGCGCCGGCCCCCGGCGCACGGCTGCTCGCGCGGCTGCGGCGCACCCTGGGCACGCTCCCCCTCGTGGCCGAGGACCTGGGCGTGATCACGCCCGCGGTGGAGGCGCTGCGCGAGCGCTTCGGCCTGCCCGGCATGCGCGTGCTCCAGTTCGCCTTCGGCGGAGACGCCGCCAATCCGCACCTGCCCCACAACCATGTGCCGAACGCCGTGGTCTACACCGGCACCCACGACAACGACACCACCTGCGGCTGGCACGCCGCCCTGGACGCGGGCACGCGCGCCCACCTGGACGCCTATCTGGGCGGGCCCGCCGAGCCCATGCCCTGGCCGCTCGTGCGGGCCGCGTTCGCCTCGGTGGCGCGGCTGGCGGTGATCCCCATGCAGGACCTGCTCGGGCTCGGCAGCGAGGCGCGCATGAACCGGCCCGGGCGTGCCGAGGGCAACTGGCGCTGGCGCTTCCAGTGGGAGCAGGTGCCGCCGGACCTGGCCGAGCGGGTGCGGGGGATCGCCGTGCTGTACGGGCGGCTCGCGGCCTGAGCGTGCCCCGGGCTCACTCGTCCACCCACACCATGCGCCCCATCTCGAAGGGGTGGCACAGCAGCGGGTGATAGGGATACATGCGCAGCTTGTAGTGCTGCAGCCCCGGCAGCGGGGGTGAGAGGTCGAGGGAGAAGGCCACCTCGCGCTCGGCGATGCGCTCGCCCGGCGTGAGCAGATGGCGCTCGTGCACCCTCAGCTCCCCGGTCTCCGGGTCCTCTCGCCCCACCAGGCACTCCACGCGCACGTCGTCGGGGCCGAGCCCGTCGAGGTAGGCGGCCACCCGGATCGGCACGCTCTGGCCCGCGGGGACCTCCGTGGGCGCCGGCTCCAGCAGGCGCAGCCGCACGCGGGGCCAGAGGCGGTGCACCTTGCGCTTCCATTGGGCGAGCTGGCGCGCGGGTCGGCCGTTGTCGCCGGCGAGCAGCCGCGCCTGGCGCGCGGCGGGCGCATAGTAGTCGCGCACGTAGTCCATCACCATGCGCTGGGCGTTGAAGCGCGGCAGGATGGAGATCATCGAGCGCTTGGACAGCTGCACCCAGCGCGCCGGGTAGCCGTGGCTGTTGCGCTCGAAATAGAGCGGGATGACCTGGTGCTCGAGGATGTCGAGCAGCTCGCGCCCCTCCTCCTGGTTGCGGAAGGCGGCGTCGAACTCCGGCCCGTGGGGGGTGATGGCCCAGCCGTTGTCGCCGGTGTAGCCCTCCCCCCACCAGCCGTCGAGCACGCTCAGGTTGATGACGCCGTTGAGGCCCGCCTTCTGGCCCGAGGTGCCGCTCGCCTCCAGGGGGTACTCGGGCGTGTTGAGCCACACGTCCACGCCCGTGACCAGCTTGCGCGCGAGCGCGAGATCGTAGCCCTCCAGCAGCACGATGCGCCCCTCGAACTCGGGCCGGCGCGAGAAGTCGTGGATGGTCTGGATCAGGTGCTGGCCCGGCAGGTCGTTGGGGTGCGCCTTGCCGGCGAAGATGATGAGCACCGGCCGCTCGGGGTCGCCCAGCAGGCGCGCGAGGCGCTCGGGATCGCTGAAGAGCAGGGTCGCGCGCTTGTAGGTGGCGAAGCGGCGCGCGAAGCCGATGGTGAGGATGTCCATGTGCTGGCCGTGCAGCAGGCGCGTGAGGCGCTCGATCTGCGTGGGGCTGAGCCCGTTGCGCCGGTGCTGCCGCACCACCCGCCGGCGCACCTCCTCCAGCAGCTCGGCCTTGAGCGACTGCCGCAGGCTCCAGAAGTTGTGGTCCGGGATCTCCTGCACCTGCTCCCAGAAGCGCTCGTTGGGAAGCTCGTTGCGCCACTCGGTGCCGAGGCGCATGTCGAGCAGCCCCGCCCATTCGCGCGCGAGGAAGGTGGGCACGTGCACCCCGTTGGTGACGTGGCCGATGGGGTTCTCCTGGGGCGGGACCTCGGGCCAGACGTAGGCCTCCATGCGCGAGGCCACCGTGCCGTGGATGCGGCTCACCCCGTTGTGGAAGCGCGAGCCCCGGAGGGCCAGCGCCGTCATGTTGAAGCCGCCCTGGGCGGCGGGGCTGGCTCCGAGCTCGAGCAGGGTCTCGAGCTCGATGCCGAGCTCGGCGGCGAACTCGCCGAAGTACTCGCCCATGAGCCCGTGATCGAAGATGTCGTGGCCGGCGGGCACGGGCGTGTGCGTGGTGAAGACGGTGGCGGCGGCGGTACGCTCCAGCGCCGTATCGAAGTCCAGCCCCTCGGCCACCAGCTCGCGGCAGCGCTCCAGCACCTGGAAGGCGGCGTGCCCCTCGTTCACGTGCCACACCGTGGGGGCGAGCCCGAGCGCGCGCAGCGCGCGCACGCCCCCGATGCCGAGCACGATCTCCTGCTGTATGCGGGTGTGGGTGTCGCCCCCGTAGAGCTGGTAGGTGATGGCGCGGTCGGGCTCCTGGTTCTCGGGCAGGTCCGTGTCCAGCAGATAGAGGTCGATGTGCCCGGCCTTGGCGCGCCAGATGCGGATCGCCACCTCGCGCCCGGGCAGGCGCACGTGCACCCGCAGCTCGCGCCCGTCCGCCCCGCGGGCGGGGTCCACCGGGAGGTGGTCGAAGTTGGTGGGGGTGTAATGGGCGATCTGGTTGCCGTGGCCGTCGATGGTCTGGGTGAAGTAGCCCTGGCGGTAGAGCAGGCCCACGGCCACGAAGGGCACGCCCAGGTCGCTCGCCGCCTTGCAGTGGTCGCCGGCGAGGATGCCGAGGCCGCCGGAATAGATGGGCAGGCTCTCGTGGAGGCCGAACTCGGCGCAGAAGTAGGCCACCAGGTCCCGCTCCGGGTCCAGCAGCCCCTCGATGCCCGTGCGGGGGCGCTCGCTGTGATAGGTGTCGTAGGCCGACAGGACGCGGTGGTACTCCTCGAGATAGAGGCGGTCGGAGGCCGCCTCCTCGAGGCGCTGCTGCGAGACCCGACGCAGGAAGAGCTTGGGGTTGTGGCCGCAGGCGTGCCACAGCTCGCGGTCGAGGCGGAAGAACAGGCCCCGCACCGAGCGGTCCCAGGAATAGAAGAGGTCGTTGGCCAGCTCCTCCAGGCGCGCCAGACGCTCCGGTATGCGCGGCCGGACCTCGAGGCTGAACCGTCTGCCTGCCATGCGCTCTCCTCAGGTGTGCGGGGCCGCAAAGGACGTCGCCCGCGCCGCGGCCCGGGCGCGCGCGGGCGCGGGCGGCGCCCGCCTACGGCCTGTGCCCCGGGCCCCGTGCCGGGCGTGTGATCGTGTGGTGCCGGGAGCGAGACTCGAACTCGCACGGTGTCGCCACCAGCGGATTTTGAGTCCGCCGCGTCTACCGGTTCCGCCATCCCGGCCGGACCGAGGACCAGAGTATATTCGTTCCCGGCCCGCCCCGGGCACGGGTGCCCGGGCGACAGGGGCTTGCCGCCGCCCGCGCCAGGGGCCACACTTCGCCGCCCGGTGCGTCTCGAGGACTTCCAGTACGAGCTCCCCCCGGAGCTGATCGCCCAGCGGCCTCTGCCCGAGCGCAGCGCCAGCCGCCTGCTGGTGCTGGACGGAGCCACGGGGGCGTTCACGGACCGCCGCTTCCGGGAGCTGCCCGGGCTGCTCGCCCCGGGGGATCTCCTGGTCTTCAACGACACGCGGGTGATCCCGGCGCGGCTGTTCGGGCGCAAGGAGACGGGCGGGGCCGTGGAAGTGCTGGTGGAGCGCATCCTGGGCCCGCGCGAGGCGCTGGCGCACGTGCGGGCCAGCAAGCCCCCCCGCCCCGGGACTCGGCTGCGCCTGGAGGGCGGGGCGGTCTGCCGGGTGCTGGGCCGCGAGGCCGACCTGTTCCGCCTCACGCTGACGGCGGGCGCGGAGGATTTCGCCGCGCTGCTCGAGCGCCACGGACGCATGCCGCTGCCGCCCTACATCCGGCGCGAGGCCGACCCCGCCGACCGCGCGCGCTACCAGACGGTCTATGCCCGTGTCCCCGGTGCGGTGGCGGCCCCGACCGCCGGGCTGCACTTCGACGAGGCCGTGCTGGCGGCGCTGGCGGCGCGCGGCATCGCGCGCGCCCACGTCACGCTCCACGTGGGTGCCGGTACCTTCCAGCCGGTGCGCACCGCGCGCATCGAGGACCACCGCATGCACGCCGAGCGGGTGGAGGTGCCGGAGGCCACGTGCGCGGCGGTGGCCGAGGCCCGCGCGCGCGGCGGGCGCGTCGTGGCCGTGGGCACCACCGTGGTGCGCGCGCTGGAGTCGGCGGCGGACGCGGCCGGGCGGGTGCGTCCGCTCCGGGGCGAGACGCGGCTCTTCATCCGTCCGGGCTACCGCTTCCGCGTGGTGGACGTGCTGCTCACCAACTTCCATCTGCCGGGCTCGACCCTGCTCATGCTGGTGTGCGCCTTCGGGGGCCACACGCATGTGATGGCCGCCTATCGCCACGCCGTGGCCGCGCGCTATCGCTTCTACAGCTACGGCGACGCCATGCTGGTGTTCCGGGCCCCCACCGTGGAGGAGGCGAAGGCGTGAGCGGGCCCGCCCGCATGCGCTTCGAGCTGGAAGCCACGGACGGGACCGCCCGCGCCGGCCGCCTCGTGCTCGCGCGCGGGGTGGTGCATACCCCCGCCTTCATGCCCGTGGGCACCGCGGGCACGGTCAAGGCCATGACGCCCGAGGAGCTTCGCGCGCTCGGTGCCGGGATCGTGCTCGGCAACACCTTCCACCTGATGCTGCGCCCGGGGGTGGACGTGATCGAGGCCCACGGCGGGCTGCACCGCTTCATGCACTGGGACGGCCCCATCCTCACCGACTCCGGCGGCTTCCAGGTCTGGAGCCTCGCGCCCATGCGCCGGGTCACGGAGCAGGGCGTGCGCTTCCGCTCGCCGGTGGACGGCTCGGAGGTCTTCCTCGACCCGGAGCGATCCATCGCCGTGCAGCACGCCCTCGGCGCCGACATCGTCATGGTCTTCGACGAGTGCACACCCTATCCGGCCACCGAGGCCGAGGCGCGCGCCTCCATGGAGCTGTCGCTGCGCTGGGCGCGGCGCTCGCGCGCCGCCCACGGATCGAGCCCCGCGGCCCTGTTCGGCATCGTGCAGGGCGGCATCTATCCGGCGCTGCGGCGCGCGAGCCTCGAGGGGCTGCTCGAGATCGGCTTCGACGGCTATGCCATCGGGGGGCTGTCGGTGGGCGAGCCCGAGGCCGAGCGGCTCGCCGTGCTCGAGGCGCTCGCGCCGCACCTGCCTGCCGGGCGGCCCCGCTACCTGATGGGGGTGGGACGGCCGGAAGATCTGGTCGAGGCGGTGCGGCGCGGCGTGGACATGTTCGACTGCGTGCTGCCCACGCGCAACGCCCGCAACGGCGACCTCTTCACCTCCGGGGGGGTGCTGCGCATCCGCAACGCGCGCTACCGCCTCGACACGCGCCCGCCCGATCCCGGATGCGACTGCTACACCTGCCGCAACTACACGCGCGCCTACCTGCGCCACCTGCACCTGAGCGGCGAGATCCTGGCGGCCCGGCTCGCCACCTGGCACAACCTCCATTACTACCTGCGGCTCATGCGCGAGATGCGCGCGGCCATCCTCGCGGGGCGCTTCGAGCGCTGGCGCGCGGACTTCTACGCCCGCCGCGGGGGCGCGGCGGGCGCGCAGTAGGGCGCGTTCGGGCCCTGTGGCATAATGGCCGCCGCCGCGCGGGCGGCCGGCCTGCGCGCCACGCGCCAGATGGAGGACACCGCAAGCCATGAGCCCGTTCATCGCTGATGCCTGGGCGCAGCCCGCGGGCGCGCCGCCGCAGCCCGATCCCTTCCTCAGCTTCCTGCCGCTGATCCTGCTGTTCGTCGTCTTCTACTTCCTGCTCATCCGGCCCCAGGCCAAGCGGGCCAAGGAGCACAAGAAGCTCGTCAGCGAGCTCAAGCCCGGCGACGAGGTCGTCACCAGCGGCGGGCTGGCGGGCAGGATCAGGGAGGTGGGGGAGAGCTACGTGAGCCTGGAGATCGCCGACGGGGTGCAGGTCAAGGTCCAGAAGATGGCCGTGACCAGCCTGCTCCCCAAGGGCAGCCTCAAGTCGCTCTCCTGAGCCGGCGGCGCGGTCGCCGATGCTGAACCGCTATCCCCTCTGGAAGCACCTGCTGATCCTCGCCGTGCTCGCGGTGGGGGTGGTCTATGCCCTGCCCAACCTCTACGGCGAGGATCCGGCCCTGCAGATCTCGTCCACGCGCGGGCCGATGGACGAGGGGGTGCGCGCCCGGGTGGAGGCGGCGCTCAAGGAGGCCGGGCTCCCCTACGAGTCGGTGACGCTGGAGGGCGAGCGCCTCCTCGTGCGCCTCCATGACTCCGAGACCCAGCTCCGGGCCCGCGACCTGCTCGTCCAGCGCCTGGGCGGGCGCTACGTGGTGGCCCTCAACCTGGCGCCGGCCACGCCGGCGTGGCTGCGTGCCCTGGGCGCCTTGCCCATGTACCTGGGCCTGGACCTGCGCGGCGGCGTCCACTTCCTCATGGAGGTGGACATGGAGGCGGCGGTGCGCCAGGCGCTGGAGCGCTACGTGGACGAGCTGCGCGTGCTGCTGCGCTCCAAGAAGGTGCGCTATCTCACCATCGCGCGCGAGGGCGATGCCGTGAAGCTGCGTTTCCGCAGCCCCGAGGCGCGCGAGCGTGCCATCCGGCTCATCCGCAAGCAGTTCCCACGCCTGGTGCTCGAGCCGCTGGAGGGCGCCGATGGCCACCCGCTGGTGGCACGCCTGTCCGAGGAGGAGCTGCGCGAGATCCGCAAGCTCGCCCTGGAGCAGAACATCACCACCCTGCGCAACCGCGTCAACGAGCTCGGCGTGGCCGAGCCCGTGATCCAGCAGCAGGGCCAGAGCCGTATCGTGGTGCAGCTGCCGGGCGTGCAGGACACCGCGCGCGCGAAGGAGATCCTCGGCGCCACCGCCACCCTGGAGTTCCGCCAGGTGGACGAGGAGCACGACCCGCTCGAGGCCGAGCGCAGCGGCCGCGTGCCGCCGGGCTCGCGCCTCTACCGCGAGCGCGACGGCAGGCCCATCCTGCTCAAGAAGCGCGTCATCATCACCGGCGACTACATCATCAATGCCGCCTCGGGGATAGACCAGCGCGACGGCAGCCCCAACGTCTCCATCACGCTCGACAGCAAGGGCGGCAAGATCATGCACCGCTTCACCAAGGAGAACGTGGGGCGCCTGATGGCGGTGGTCTTCATCGAGAACAAGGTGGAGACCCGCCTCGTGGACGGCAAGCCGGTGAAGGTGCGCAAGCGGATCGAGGAGGTGATCAACGTCGCCCGCATCCGCGAGCCCTTCGGCAAGCGCTTCCAGATCACGGGCCTCGACAGCACGCGCGAGGCGCGCAACCTCGCGCTCCTGCTGCGCGCCGGCGCGCTCGCCGCCCCCATCGAGATCGTCGAGGAGCGCACCGTGGGCCCGAGCCTGGGGCGCGAGAACGTGGAGCAGGGCAAGCGCTCGGTGATGGTGGGCTTCGTGCTGGTGCTCGTCTTCATGGCGGTCTACTATCGCGCCTTCGGCCTCATCGCCGACGTGGCCCTG
>JALSJE010000132.1 GCA_026989495.1 Gammaproteobacteria bacterium | reverse complement strand
GTGCTCGAGCATGCGCCAGACGGTCCCCTTCTCGTGCGCACGGCGCCCGATGACGAGCGCCTTCTCGGGCGGGTCGTGCAGCATCGCCGCCAGCTTGATGCGCCAGAGCCGCTCTCCCTCGTTCATTCCGGACTCCCCTCGGACATACGCCACCTCGCAACCCGCAGGTCAGCCGCCGGCGCGCTTCAGGCCGGCCTCACGGTCCAGCAGCCGATGGACCGAGGCCCACACCGCCTCGATGCGGCGGCGATCCTCGCGTGCCAGCGGCGGCGCCACATACGGCATGTGGAAGACGACCCCCTGGAACCCGCCGTCGGCCGTGCGCCTCACCTTGAACCTGAGGCTCGCGGGCATCCGGCTCCGGCCTTTGGGGTTTTTCGGCACGGGCGCACTGACCACGTGCCGGCCGCGCCGCCGGCCCGCTTCCTGGTTGACCGCCTTGCGGACCCGTGCGAGCGACTCGATGGCGCCCTTCCAGCTGTCCGCCGGAGGCGTCGCCCAGACCAGCGGCCCGTGCTCGTCCTTGCCCAGCGCGCAAGGCCAGCCCTCTTCCAACCGCAGGCATTCCCGCCAGTCCCTGGCATATCTGGAGACGTCACGCAACAACGGCAGCGGCTCGCCCCCCTCGAGCAGGCGCACGGAACCCCAGCCGTTCCGTCCCCGGCCTCCGACGGTCCCGAACGCCTGGATCAGGGAGAGCGTCTCGCCCAGCAGCTCCGCCCCTTCCACCTGCTCGCAGAAGGCCAGCCGAAGCTCGGCGTGCGCCTCGGCGTCGATGGCGCACCCCCCACGGATGCTTTTCCTGTCCTGCAGCACCGGACCGTAGCCCAGATACAGCCCGCTCGGGACCTTCTGGCGGCCCTCCCCAACCGGCTGCGTCTGCGGCATGCGGTTCATCCTGCCCCTTTCCCAGGGCTCCAGCCGGAGGAGCACGCCGCTCCTGCGCGCATGCACCTCGCGCCCCCGCCGGTCGCGGTCCGTCTCGAGCCAGGCATGGCCGAAGAGGCGTCCCTCGGTCTCGCGCAAGCGGCGCCATCCGGACGGCCCATGCCTGGCCGCCCACGCCACGCGCCACCATTCGCGCAGGAGGTGCTTGAAGGGTGGCGTGCGCCAGGCGCCGGCCTGCCCGGCGTCGCCCAGGAAGGCTGGGGTGGTGAACTCCAGCCGGAAGGTGCGCGTGACCCAGCGCTCGCCGTCCTCACGCTCACCTTCCCTGCTCGCGGCCTTGGCCTCTCCTCCCATCGGTGGTCTCCTCCTCAGTCGCCCCCATGCTAGCCGCCGCCTGCCTGCGTCGGGCCAGCGGCAGGCCTGCCGTCTTGGCCCTCGAGGAGCGCGAGCGCAAGCCGGCTCCAGCGCTCGAGCGGCAGCGCCATCGCCTCGGCCGGCGGCAGCCAGCGCAGGTCCCGCAGCTCCGCGCCCGCGCGGGGCCGTCCCCCGCAGCGCACCTCGAAGACGAGCCCCCAGTGGACCCGGCCCACCCCGGTCACCTCCTCGTTGACGAGGCCGAGGAACCGCTCCGGCCGCACCTCGCCCGTGGCTGCATGGACCTCCTCGGCCAGCTCGCGCCGCGCGCAGGCGAGCAGCGTGCCGGCAAGCGAGCCCGCCTCGTCCCGGCGCTCGACATGGCCCCCGACCCCTGCCGACCAGCAGCCGTGGAGCCTGCCCTCCGAACCGGCCCGCCGGTAGACCGCCACGGCACCGCCGGCGTCCCTCAGCACGAGATAGGGGATGGGCTGCTTCCAGCGCGGATCGTCCTCGGCCCGCACGCGCTCCATCCAGCGGCATGCGCCATCCACCCCATCGAGCCAGCCCTCGAGCCGGCTCCAGGCGAGCGGCAGCGCGCCCTCGCGCGGCAGCCACGCCCCCGGGATGGCCTCGCGCGCGAGGACGAGGATCGCCTCATGCTTCACGACGCGCGCTCCAATACCCATCCCACCACGGCTTCCTCGGCTTCGCGCAGATGCCGCGCCTGCACGTCCGCCGGGCAGAAGGCGGCCCGGAAGCCGTTGCGGACGAGCTGCAGGATCTGCCACCAGGAGAGCCCGCCCCGCGTCATGCGCGCGGCTTTCAGGTATTCGCGGGGGAGGCTCGTGCGGGACATGCCGGGATCGTCGGTGTTGACCGTGACCCTCAGCCCCGCGCGGAGATACTCGGCGAGCGGATAGGTCCTTCCGGCCGCGACACCGATCGCGGGATCGTCGAAGCCGACGATCTGGAAGTTGGAGGAGGGGCACATCTCGAGGGCGATGCGCCTTTCGCGGAAGCGCTCGAGCAGGGAGCGGTCCTGGAGGAGCGTGAGGCCGTGGCCGACGCGGTCGGCACTGAGCTCGTACACCGCCTGCCAGATGTTGCGCACGGGCTCCCCTTCCCCCGCATGGATGGTGACGCGGACGACGCGCTCGTGCAAGGGCCTGAAGGCCTCGCGGAAACGGGCCGCCTCCGCGGCATGCTCCGCGCCGGCGAGGTCGATGCCGGCGAAACGGCGCGCGAAGCGCCCGCCCTTCTCCAGCAGCCGCCTCGTGAGATCGACGAGCGCCTCGACACGGCCCATGCCGCCGTGGCGGCTCGCGGTGAAGATGAGCCGCGCGTCGGTCTGCGGCGCCATGCGCTCGGCCCCCTCGACCAGCAGCCCTACCACCTCATCCTCGACGAGACCGCCGCGAGTGCAGTTGAGGGGCGAGCAGCGCAGCTCCAGGTAGCGGATCCCCTCCTCCCGGCAGCGCCTCGCCACCTTCTCCATCACGGCCCGCAGGGTGGCGGGGCTCTGCAGCAGGCCGGAACCCTGGAGGTCGCCCAGCCGCTCGTACGCCTCGATCCCGATACGGACGAACCGGCGCTCGTCCCGCAGCCCCCCGAAGACGAGCTCGTCCAGGAGCGCCTCATGGCCCGCGAAGGCGAGCAGCACCCCGCACACGCCGAGCGGCTCGGGCACGCGGCGCCAGCGCCCGCGCAACGCCTTCGCCCATCCTGCCGGGTCGCGGTCGGCACCCAGAACCGCGCGCACCCCGTCGAGATCGTCCCCGCGCACGGCGACCTCCAGGCGGGAGAGGGTGGCGTCGAATTCCGGATCGGCGCGGCGCGCCTCCGCGACCCGGGCGGCTTCTTCGGAAGCCACCTCCACCATGCCGGCCGCGTCCAGCACGCCCCCCAGGTGGCAGTGAAGCTCGGCCTTGGGCAGGGCCCGCAGCCATTCGAGCGCCTGCGCCTCGCCTTGCGTGCCGGCGCCGATGCGCGTCTCACGCAGCCAGCGCAGCGCACGCAGCGGCAGCGCATGGAGGGCGCGGAAGGACCCCTGGCGCCCGTCGGCGTCGAGCCGCAGGCCGAAGCTGGCCCGCAGGCTGTCGGCCTCGCGCTGCACCTCGTCGGCGAGATCGAGCAGCGGGGTGCGGTCGATCCGGACGGCACCGGCCGGAGGCAGGCCGCCGGCGGCCTGCTCGAGCCGCGAACGCTCGGCCTCGACCGCATCCGCCGGCGGCTGTCCCGCCGAGAGCACGACCGGCTGGATGCGGGCCGCAAGGGCCTCGGGCAAGGGTCGCGTGAGTGACAGGGGGTCGCCCGCCAGCCGTCCGAGCGTCTCGCGGCCCTCGCCGTCGAGCGTCTCGATCACGTGCAGCAGCCCGCCATGCCCGTAGAGCTGGCCGGCTCGCTGGAGGTCCGCGCTCATGGTCTTGCGCCCGCCGGCGAGGCTCAGCACCGGGGGCGGCCGGCCGGCCGCCGCATGCCAGACGATGCGGTGGATGAGATCCGCCATCCGGCGGGCATCGTCGTCCGAAGCGATATCGTCCATCCCCTCGGGCCACCACAGGCGCACGGGGATGCCGACGGCCTTCGCCCAGGCCGCCAGCCTCGTGCCCGACCGCCCCGCCGAGGCGGCGGTGCCGACCGCCCAGACCTCGTCCACCGCCGGCAGGGGGTGGCGCCGGCCGTGTGCGTCCGTCCCGCTCCCACCCGACCCGAAGAGGGGCACGCGCTCCGGGTCGAGCATCGCCACGGCTTCGGGCACCACCGCCCAGCTTCCGCCCAGGGTCGCGACGAGAACCCGCCGGGCCATGCGGCTATGTCAGCAGGCGCGACAGGATCCGCCCCAGCTCGCTGCGCAGGCGGTCCTCGTTCCGCACCAGCTCGCGGGCCTTGCGCCACTCGGGCACCGACCCATGGGCCAGGGCGTTGCGCACCGTCTCGAGCAGGCGGAAGTCCTCGTGCTCGGCGTCGCGGCGCGCCTCGCGCATCTCCTCGAGCATCTCCCTGCGGGCACGCTCGCGGTCGCGCTGCGAGTTGACGTCGCCGAACCCGCGCTCCTTCATCCAGCGCGTCAGAACGGCCTCGTTGACGAGGATCGCCGCGCGCAGGTAGTCGCCTTTCGTGAGGTGCAGGGCGGCGAGCCGGCGCTGGTGCTCGTAGAGCTCGCCGCGCCTCGCCCAGGCGAGGCGCTCGCGCAGCCTGCCGGTGAAGATCCTGCCCGCACCCGGGAGAGGCCTGTCCAGGCGCTCCAGCACCCCAAGAAGGCGCCGACGGGCATCGGGCAGGTTGAGCACGCTCTCGAAGAATGCGGCACGGCGCAGCGCCTCGGCGAGCTCCGGGTCCCCATCCTCGGCCTCGATCAGGTCGGCGAAGACGGCGTAGTCGCCGTCGTCCTCGAAGCGGCGCCAGGCCTCGATCCAGGCCTGCAGGCGGACCAGGCCGTCGAGCCTCAGCACCGGCACCACGCCGTCCTCGCCACGCAGCTCGAAGGCGCCGTACCAGACGGCCTCCACGGCGAGATCGCGGCGCAGGGTCTCGAGCAGGTGCGCCGCCACCAGCCCGAGCATCGCCAGATGCCGCAGCCCATGGGTGAGGTCGAAATGCACGTCCCCTTCGGCAGGGCGCACGATCTCGGCCAGATCGTCGAGCACCATCTCCTGCTCGTCGAGGGAGCGTCCGTAAGGGATCAGGACGAGCTCGCAATCGCAGCCGAGCCCTTCCTCCAGCAAGGGGCGGAGCCGCTCCAGGTGCCCCTCGTCCACGGCGCGCCGCTCGGCCGCCTCCAGGAGCGAGAGGCGGGCTTCCTCCAGCTTTCCGGGGCTGCCGGCCGCGAGGTGCTCGACCAGCACGTCCCACATGGAGCCGGGCGTGCCGAGCAGGACGAGCCGCGAGGCGGCAAGCTGCTCGCGCAGCGCCAGCCCGAAGAAGGCGGTCTCGGCCGTCGCGCCGTCGGGGAAGCGGTAGCGGGCCGTGCGGTAGCCTGTCTTCGGATCGGCGCTCGCCCTTCCGAGAAAGCTGATCAGCGTGGTCATGCATCCTCCTTCAGCGTCTCGAACCGGATCGCATCCGGCGGAAGGTCGAGCCAGAACCGCCGCGGCCTGCCGGAGGCCCTGATGAGATAGGGCTCGGCCGTATGGCCCAACGCATGCCTGAGCGCCTTGTGCAGCTTCGGCTTGAGATAGGAAAAGCGCTGGCCGTCCATGCCGTCGCGCAGGGCGCGCTCGGTGGCGTCCCGCACCCCCAGCTCGCCGACGATCCTCCGGTACTCGTCGAGATACCACTCGGCCCACCGCGGGTCGCCCACCTCCTTCGGCGGCGCGGCGAGCGGCTCCTCCCCTCTCTTCGCACGCCGGGCGAAGACCGCATAGAGCGCCAGCAGCGACGGGCTCAGACGGACCTCCACGCCGCCGGCCCGCACGCGCCTCCCCGGGAGGTCGAGCACCAGCTCCGGTGGGCCCACGGCGCGGCGCGCCAGGGCCACGAGGTCGCGGAACCGGACTCCGCGCCGGTGGTCCAGCCCGGCCTCCACGGCGTGGCGCATGGGCACGAACGGAATGCCCGCCAGCGTCACGCGCGCCTTCGAGGCGTCCAGGGGGCGCTGGTCGCCCACGGCGAATATGACGCGCTGGCGCGGAGCCGGATAGAAGAAATCGGGGTGTCCTTCGAACGGCGGGTCCACGAGCACGTGGGAGAGGCGGTCCTGCGGCCTGCCGCACAGGCTCATCGCGTAGCCGAGATAATAGCTCATGGTCTTGCGCCCGCCGGCCATCGAAGCGTGCACGGCGCTGTCGGGATCGGCGGTGAGCTCGCGAACCGCCTCGAGTATGAGGTCGGCGACCGCCTCGCTGGCGGCCGGATTGCGGATGTCGTCGATGGGGCGGCCATCCTCGTCCCGCAGCACGCGTATCGTGCTCTCGTCGAAGCGGATGGCGGGGAGCCCGTAGTCGGCCCGCAGCCGATGCAGCCACCCCGGCTCCTTCGAGAGGAGCTGCAGGCGTATCCTTTCCGCGCCTTCGCTCGTCGTCACCACCACGATTTCGGTGGGAACGAACCGCTCTTCCGGCGGGGCCTCGACCGCGAGGGCGTAGAGCGTCTCCGTGACGACCTGGGGGGACAGCCCCGTGACGCAGAGCAGCACCCGCCTCGAATATCCCTCCCAGCTCATGGAGCGACGGCCTCGATCAGGTATCGCCCCAGCCCCATCGTCGCCGCCTTGCCGGCATGGACGACACCGCCGAGCACGAGGAAGGGCCAGAAGGGCGCGACCGCCTTCCCTTCCAGCCGCACCGACCCCACCACGCCGTCCAGCGGCATCCGGCGGCCCTGCCTGCTCGAGTGGCGCGACAGCTCGATCCATTCGAGCCGCTCCGCTTCCCATTCGACGGAACCGGACGCCTCGGCAAGCGCCCGGAAATCGAGCTCGAGGGCGCGTCTCCCATGGAAATAGTGCATGAGCGAGATCCGGCGCAGCAGATTCCTCAGCAGGACGGAAAACGAAAGCTCACCTTCGCGGACCACCCGGCCGTCCCGCGCCAGCCGGAGCGGAGTCAGAAACCGGATCCGGACGCTCTGCGGCACTTCGGGAAGCGTCAGCGTCAGAGGTCGCAGCCGGGGCAGCGGTCCGGCATCGAGCCTTCGCCAGCCGCCGTCGGCCGCGCGGTCCTCCAGCAGGACCTCGTCCAGGACCAGGCTCGCACGCCTGGCACCGATGCCCCGCTCCGCCGCCCGGGAAAGTGCCCAGATGATGTAGGGCGCATGACGGATCGCGCTCCCGACGAGGACCAGCCCAAGCTCGTAGCGCCCCTCTTCCTTGCCGGACACCCTCACCGATCCGCCAGGCGCGTAGACCTCCTGGGGCTCGAGGACGAAGGGATGGGGCGCGGCCGGATACTTCCGCATCCGCTCGGTGTCAGGCGGCGGCGGGGTCTCGAAGACGTAGGCGTAGGGGCACTCGTAGCGCAGCAGGCAGGGATCGCATCGATCCAGACGCGCGATGCAGGCCGCCTGCCTCAGCGCGTGCCCCAATCCGCCCCGCCATGCCGAACCGGTATACGCTTCCGGAAAGCGTGCCTCCCCCTCCACCTGAAACCGCAGGCGCAGACGCGCAAGCGGGAGATCCAGCACGCTGTCGCTCTGCGCCTCGTCCAGCATGGCCGAATCGCGCGCCCGCTCACCGGGCGCATTCGCACGGAGCGTCCACACCCGCGATGAGGTTACGTCATGCACGCGCCGTCCGCCACCCGCGCCGCACCGCCCAAGGGTCTGCCTCCAGTGCGCACAGCCGACGGAACGAGCCGGAGCGTCCGCTGCTTCAAAACGCCTCGGCGTCCTCCTCCCCGACACCTGTTGCCACATTTCCCGTCTCTCCCCCGCTGCCGGGCGAAGCGGAATCCGGGCTCCCATCCCGCGTGGGCGCCGTGCCGGGATCCTCCTCGCGGCGCACGGCTCCCAGCGGAACCAGCCTGACCTTGACCGGATTGGGCACCAGCTCGAGCATGGCGCCGGAGCCCGCGTCCACCGCCGCACCGATCAGACCGCCCAGGATCACATTGCCCGCCATCCCGGCGGCACCCGCCCCGGCCACCTGGTTCGTCACCTGCACCTCCACGGGCTCGTAGCCGGGCTTCTCGATGTGCACGACGAAGCTCTCCTTGCGTTTCTTCTTGAGTGTGCACGGTGTGCGGCAGGTTTCGCCGGTCGACAGGCGCACATGCGCTCCCGGCGGCTCGCTCTCGATCACGAAGGCCTCGGTCGTGCCCCGCGTGATGGTGGCGCATCCGCCCGCCAGTCCCAGCAGCGGCAGCATGGCCATGGAACGGAATCTCTTCGCGTTTCTCTGCCTCATCGCTCTTCCCCCCTTATTCCGCATACCCCGGTCGCAAACGCACCTCACGCCGCCGCGTGGAAGGCGACGAGGTGCACCACGCGCTCGCCGTGGAGCAGGGCCGAGCCGGCGAGCGGGCCCTCGATCCGCCAGTGCTCTCCCATCCCCGGCGCCGGCCGATGCGCCGCCGGCGCCCGCCCGAGCCGCTCCAGCAGCGCCTCCACCGTCTCGGGGGCGTCCTTGGCCGGCCGCACCACCGGGTCGCGCGCATCCAGCAGCCAGCTCCGCACCACCTGCAGCCGGTAGGCCCGGTAGAGCGCCGGATGGCCGAAGAGCTCCACCCCCAGCCACCGGCCCTCCAGCCCGAACACCGCCCCCACCTGACCGGGGCGCGCCTCGGCAATCCGCTCCGCACACTCGG
>JALSJE010000131.1 GCA_026989495.1 Gammaproteobacteria bacterium | reverse complement strand
CCTCCCCCTGCAAGCGGGGGGAGGGTGCGGGAGGGGGGCACCCTCTCGCGGGGAGGGCACGGGAAAGGGCGCTCAGGCGAGCGCCTCGGCGGCCCGCAGCGCCTCCTCGAGGCGCGTGACCACGTGCAGCTCGAGCCCCGCCACCCCGCCGCGGGGGACGTTCCCGCGCGGCACGATGGCGTGGGCGAAGCCCTGGCGGGCGGCCTCGCGCAGGCGCTGCTCGCCGCCCGGCACCGGCCGCACCTCCCCCGCGAGCCCCACCTCGCCGAAGACCACGAGCCCGCGCGGCAGTGACCGCCCCCGCAAGCTCGACAGCGCCGCGAGCAGCACCGGCAGGTCGGCGGCCGTCTCGGCCACGCGCACCCCTCCCACCACGTTGACGTAGACGTCCTGGTCCAGCATCGCCACGCCGCCGTGGCGGTGGAGGACGGCGAGCAGCATGGCGAGCCGCCCTCCGTCCAGGCCCTGGGCGAGGCGTCGCGGGTTGGCGAGCGGGCTCTGGTCCACCAGCGCCTGCACCTCCACCAGCAGCGGGCGCGTGCCCTCCAGCGCCGCCATCACCACGCTGCCCGGCACCGGCGCGCCGTGACGGGAAAGGAAGATGGCCGAGGGATTGCCCACGGGGCGCAGCCCCTGTTCCGTCATGGCGAAGACGCCCAGCTCGTTCACGGCGCCGTAGCGGTTCTTCACCGCCCGCACCATGCGCCACCGCCCGCCCGGATCGCCCTCGAAGTAGAGGACGGTGTCGACCATGTGCTCGAGCACCCGCGGGCCGGCCAGCGTGCCCTCCTTGGTGACGTGGCCCACCAGGAGGACGGTGGTGCCCGTGGCCTTGGCGAAGCGCGTGAGCTGGGCGGCGCTCTCGCGCACCTGGGCCACCGAGCCCGGCGCGGACTGCAGGAGCTCGGTCCAGAGCGTCTGCACCGAGTCCACCACCATCACGGCCGGCCTGGCCCGCTCCGATTCCGCCAGGATGCGCTCCACCGCGGTCTCGGCGAGCAGCCTCACCGGCGCCTGCGCCAGCCCCAGGCGGGCGGCCCGCAGGGCCACCTGCTCCGGCGACTCCTCGCCCGTGACGTAGAGCGTGCCGACCCGGTCGGCCACCGCCGCCGCCGCCTGGAGCAGCAGGGTGGACTTGCCCACCCCGGGGTCGCCGCCCAGCAGCACCACGGAGCCCGGCACCAGCCCGCCGCCGAGCACGCGGTCGAGCTCCTCGATGCCGGTGGGCAGCCGCCGCGCCTCGGCGCCGCGCACCTGCGCGAGCGCGACCGGCCCGCCCTGCCCCGCCGCCCCCGCGAAGCCGGCCCGGGCGCCGGCACGCGCGGGCGTCGCCGGCTGCACGGTGACCTCGCTCAGGGTGTTCCAGGCGCCGCACTCCGGGCACTGGCCGGCCCACTTGGGGCTCTCCGCCCCGCAGGCCGAGCAGACGTAGACGGTGCGCGCGCGGGCCCGGGCCATGGGACTACCGGCGGCCCGCCTCCTGCACCGCGTGCGGGCGCTCGACCACGCGGCGCGGCACGCGCCCCGACACGGCGCAGAGCAGCTCGTAGGGGATGGTCCCCGCCGCCGCCGCCACGGCCTCCACCGGCAACCCCGGGCCCCACAGGGTGACGGGGTCGCCGGGCCGCGCGTCCGGCACCCCGCGCAGGTCCACCAGGATCATGTCCATGGAGACGCGCCCCACCAGCGCCGCGCGCCGGCCGCGCACCAGCACCGGCGTGCCGGACGGGGCATGGCGCGGATAGCCGTCGCCGTAGCCGGCGGCGGCCACGCCCACCGGCATGTCCTCCGGGCACACCCACGCGCCGCCGTAGCCCAGGGCGTCGCCCCGGCGGCGGCGCGTGACCGCGATGAGGCGGGTCTCGAAACGCATGGCCGGGCGCAGGCCCTCGGTCTCGCCCGTGGCGCCCGTGAAGGGGGAGGCCCCGTAGAGCATGATGCCCGGCCGCGCCCAGTCGAGCGCGGCCTCCGGCCAGCCGAGGAGCCCGCCCGAGTTGGCCGCCGAGCGCTCGCCCGGGATCCCCTCCAGGGCGGCGGCGAAGCGGGCGAGCTGGCGCGCGGTGGCCCCGTCACGGCGGTCGTCGGCGCAGGCCAGATGCGTCATCCAGCGCACCGTCCCCACCGCGGCGAGCCCCGCGAGCCTTGCCGCGAGCCCTGCGGCCGCCTCGGGCGGGAAGCCGAGCCGGTGCATCCCGGTGTCCAGCTTCACCCACACGTCGAGCGGCCGGCGCGACCCGGCTCCCTCCAGCAGCGCCAGCTGCTCGGGCGCATGCACCACCAGGTCGGCCTCCAGCGCCGCCGCCTCCCGCAGCCCCGCCGCATCGGCCACCCCCTCGAGCACGACGATGCGGCCCTCCCAGCCGGCCTCGCGCAGCGCCGCCGCCTCGCCCACGCAGGCGACGGCGAGCGCGTCGGCGTCCGCCAGGGCCCGGGCGGCCTCGGCCAGGCCGTGGCCGTAGGCGTCGGCCTTGACCACGGCCATGACCCGCGCCTTTCCCGCGGCGTCGCGCGCCCGGGCGAGGTTGTGGCGCAGGGCGTCGAGGTCCACCACGACCTGCGCCGTGCGCCTCATGCGAAGTCCCCGCTGGTGTAGACCTCGGAGGCGAAGTTCTCGAAGCGCGTGTACTGGCCGAGGAAGGTGAGCCGCACCGTGCCCACCGGCCCGTTGCGCTGCTTGCCGATGATGACCTCGGCCACGCCCTTGTCCGGGCTGTCCTCGTTGTAGACCTCGTCGCGGTACAGGAACACGATCAGGTCCGCGTCCTGCTCGATCGCACCCGATTCGCGCAGGTCGGACATCATGGGGCGCTTGTTGGGGCGCTGCTCGACGCCGCGGTTGAGCTGCGAGAGCGCCACCACCGGCACGTGCAGCTCCTTGGCCAGCGCCTTGAGCGAGCGCGAGATCTCGGAGATCTCGGTGGCGCGGTTCTCGGTGGTGCCCGGCACCTGCATGAGCTGCAGATAGTCGATGACGATGAGCCCGAGCCCGTGCTCGCGCTTGAGCCGGCGGGCGCGGGCGCGCAGCTCCGCGGGCGTGAGCGCGGCGGTGTCGTCTATGAAGAGCGGCGCCTCGGAGAGGATCTGCACCGCCGATGTCAGCCGCGGCCAGTCCTCGTCATCGAGGCGCCCTGAGCGGATCTTGTGCTGGTCGATGCGGCCGAGCGAGGAGAGCAGCCGCATGGCGAGCTGCTCGCCCGGCATCTCCATGCTGAAGATGGCCACCGGCACCTTGTCCTTGATCGCCGCGTGCTCGGCCACGTTGAGCGCCCACGAGGTGTTGTGGACGACGATGTCCTCGGCCACGAAGTTGTGGTGCTCCGGCACCGTCAGGTCGTACACGTGCCGCCGGCCCGCGTACTCGATGGCCACGATGCGGTCCCAGCAGATGTCGGAGGTGGCGAGGTTGGCCAGGGCCTCGTCTCCCAGCGCCTCGGCGATGCGCGCGAGCCTGTGCCGGCTGAGGCCGCGCCTGCCGACATGGAGGTTGTGGCCGCGGCGCGGATGACCGAGCGCCTCGGCCAGCTCCGCCCAGCTCCGTCCGCCCTTGGCGCGCTCGATGAGCCGCCACACCCCGGGCGGCACAGTGTCGAGGCTGACCTTGCGCCGCTTGGCGCGGCTCACCCGCACGGCCTTCTCCAGCGCCGCCTCCTTGCCGAAGATGCCGATCTCGCGCGTGAAGGCCTCGATGTCCTCCTGCCGCGTGATGCGCAGCTCCCATGCCGCCCGCCAGCCTCCGCCGTAGCGCATGCGCCGGGCGCGGAGCTTGGCCAGGATGCCGAAGCGCAGCAGCAGATGCTGCATGTCGCGCGCGAGCCCCTCGCTGCCCGTCGCATAGGAGAGCGCCGCCTGGTCGCCGTTCTGCACGTAGACGCTGCCGTCGCAGGCGAAGGCGCGGTTGAGGAAGAGCGCGAGCCGCTCGCGGGGGAGCTCGAAGACGGGCTCCGGCACACGCTTCTCACGGGCGGTGCATCCCCAGAGACCGATCTCGCGCAGCCAGGCGGTGACGGGGTTGTCGCCGTTCCAGCGTGCCCGCGCGGCCTGCGCCTCCATCTCCCCGTCCCAGCCCAGGACCGGCAGCAGCCGCGCGAGATGCGGCGCGCTGGGGGCCGCGCGGCCGTGGAACCAGCCGTGCACGGCACCCGGCGTGACGCCCACGGCCGCGGCCAGCGCGTGCATGGACCATCCCCGCGCACGCATGGCGCGGCGCAGAAGTCGCGCGAAGGCCCGGCGCGCGAGGCGCGCGTTCCGGTCCCGCACGACCTGCAAGGTCGGCGTGCGGGTGCCACCGCTGTCCACCAGCGTGCAGCGCACGCCGGGGAAGCGGGCACGCACCGCCTGCTCGAAGTCGCGGCGCAGCCGCGGATCGCCGTTCGTGAACCTCGGGCTCGTTCCCACCACCGACCCGTCCGTGAGGAAATAGGCGATGAGCCGCACCTCCGCCTCGGGCAGCGCCCGGCGGCCGAACACGGGCAGACGCCGCGGGACGGCGATGTGCTCGCCGGGCCGCAGCGCCTCCAGGCGCTTCCAGCCCTCGATGGTCAGGAAAGGATGCGGGGCCGTGGCGAGGATCTCGCGGCCGAGCGCCGTGCGCACGCGCCACACCGGCTTCAGGCCGTCGTCGACGAAGGCGCTCGCCCGGGCCGGCACCAGCCTGCCCTTCGCGTCCAGGCTCAGCACGGCCGCGCGGCGCTCGCGCACGCGCCGCTCGATGGGCTCCAGCCGCCCGCTTTCGGGATCGAGCACGCGGCTGCCGGCCACGACGCATTTGCCCATGGACGGACGTCCGGCGACGATGATGAGGTCGCCGGGCTGGAGTCCGCTGGTGCGCTCGTCGAAGTCGGTGAAGCCGGTGGCCACACCGGTGATGGGGCTGTCGCGCTCGTGCAGCTCGTCGATGCGGTCGACGGTGCGGCGCAGCAGCTCGCGGATGTCCACGAAGCCCTCGCGCCCGCGGCGGCCCTGCTCGGCGATCTGGAAGACGGCACGCTCGGCCTCGTCGAGCAGCTCGCTCACGCTGCGCCCCTCGGGCTGATAGGCGCGGCCGGCGATCTCGGTGCCCGCACGGGCGAGCTGGCGCAGCACCGAGTGCTCGCGCACGATGTCGGCGTAATGGGCGATGTTGGCGGCGCTGGGCGTATCCTTGGCCAGCGTGCCGAGGTAGGCCAGCCCCCCCGCCTCCTCCAGCAGCCCGTGGGCCTCGAGCCACTCCGAGAGGGTGACGACGTCGAAGGGCTTGCCCGCTTCCGCGAGCGCCGCGATGGCGCGGAAGATCAGGCGGTGGTCGCGGCGGTAGAAGTCGTCCTCGCCGACGCGGTCCGCGACCCGGTCCCAGGCCTCGTTGTCCAGCATGAGGCCACCGAGCACGGCCTGCTCGGCGGTGATGCTGTGGGGAGGCACCCGGAGGCGGTCGACGGCCGCGTCGCCCATGGCGCTGGGCTGGGCAGGCTCGGGCATCTCCCCTCCGCAGTGGTGGCTGATGGCCGCCAGCGCGGGCAGCGATCGCGCCCGCGCTGGCCGATTATAGCCGCAGCCGTTTCCCCGGAATCGGCGAGCGGCGGCGCTCAGCCGGACTCGGGCACGACGACGATGCGCACCATGGCGCTCACGTCGCTATGAAGCTGCAGCTCGATCTCGTACTCGCCCGTCTGGCGGATCGGGCCCTCGGGCATGAGCACCTCGCGGCGCTCGACCTCGATCCCGGCCGCGGCGGTGACCGCCTCGGCGATGTCCTGGGTGCCCACCGAGCCGAAGAGCTTGCCCTCCTGGCCCGCGCGCGCCGGGATGGTCACCTCCAGGCCCTCCAGCTTCTCCCGGCGCGCCTCGGCGGCGGCACGCGCCTCGGCGGCCTGGCGCTCGAGCTCCGCGCGGCGCTCCTCGAAGCGCTTGATGTTCTCCGGCGTCGCCGGCACGGCCTTGCCCTGGGGGATCAGGTAGTTGCGCCCATAGCCGGGCCTGACCTTCACGCGGTCGCCCAGGTCCCCCAGGTTCTTGATCTTCTCCAGCAGGATCACTTCCATCGCAGCACCCGTCTCATGCCCGATTGCCTGGCGGCCCGCCCCTGGCCAGCCGCCGCCGGATATCCAGCCATGCATCCATCCATCCCAGCCCGGCCAGCGCCACCGCCACATGGGGCACCAGGGCCAGGGCCACATAGAGGGCCACCAGCCAGCCCAGGCGGCCGGCGGCCAGGGCATGGGCCAGCCCGAGCCCGGCGAAGAGCCAGGGCACGGCGACCGCCCCGGCCAGGTCGCGCAGGAGGCCCGGCCCGGCCATTCCGCCGCCCCAGGCGAGCGCGGTGAGGACCGCGCCCACGCGCCCGGGGCGCAGCGCCTGGAGCTCCCGGGCGAGGCCGCCGGGATTATACAGCACCGCCTGCGCCCCCCGGGCGAGCAGCAGGACCAGCGCCAGGCCCAGGGCCACGCCCAGCCCCAGCGCGAAGCTCATCCACTCGGCCGCCCGCGCCAGCACCGCGTCGGGCATTTCGGGCAAGGCCCCGCGCAGGGCCGGCGCGGCCAGGGCCTCGCGCCAGAAGGCCGCAGGCTCCGGCAGGGCCAGATGGAGCAGCCCCACCACGGCGGCGCCGATGCCCGCCGCCGCCCAGAGGCCGAGCGCGAGCGTGCCGGTGGCGCGCACGGCGGCCGCCACGCCCACCGCCGGCAGCCACGACCCCAGCACCAGGGCGGCCGCCACCCAGCCCTGCCCCAGCACCAGCAGGCCGGTGAGGGCCCCGCCGCCGGCGGCGATGGCCGTCACCAGCAGCCCCTCGCCCGCGCCGTGGGCCAGGGTCACCAGGGCCGGCACCGCGCCGCTCAGCACGCTGAGCGGCGGCACCAGCAGGGCGAGGAAGCCCGTGGCCACCGCCGCCAGGGCCGCGCGCCAGCGGTCGGCCATGACGGCGGCCAGCAGCCGCCGCAGCATCCCGTCGCTCAGTGGCGGTCGCAGTAGGGCAGCAGCGCCAGGTAGCGGGCCCGCTTGATGGCGCGCGCGAGCTGGCGCTGGTACTTGGCGCTCGTGCCGGTGATGCGGCTCGGCACGATCTTGCCCGTCTCGGTGATGTAGCTCTTGAGGGTGGCGATGTCCTTGTAGTCGATCTCCTCGACACCCTCGGCCGTGAAGCGGCAGTACTTCCTGCGCCTGAAGAAACGTGCCATCTCAGTGCTCCTCCCGGCCGGCGCCCCGGGCCCGGCCGTGCTGCTCGTCGACGATCTCGATGCGCTGCGCGCGGAGCGCCAGCCCCCCGCGGGCGCCCGCCGCCAGGAAGCCCGTCACCCGCCCCCGCGTCCAGGCCGCGAGCCGCCCGGCAGGGGCCGCCGCCCCGCAGGCCACCAAGGGATGCGGCAGCCCACCCGCACGGGACCGTCGGCCTCGGTCTGCACGGATCGGTGACGGACCACCAAGGACACCGCCGCTACCCCCACCTCACCCTCCGGCGCCACGCGGTCGAGGGGCTCGGCCACGGGGCGCGGCGGACCGGCCTCAGCCCTCCGTCGCGCCGGCGGGCGCGGCGGCCTCCGCCCCGGCCGCGCCCTCGGCCGCCGCCTCGGGCTTGGCCTCCTCGGCCTTGGCGGTCTCGGGCTTGGCCTTGGCCTCGCCCTCGCGCTCGCGCGACCTGCGCTCCTTCTCCTCCTTGGCCTTGGCCATGGGGGAGGGCTCGGTGATGGCCTTGTCGCGGCGGATGACCAGGTGCCGCAGCACCGCGTCGCTGAAGCGGAAGGCGCTCGTCAGCTCGTCCAGGGTCTCCTTGTCGCACTCGATGTTCATGAGCACGTAGTGCGCCTTGTGGACCTTCTGGATGGGGTAGGCGAGCTGACGGCGGCCCCAGTCCTCGAGCCGGTGGATCCGGCCCCCGCGCTGCTCGATGGTCGAGCGGTAGCGCTCGATCATGGCGGGGACCTGCTCGCTCTGGTCCGGATGGACCAGGAAGACGATCTCGTAGTGTCTCATGCGGTTCGCTCCTTTCGGCCTGGCAGCAGCCTCCCGGCCACGCCGGTGAGGCAAGGAGTCGCGAATCTCCGCCTGCGCGGAGGGCGGCCTATTCTATGGCCGCGCAGGCCGGGAGGAAAGGGGCGCCGACCTCGCCGAACGTGGGAGGAAAACGAGGGAGCGGCTGCAGGTGAACAGCCCCTCGAGGGCCACCCGGCCAGCGCACGGTCAGGCCGCCAGCTCCTTGAGCAGCTCAGGGTGACGCTCCGCGATGCGGAGCAAGGTCCTGGCGGCGCCCCGCGGCTTGCGACGCCCCTGCTCCCAATCCTGCAGCGTGCGTACGCTGACTCCGAGCAAGGCGGCGAACTCCGTCTGGGAGAGACCCGTGCGATAGCGGATGCGCGCCACCTCGCCGTGCACCCTTCCCCGGATGCCACGCCGCATCTGCAGCACGGATTCCAGCAGCTCCGCGCCCAGATCGCGACGGGCATCGCGACGGATCAGGTCCTTCTCATCCTTCGGCATCTTTCAACGCCTCACGTAACTTGCGCAACACAGGGAGAGGAATGTCGTCAGCCACTTGCTTGGAGTAAATCAGCAGCAACCACACCTCGCCGTGCAGAGGCCGATCAAGGTA
>JALSJE010000130.1 GCA_026989495.1 Gammaproteobacteria bacterium | reverse complement strand
TCTCGACGATGTAGGGGGGCACCTCGTTGGGCACGCCCGTCGCGAGGTCGCGTGCCCAGTAGTAGAAGGCGATGTCGGCGAGGTTCACGCTGTAGCCGCTATGGTAGGGGTGGGCGGTGGCGCTGGACTCGGCGGGCGAGTAGCTCTTGCCGTCGGGAAGGGTGTGCGACGTGTCGTCGTAGTCGCCGATGCCGCTCGGGGTGGTGCCGTTCCAGAGGCCGTCGGTGAGGGCGATGTGGAAGCTCTGGCGGCAGGCGCGCGCGGTGGATCCGGAGTCGAGGGGATCGTCGCGGTAGGGGTCCGTGCCCGTGAGCGCCTTGCCGGCCCGGTCGAGCGCGCGCCGCAGCGGCGTGTTGCCGGCCGAGGGCGTGCGGAACAGCCAGTCGTAGAACTTCGTGCGGTGGGTGCCGGTGAAGGCGCGCATGCGGCTGTCGTAGGTGTTGCCCTGCCAGTCATTGCAGCTATTGTCGAAGCCGTCGCAGGTGTGGAGGTTCTGCCAGCCGAGCCGGAAGTTGTCGCCCAGGGCGGCGAAGGCGCGCGAGGCGGCCGTGCGCACCATGAGGCTGCGGGTGCGGTAGAAGGAGTACCAGTTGGCGAAGTTCTGGCGCTCGTCGGTGCCGCCGGGCCCCGAGGTGGCGCTCACGATGACGCGCCGGTAGCAGTCGTCGTCGTCGAGGCTTCCGCTGCAGCCCGACAGGCTCGAATCGTAGACGTAATAGTAGGCCGGCACGGGCGACGTTTCCTGTCCGGGGTAGTCGGCTGCGGGGTTCCTGACCACCGCATGGCACCAGCTGCCCGAGCTCTGCGCGCCGGAGCAGGTACCTCCCTCGTAGAGGAACAAGGTCGGGCGGTAGCCGTTCGCGAGGTCGACGGTGCCGAGGGAGGGATTGAAGCCGTCGATGTAGGCGCTGTTGAAGCTCGTCGTGAGCGCAAAGCCTAATGCGTCCAGCGGTGGCACGTATCGGAAATAGGGGTTGTAATATATCGGGTTCCAGATATAGGACTTGTACCGGCGCGAGTTGCGGCGTGCATCGGTGTTGCCCCTGTTGTCCGGGATGAAGGCCCAGCCCATGCTGCCGGAGTCGTCGAAGGTGAGCAGGAGGTTGGCCGGCACGCCGCCGCCGGTCACCAGCGGGACCTCGCTCAGGGAGAGCGGGGCCGCGGGGGCGGGCCGCCAGCCCGTCATCAGGACGAGGAGGGCGGCGGCGGCGGCGATGGCGGGCCGCCCCGCGGGCAGGAACCTGCCGGTTGCGTTGCGCTCGGTCGGCTTGGCCATGGCTCGCTCCTCGTGTCCGTGCCGGTCTCCGCCCCTCAGAAACGGACGGCGTAGGTGCTCTGGAGCAGCACCTCGGTGGCCGAGTCGGCGCCGGTGGCGCGCGCGGTTATGCGGTAGAACCAGCGCCCCGTGGTGGTGCCGGTCCCGATGTTGAGGGTGCCGGAGTCGGGCACGAACTGCATCTCCTCGACGACGTATCCCGGCGTGGAGGGGAGCAGGTAGTACGAATGGGATCTGGCGTTCGAGCTCCACCACGCCGCATCGATCGTGTTCTCGAACCACCACGGCGTCGCGTTGGAGGTGTCGGGATCGGGGCCGTTGGCGGTCCAGACCTCGTAAGGCGATCCGCTGTTGGTCAGGGGGCGGCTGCCCTGGGACAGCAGCCAGCCCTCGGCCGCGCGCAGCGCCGCCTCGGCGGCCTCGAAGGCGCGTGCGCGGTCGCGGAGGTTCCCCGCCATGCGCTCCTCCAGCAGGGTGGAGCGCATGCTGCTCAGCCCGATGATCGTGATGACGAGCAGGATGAGGAGGCCGACCACGAGGGCGGCGCCCCGGGCATGGGCTGATGTGGCGATCGAAGGGAGGCGGATCCGCGTCTGCGCGCTCATGGCAGCCGGTTCCTCAGGCCTGCGGTGGCGGTGAACACCAGATGCAGGCGCTTGTCCGAGGGGGAGACGGTCTCGGTGCCCACGGTGAAGCTGCGCGGGCTCTCGACCACGTGGTCGTCCGTGCTGCGCGCCCAGAGGCTCACCGTCACCGCCACGATCTGGTCCGCGGGGACGCCCCCGGGCGATGTGCTGCGGGTGTCGGCGGCGCCGTCGCCGTCGGTGTCGAGCGCGACGCTGATCTCCATGCCCTGGATGCCCTCGACCAGCTCGACGGCGGGATCCGAGCCGTCCTGCCGGTAGAGGGCGTAGATGGGCTGGCCGCCGGCGTCGGTGCGCCCGGTGTCGCCGATGAAGTAGCGGCGCGAGACCACCTGCATCGCCATGGCGTAGTTCTTGTTGTAGTCCTTGCTGAGCCGGGGGGTGGTGTTGTTGGCGGCGGCGATCGCGATGGTGACGGGCGAGCCGCCGGCGCCGCCGCCGGAGACGGTCGTCGCGGCGAAGATGTCGGCCTGCTGGCAGTCGGTGACCACGATCACGTCGCCGGCCTGGAAGCCGTAGGGGTTCGCGGCGATCTTGACCTCGGCCGTGGCCGGCGTCGTTCCCGTCCCCCCCACGTTGCCGGTGGAGACGATGGGCACCATCTGCGGCATCGCGTAGAGCAGGGTGATCCGGTCGGTGCCGGCCACACCCGGGCCCGTGGTGATCTCGTCCTCGATCCGTACCGCCGCGGCGGTGCCGAGGGTGTAGCCGGAATCGGCGCTCCCGTCCCCGTCCAGGTCGACGATGTTGTTGACGGGGATGCCGTCCGGGTCCGCGCAGCCGGAGTAGCCGGCCATGCGGATGTCGCGCATCAGGGCGGAGATGGCGAAGCGCCCGGCCTCCTGCACGCGCGCCAGCGCCTCGGTGGCCCGGTAGGCCTGCCTGGCCGATATGTACACCTGCACCACGCCCGCCACCACGATCAGGCCGATGGCGAGGGCGACGAGCAGCTCGACCAGGCTGAGGCCGGCCGCATGCCGCGTGGAGCCTTGCTTGGCGAAGGGCGGGTGTGTCATGGCGGCGTGCTGCGCTAGAGCTGGGTGACGTACTGCCATTGCTGGGTCGAGTCGCCGTCGAGGCCCCGGCTGTCGTTCCACTGGATGGTGACCGTCACGGTCGTGGGGGTGCCTGCGGTGACCGCCACGGCCCCGTCCCCGTCGGGCAGGTTGGCGGCGAGGCTCCCCAGCCAGGCACTGAGGTCCTGCTCCGGCAGGGTGCTACCGGTGGGGGGCGAGGCGGCGAGGTCGATGGCGTAGGCGGTGGCGTTGGCGCGGTTGGCGCGGATGCGGTCCAGGATGTCCTGCGCGAGGATGGAGGCCTGCGAGCGCAGGTGCGCGCTGTGGGCGTTGCGGATCGCGGTGAGCTGGAGGTTGGCCAGGCCCAGCAGGCCGATGGAGAGCACGAGCAGGGCCACCAGCACCTCGACCAGCGAGACGCCGGCGCAGCGGCGCGGGGATCCAAGCCGGTGCCTGTCTCTTGCCGCGGTCGTGCTCATGGGCAGGTGAACTCGCTGACAGCAGGCCGCCCGCTCGCGCTGACGGTGATCCTGCGGCCGGTCTCGCCGCTGCGGGCGCCGTCGCACAGCTCCAGGACCACTCCGGCGGGCGGGCTGTCCAGGGCCCCGTCGCCGGAATACACGAGCGCGGTGGCGCCGCCGCTCTCCGCGAGCGTGAGGGCGCCGCCCGGGCCCGGCTCGGCGCGCAGCGTCGTGTAGCTGGCGCCGGCGCAGTTGAGGCTCTGGTCGGCCGCCACGGTCCAGCCCTCGGTCCAGCCGCTGCTCGCATCGGCTGCAACCCGCACGCAGCGGTTGCGCCGCAGCGCCTCGGTCCGGGCGTAGTGCAGGGAGGCCACGAGCCGGTTGGCGGCCTCGGCGATGCGGTTGTTCGCAGTCATCTCCATGAACGCGGGCACGGCCAGTGCGAGCAGCGCCGCGAGCAGGGCGATGGTGACGAGGAGCTCGACGAGCGTGAACGCGCGCGGCGCTTTCGCTTTCATGGCCCCTATATAGGCCGCCGGCGGTCGCGAGTCATCCGCCTCGCGACGAATCCGGCGGCTTCGCCGATGAGCGGCGGCGGAGCTGCGTGCGGTGTGAAGAGTGTCAAAAATGCTGACGCTCCGGCCCCGTTCATGCGAGCATGGTCGCCTCAATGGCGCGTGCGGAGAGGCGGATGGGCGCGGACTGCATCGTCGTGGGCGGAGGCATCAACGGGCTGCTGACCGCGCTGGAGCTGCGGACGGCGGGCCTCGCGGTGCAGGTGCTGGACAAGGGGCCCGTCGGCCGCGAGGCCTCCTGGGCCGGTGGGGGGATCCTCTCGCCGCTCCGCCCCTGGCGCCAGCCGGAGCCCGTCACGCGCCTGGCGTCCTGGAGCCAGACGCGCTGGCCCGCGCTCTGCGGCGAGCTGAGGGAACTCACGGGCGTCGACCCCCAGTGGTGGCGCTGCGGGCTGCTGGTGCTCGGCGCGGAGCCCGGGGAGCAGGCGCGGGCCGAGGCGTGGGCCGGGCGGGCAGAGGTGAAGCTGGAGGGCCTGGCGGAAGCGAGGTCCTGCGGACGTGCGGCCTGCCTGGCGCGTGACCGGGCCGCCGAAGTGGCGCTGTGGCTGCCGGAGGTGGCCCAGGTGCGCAACCCCCGGCTGGTGCGCGCCCTCCGGACAGCGGCGCTGAAGAAGGGGGTGGCGCTGTCGGAAGGGGAGGCCGCGGAGCGGATCGAGGTGGCCGAAGGACGGGTGGCGGCGGTCCGCACGTCCTCCGGTCGCCGTCCATGCGGCTGCGTGGTGCTGGCCGCCGGGGCCTGGACCCCGGGGCTGCTCCCCTCCGGTGTGCGCCGCCCCGACGTGGAGCCGGTGCGGGGCCAGATGGTGCTGTGGCGGGGACGGCCGGGGCTGCTGGAGACTATCGTGCTGGCCGGCGAGCGCTATCTCATCCCGCGGCGCGACGGGCGCATCCTGTGCGGAAGCACTGTCGAACGGGTGGGCTTCGACCGGGCCGCCACGCCGGAGGCCCGCCAGGCCCTGACGGGGGCGGGCGTGGCCCTGTGCCCGGCGCTGGCGGCCCTCCCCGTGGAGGCCCACTGGGCGGGGCTGCGTCCGGCGGCTCCCGCCGGCATCCCCTATGTGTGCGTCCACCCGGAGGCCGAAGGCCTGTTCCTGAATGTCGGCCAGTACCGCAACGGCGTGGTGCTGGCGCCGGCCTCCGCCCGGCTCACGGCCGATCTGGTGCTCGGGCGCGAGCCCGTGCTGCCCCCGGGACCCTACGCCTTCGACGCGCCGCGCGATGCTGGACAGCATCTAAATTCTTGAGTAGATTACTAGACATCCAAAGCTGACCCAGATCCGATAATGCCCCGTCGCGAAGAGCTCCCCCTGGATCGGAGCCAGGTGATCGACCTCCTGCAGGCGCACGGCATCCTGCCGACCCAGCAGCGGGTGGAGATCGCCCAGGTGCTCTTCGCCCGTCCCCAGCACCTGTCGGCCGACCAGGTGCTGGCGATGGTCAACCGCGAGCGCCACCTGGTCTCCAAGGCCACGGTCTACAACACCCTCGGTCTGTTCGCCGAGCGGGGGCTCGTGCGTGAGGTCATCGTCGACCCCAGCCGCATCTTCTACGATCCCAACACGGACGAGCATTACCACTTCTACAACGTGGACACGGGCACCCTCGAGGACATCGACCCGGATCAGGTGCCCCTCGGAGGCCTGCCGGAGCCGCCCGCCGGGACCGTCACCGAAGGGGTGGACGTCATCATCCGGGTGCGCAACCGCGACGCCGCCGACGGCTGAGACGCGTTGCCCCCGTCCGCTGGCGCCGCTTATACTTCCCGGCCTTCCCGCCGCCTGCCTTGCCGGGGCTGGCGCCGGGGATGGTAATGCTGTCGTGGGGTCGGGGATCGGTATCGCCGCCTGCGGGTGCGGCGGCGCTCCCCGGCGCGCCTGGGAGGCGCGCCTGTGTGCGGCCCCGTGTCGCGCCGCCCGCCGTGGCGAGGTCGGGCGCCGTGCCTAAGGTTCGGGCGCAGCGCCAGGGGTGGGCATTCCCGCCTGCGGGCGTTGCGGCGCTCCCCGCGACTGCGCGCTCCGCGCGCCCGCGTCCGCGCCGCCGGTGTAGCTCAGCGGTAGAGCAACCGCCTCGTAAGCGGTAGGTCAGGGGTTCAAATCCCCTCACCGGCTCCACCTGCCTCCATGCCCGCCGGGGGCCGGCGGGCGCCTTTCAGTCGTCGTCGGTCACGCGCACCACCGACCAGCCCAGCGCCCGGTAGTCGTTGACCTGCGCCGGGCCGGCGGCGGCGACGTCGACACCCGCGGGGAAGTCCTCGGGGGCCAGGCCGCGCCAGCCGGCGAAGGTCCCGCAGACATGGACGGTGACGCCGAGATCCCTCCGCAGGCGCGCGGCCAGCGCGTGGAGGTCGGGATCGCCGCCGGCGGCCTCCTCGGCGAGGCCGAACATCTCCTCGCCGTGGGTGACGACGGCGACGGGCAGCCCGGGGAACCGCTCCCGCAGGCGCCCGATCTGCTCCCTCACCAGGGGGAGGGCCCAGTCGAGCCCGTCCTCCTCGCCCGTGACGATCTCGAACACCACACCGGGCGGTGGCGAGGGTGCGCGGAGGATGCGGCCCACTGCCTCCGCGGTCTCGCGGCCGGGCGCATCCGCCGCCATGACGGCCGGCAGCAGCGCCGTCAGCGCCGCCAGCCAGAGCCTGCGCGTGCAGTGCAAGGCCACGGGCCGTCCTCCCCGGTCTGCGGCCATTCCGCGCCGGGAATTTTTACACATTCCGGGGGTCCCCTCGCGGCGGTGTGGCGATCTGGGGCAAAATCCATTGAAGATCAAGATCATGCAGTGACGGCACGCCGTGTGCATGGGAGGGGGCGCACATCGACGGCAAGGAGGAGCAGCCATGCGCAAGCTCGTGCAGTTCGCCCTGCTGATGGGGATGACCGGGGCCGCCTGGGCGGGTGTGCCGACGGCCGTGCCGGAGCCCGCGACGCTGGGGCTCGTCGTGGCGGGTGCGGCCGCGGTGGGCCTGCTGCGCCGCAGGCGCCGCTGATCCCTGCCGCGGGGTGCGCAGGCACGTGGCCCCGGCCGCCTTGGCCGGGGCCCCGTTCGTGAAGGGGTCAGGCCGCGCGCGAGGCGAGGGCCCGCGCGATGGCGTCGGCCACACGCAGGGCGAGGGCGGCGATGGTGAGGGCGGGCGATTCGCCGCCCCCGGAGCTCGGGAAGAGGCTCGCGTCGGCCACGTAGAGATTGCGCCAGCGGTGGGCGCGCCCGTCGGGGCGTGTGACGCTCGTCTCGGGGTCCCGCCCCATGCGGCAGGTGCCGAAGACGTGGGTGGCGCTGAAGGTGTCGTAGGTGCCGTACTCCTCCACCCGCTCGCAGGCGCCGGCCGCCTCGAGCACCGCGCGCGCGGTGGCGGCCATGCGCTCGAGCCGTGCCACGTCGGCCTCGGTCAGGTGGGCGTGGATGCGCGCCAGCGGCCGCCCATGGCCGTCGCGCCGCTCCGGGTCGAGGTCCACGAAGCTGCCGGGATTGGGCAGCGACTCGCCGATGGCGCCGACCCCGATGGCATGGGCGAAGGCCTCGCGCATGCGGCGTCGGTGCGAGAGGCCCCAGCCGGGCACGGCACGGCGCGCATAGGCGGCAGGACCCATGAGATCGGCCTCCGCCACGGCGGGCGAGAGGCGGAAGCCGCCCGGGACGTCCCCGAGGGCGTCAGGGGCGTTGAAGTCCCAGCACACGAGCCCGGAGGCGATGCCGCGATGGCCGCCCTGGGGCTCCGGGTGGAGCCCGAGGCTGCTCCAGGCGACGGTCTCCATGAAATGCCTTCCCACCTGTCCGGACTCGTTGGCGAGCCCCTCGGGGCAGACGGGCGCGGCCGATAGCAGCAGCAGGCGCGGCGTCTCCACGGCGCCGGCGGCGAGCACGAAGACGCGCGCCCGCAGGCGGTGGCGGCGGCCGTCGCCGAGGGCGTACTCGAGCGCTTCGACGCGGTCGCGGGGGCCGGGCAGGAGGCGGAGCACGGTCGCGCCGGTGAGGATCCGGCAGCGGCCCGTGCCGACCGCACGCCTGGCGAAGGTGACGTCGGCGCTGCCCTTGTCGGCGCGGGGGCAGCCGCGGTTGCAGTTCGCGCAGTAGTTGCAGGGCGGGCGGCCGCCGTAGGCGCGCGGCAGGATGGCCACGGGGTTGGGCAGCCAGGCGAGCCCCAGCCGCTCGAGCCCGCGGGCGAGCGTGCGGTCGGCGTGGCTCATGGGGTGGGGCGGCAGCGGATAGGGCGCGCTGCGGGGGCGTGTGGGGTCGCGCGGGGGGCCGGAGACCCCCACGATCCGTTCGGCAATGAGGTAGTAGGGCTCGAGCGCATCGTAGCCGAAGGGCCAGTCGGCGCCCACGCCGGTCAGCGAGCGCAGGCGGAAGGCGGCCGGATGCAGCCGGTGCGCCTCGCCCGAGAAATGCAGCGTGGTGCCGCCCACCCCCAGCACGCGGTGGTAGCGCCAGCCGCGCCGCCGCCGTCCGGGGACCAGCCTCCCCCGGACCCGATTCCAGCTCCGCAGCCCCTCGCGGGCCGGGTCGAGGTGCTGCAGGGGGGCGATGACGTAGCCCGCGTCCGGATCGAGCTTGTGCGGAAAGCGGCCGCGCTCCCAGTCGGGGCGGTGGAGGCGGTAGTCGCGTGCCGGGTCGTACCAGGGGCCGGTCTCCAGCACCGTGACGCGCAGCCCCCGCGCGGCGAGACGCCAGGCGCAGGCGGCACCGCCGGCGCCGCAGCCGACGATGGCGACGTCGGTCTCAGGCCCTGCAGCCACGACGGGCGCCTCCGGCCGGCGGGCTCGTGTAGTCGGGATAGCCGCGGGGCTGGGGCGGGCCCTCGTAGCCGACGGCGGGCCAGGCGCGCGGGTCCGTGTAGAACTCGGTCATGACGGCGTCGCGCACCCAGTAGAAGGCGCTGCGCAGACGTGGGGGCGTGTGGGGGCCTTCGACCACGCGCGCCAGGCGCGCTGCCCGCGCCCGCGCGTCCAGGGCGGCGAAGGGGGGGCGTTCGCGGTCGAGTGCGGCCAGCAGGCGCGCCAGGTTGCGGCCCAGAGGGCGGTGGCCGCGTGCGCGCTCGAGGAGCCGCGTGTCCACG
>JALSJE010000129.1 GCA_026989495.1 Gammaproteobacteria bacterium | reverse complement strand
GAGGGGGCGAGGGCCGCGGCTGGAAGCCGCGCCCACGGCAAAGGAGGGCTACGACGGCAGGCGGGCGGTCGCGACGACCCGCGGCAGCGCCTCCGCCGGCACCGGCGGGCTGACGAGATAGCCCTGCATGGCATCGCACCCCTCCCGGCGGAGGAATTCGAGCTGCTCGCGCCGCTCCACCCCCTCGGCCAGCACCTCCAGGCCCAGGCTGCGGCCGAGCGCGAGGATCGCCCGCACGATGGCGCGGTCGTCCGGATCCCGGTGCAGGTCGGCGACGAAGGACCGGTCGATCTTGAGCACCTGTATGGGCAGGCGCTTGAGGTAGGCGAGCGAGGAGTGGCCCGTGCCGAAGTCGTCGACGGCGATGCGCACCCCCGCCTCGCGCAGCCGCGCGAGCCGGGCGGCGCTGGCCTCCACGTCGGCCATCAGCAGGCTCTCGGTGAGCTCGAGCTCCAGGCAGCCGCCGCCGGGCGGCACCCCCTCGCGCGCCAGCACCGCCAGCACCTCCTCGGCGAAGGCGGGCCGCGCGAGCTGGGCGCCCGAGACGTTCACCGCCACGGCGAAGCCCGTCAGGCCCGCCTCCCGCCAGGCCCGGAGCTGGCGGCAGGCCGTCGCCAGCACCCACTCGCCCACCGGCACGATGAGCCCGGTCTCCTCCAGCACGGGCACGAACTCGCCCGGCGGAACCCGGCCCAGCACGGGGTGGGTCCAGCGCAGCAGGGCCTCGAGGCAGGTCACGCGCCCGTCGGCGAGACGCACCTGCGGCTGGTAGTGCAGCTCGAGCTCGCCCCGGTCCAGCGCATGGCGCAGGCGGCTCTCCAGGTCGAGCCGCCGGTCGGAACGGGCGCGCATCTCGGCGGCATAGAAGCGGAACCCGCCGCGCCCCCCGGCACGGGCCCGGTGGAGGGCCGTGCTCGCGCAACGCAGGAGATCCTCCGGCGCGTCGCCGTCCAGCGGGTGCAGGGCCGCGCCGAGGCTGGCGCTCAGGCTGACCTCGCGGCCCGCCACCTCGAAAGGCGGCTCCAGCGCGCGGCGCACCTTCGCGGCCACCCGCTCGACGTCCCCGGCCGCGGCAAGGTCCTCGAGCAGGAGCGCAAACTCGTCGCCGGCGAAGCGCGCCACCGTGTCGTCGTCGCGCACGGCCGCCCGCAGGCGGCGCGCGGCCTCGCGCAGCAGGGCGTCGCCCGCCGAGTGGCCGAGGCTGTCGTTCACCACCTTGAAGCCGTCCAGGTCCAGGAGCAGGACGGCGGCGCCGCGTCCGTGCCGGCGGGCCCGCGCCAGCGACTGGCCGAGCCGCTCCAGCAGGAGCACGCGGTTGGGCAGGCCCGTGAGCGGATCGTGGTGGGCGAGGAAGGCGAGCCGCTCCCGGTCGCGCAGGTGCTCGGTGACGTCGCGCCCGGTGGAGACGAAGTGCGTGATCCTGCCCGTGGCGTCGCGGACGGGCGTGATGGTCTTGTCCTCGTGGTAGAGGGAGCCGTCGCGGCGGCGGTTGGCGAAGACCTCCCGCACGGCCTCCCCCGCCCGCAGACGCGTCCACAGGCGGCGGTAGAAGCCCTCGTCGTGCAGGCCCGAGCGCAGGATGGCGGGCGTGCGGCCCAGCACCTCCTCGCGGCGCCAGCCGGTGACGGCCTCGAAGGCGGCATTCACGTACTCGATGCGGCCGCCGGCGTCGGTGACCATCACCGCGTCGGCGACCTGCTCGAGGACCTGCGCGAGCCGCTCCGGACCCAGGCCGGGCGAGGCACCTGCGCCTCCTGCCCCGGGCCCCGGCCGCGGCCCATGGCCGCCGCCCGGGCCCCACCCTGCGCCGCGCTCACGCGGCTCCCGTCTGCCAGCCAAGATTCACCCCCGCCGGACAGGCCGGCGCTCGTGTTCGTCTGCGATGATGCGGTCTCCGGCGGGGTCTCGGCCGGCGGGGCCGTGCCCGGGCGGCCGCGCGGGCGCGGCCGCCGCCGGGGCCCCTTCCCTTCCCGGATTCTAGCGGCCGGCGGGCCGGGGCGCTTGAGCCCCGGCGCCCCCACGGCGCCCGATCCCTGCAGGGCCGGCATCCTGCCGGCCCCGGCACCCGATCCCTGTGGGGCCGGCTTCCAGCCGGCCCCAGAGCGCGGCTGGAAGCCGCGCCTACGGGGAGGGTGAGGAGGCGCGGCTGGGAAACCGCGCCTACAGAAGATGGCGATGGCGAGGGGGCGAGGGCCGTGGCTGGAAGCCGCGCCCACGGATGTGGAGGGGGGATTTGGCTGGAAGCCGCGCCCACGACAGAAGAAGGGCTACGACGGCAGGCGGGCGGTCGCGACGACCCGCGGCAGCGCCTCCGCCGGCACCGGTGGGCTGACGAGATAGCCCTGCATGGCATCGCACCCCTCCCGGCGGAGGAACTCGAGCTGCTCGCGGGTCTCCACCCCCTCAGCCACCACCTGCAGGCCCAGGCTGCGGCCGAGCGCGAGGATCGCCCGCACGATGGCGCGGTCGTCCGGGTCCCGGTGCAGGTCGGCGACGAAGGACCGGTCGATCTTGAGCACGTGGATGGGGAAGCGCTTGAGGTAGGCGAGCGAGGAGTAGCCCGTGCCGAAGTCGTCGACGGCGATGCGCACCCCCGCCTCGCGCAGCACCCGAAGCTTGCCACCTCGTGCATGAGCAGGCTCTCCGTGAGCTCGAGCTCGAGGCAGCCGCTGCCGGTGTCGATGCCGGTGCGGTCCAGCACCCCGAGGATCTCCTCGGCGATACGGGGCCGATGGAGCTGGTGCGCCGAGAGGTTGACGGAGACCGCGAAGCCGTCCACCCCCGCCTCGCGCCAGGCCCGCAGCTGACGGCAGGCGGCCTCCATGACCCACCGGCCCACGGGGACTATCAGCCCGGTGTCCTCCAGCACGGGCACGAACTCGCCCGGCGGGACCTCGCCCAGCGCGGGATGGCGCCAGCGCAGCAGGGCCTCCACGCCCGTGACCCGGCCGGTGCGCAGGCAGATCTGCGGCTGATAATGCAGAGCGAACTCCTCACGCTCCAGGGCGCGGCGCAGGTGCGTCTCCAGGTCCAGCCGCCGCGCCGAGCGTTCACCCAGCTCGGCCGAGTAGAAGCGGAAGGCGTTGCGGCCCTGGGCCTTGGCCTGGTACATGGCGGCGTCGGCATGCTGCAGCAGGCGCTCGGCGTCGTCGCCGTCGGCGGGGAAGAGGCTCGCGCCGATGCTGGCGGTGAGGAAGAGCTCGCGCCCGCCCACGGTGAAGGGCTCGGCGAGCGCCTCCAGGAGCTTGCGCGCCACCCGCGGCACGTCCTCGGGCTGCGCCATGTCCTCCAGCAGCACGGCGAACTCGTCGCCGCCGAAGCGCGCCACCGTGTCGCCCTCGCGCACCGCCGCGCGCAGCCGCCCGCCGAGCTCGCGCAGCAGCGCATCGCCCACGGCGTGCCCCAGGCTGTCGTTGATGACCTTGAAGCGGTCGAGGTCCATGAACATCACCGCCACCGTGCGGTCGTGGCGGCGCGCGCGCGCCATGGCCTGCTCGAGGCGGTCCAGGAACAGGGTGCGGTTGGGCAGGCCCGTGAGCACGCCGTGGTGGGCGAGGTACTGCAGCCGCTCCTGGGTGCGCACCCGCTCGGTGATGTCGCGCCCGGTGGAGACGAAGTGCGTGATCTTCCCCGTGGCGTCCTTGATGGGCGTGATCGTCTTTTCCTCGTAGAAGAGCGTGCCGTCGCGGCGGCGGTTGATGAACACGTCGCGGAAGGGCTCGCCCCGCAGCAGGGTCTCCCACAGCCGCCGGTAGAACCCGGCGCCGTGCATGCCGGACTTGAGCATGCTGGGTCTCGCGCCCAGCACCTCCTCGCGGCGCCAGCCGGTGACGGCCTCGAAGGCGGGGTTGACATACTCGATCACGCCGTCGGCATCGGTGATGAAGATGGAGTCGGCGGTCTGCTCCAGCGCCTGGGCGAGACGCTCGCGCTCCGCCTCGGCGGCCTTGCGGGCGCTGAGGTCGCGCACGACGCCGATGAAGTAGCGCCGCTCGCCGAGGCGCATCTCGCTGATGGAGAGCTCCATCGGGAAGCGCTCGCCGCTCTTGCGCAGCCCCTCCACCTCGCGGAAGCCGATTCCCAGGCAGCGGCGCCGGCCCGTGCGCAGGTAGCGGGCGAGGTAGCCGTCGTGCTCGCTGCGCCAGGGCTCGGGCATGAGGACCTTGACGTTGCGGCCGATCACCTCGGCGGCGTCGTGGCCGAACAGGGCCTCGGCGGCAGGGTTGAACTCCTGGACGAGACCGCGCTCGTCGATGATGACGATCCCTTCGCCCACGCTCTCCATCACGGCGCGGGCGCGCGCGTCGGCGGCCTCGGTGGCGGCCGCGAGCCGCTCGCGTTCGCCCACGTCCTCGGCCGTCAGCAGCAGGCGCGCGCGGCCACCTCGTCGCCGGACTCGGCCTGCTGCATGGGCACGAGCGTGATCAGCCACCGGCGTCCCTCGGCCTCCCAGCGCACGCCGCCCTGGGCCTGGCCCGTGGCGAGGACCTCGCGGCAGCGGTCGGCGAGGGCGTCGTCGCGCAGCAGATCCGTGAGGGCCCTGCCGCGCGCCTCGGCGTGCGGGCGGCCGAGCAGGGCCTCGGCGCGGCGGTTGGCCGAGACCACGCGCAGCTCCGGGTCCAGCACCACCAGCGCCGCCGGCAGGTGGCAGACCATGGCCTCGTAGAGCTCGCGCAGGGCGGTGACGGCGGCGCGGTCGGCGGTGGCGTAGGCCTCGAGCGCCAGCGTGATGTCGAAGAGCACGATCTTGACGAGGGCGCGCACGGCGGCCAGCGTCCGCTCCGGGTCCCCGTCGAGCACGCGCCGAAGCTCGGGCAGGAGCTCGGCGAGATAGACGGCGTAGGCACCCACGTACCAGTGCGGCGCGAGCCCGATCCGCTGGTGCACCAGCCCCACGCGCAGGCGGTTGGTGACGTAGGACCAGCCGTAGTCGCCGGAGAAGAGCCCGTCGAAGTACTCGCGCTGCTTCTTCTTGAGGCGCAGCACGAGGCGGGGATCCTCCAGCAGGGACCGGGTCTCCCCGAAGGCGAGCAGGTGCTCGTAGAAGGCGTCCAGCACCCGCCCGCGCGCCTGGACCAGGGGTGCGCGCAGCTCGCCCAGCAGGCGGGCCTCGTCCTCGGTCAGGCCCATGTACGCCAGGCGGCGCGCGGCGGTCTTCGGGTCGAGCTCGAGAATGCGGGCGACCGTCCCCACGGCCTCCGCCATCGGCCTCTCGTGCGGCATGAGCCTCTTCCGGGAGCGCGCGCGGCGCTCGCCTCCGGCGGGGACATGGCCGGGATGCAGGGGGGCGGGGTCTGGGCGGGGCCGAAGGGCGCGCCGCCGCGGGTGCCGGGCGGCCGGCGCGCTTTCCTGCCTTTCTCTACCTGGTCCTCCCTGTGGCCTCTCCCGGGCGCCATCCTGCGCACCGGACAAGATGGTAGGCCAACTCTGGAATCAGTCAATTTCTGCCGGAAACTCCGATGGAAACTCTGATCAATCCGCTTCGCGGATTGATCAGCGCGATGGCGCTTCGCGGTCCATTTCGATTTTCTCGCGTGTCGTCATGCACTTCCCTGTGCATGGGCCGTCCCGCGGCCGTCCCTGGCCGCGGGGAAGGGCTGAAAATCGCGATTTTTCAGCCCTTCCTTATTGTTTACTTGACGAGATTGACCAGCTCCTCGCTGCGCACCAGCTCCTCGGCCACCTCGTCGATCCGGCGCCGCTGCGAGCGGGCGAAGCGGCGCAGGCGCTCGAAGGCCTCCTTCTCGGTCAGGCGGTGGCGCTCCATGATGAGCCCCACGGCCATACTCGTGTAGCGGCTGCCGGAGAGCGCCCGCTGGAGCTGGGCCTCGGTCTCGCGCAGGCGGCGGATGTCCTCGGCCCGCTGAAGCGCCGCCTCGAGCGCGGCGACGAGCTGGGGGATGTCCACGGGCTTGATGAGGTAGCCGAGCGCGCCCTCCTCCACCGCCTCGCGCACGATGGCGGCGTCGCCGTAGGCGGTGAGGAAGAGGAAGGGGATCTCGTGCCGGCGCAGCCAGCGCGCGAGCGCGATGCCCGACTCGCCGGGCATGCGCACGTCGAGCAGCGCGATGTCGGGACGGGCCTGCGCCACCCTCTCCCGGGCCTGCTCCGCCGATTCGGCGGTGTCCACCGCGTAGCCGGCCTCACGCAGCCCGTCGGCCACGGTGGCCAGCACCAGCCGGTCGTCGTCCACGACCAGCACGCGGGGAGGCTCACGGGGAGGTTCGCGCTTGCCCGGCCGCCTGGCGACTGGGGCCGTCATGTCTCCGCGTCTTGCGATGGGTGGCTCCGCCCGTCCGGGGCGCGGCGCGCCGTGCGCGTCCATGGACCGTCAGCAGACTACCATGGCGGCTGCTCAGGCCACAACCAGCACCGGGGGGCGCAGCCCGAGCACGGCCTCCACCCTGCCCCCATGCGCGTCGAAGCGCAGCTCGGCGCCATGGGGGGCGAGCAGGGAGCGCACCAGCCCGAGCCCCGTGCCCGTCGCGCCCCGGAGCGGGTCCGCGTCCGACGGGAGACGCCCCGGATTGGCGACCCGCACCTCGACCCGCCTGCGTTCCCCTTCGACCCGGACCTCCACCGCCCCCTCGCCGTCGGCATGCTTGAGGGCGTTGAAGACCAGCTCCTGCACGATGAGCGCCACCGGCACCGCCTCGGCGGGATCGAGCCGAGCGGGGCCTCCCCGCACCGCCACCGCGACCTCGACCGGCCGCTCCGGCGCCACCAGCCCCATGCCGCCGCAGATGGCCTCCACGAGCTGGCAGACGGCGACCTCCTCGGCCCCGTCGGCGCTCTGCAGGCCATGGACCACGGCGATGGCGTGCACGCGGCCTGCGGCCGCGTCCAGCGCGGCCTGGCACGCCGGGCCCCGCCCCTGCCCGCTCGCGCGCAGCAGCCCCACCAGCCCCTGGAGGTGGTTCTTGATGCGGTGGTGCACCTCGCGGACCAGGGTGTCCCGGTGGGCCCGAGCCTCGGCCTGGCGCCGGCTGGCCGCCTCGCGGCGGTCCGTGAGGTCCTCCACCACGCCCACGAGCCGCATCACCCGTCCGCCCGCGTCGTGCACCGGGGCGTAACGGGCGCGCAGCCAGCGGACCTCGCCGTCCGGACGCTGGATGCGGCAGGCGAGCTCGCCCGCGGCGTCCCAGCCCCGGGCACGGGCACGCTCGAGCGCGGCACGCACGGCGCCACGGTCGGCCGGATGCACGGTCTCCAGGATCCGGGCGGGTTCGGTCAGGAAGGCCTGCGGGCTGCGTCCCCACACGGACCCGAAGGCGGGGCTGACCCAGTCGAGGCGGCCCGGCGAGGGGGTGGCGACCCAGAAGACCGCGCCGAGCCGCTCGGTCACCTCACGGAAGGCGTGGTCGGTGTCGGAGCCTGCGGCGAGCGCCGGCATCCAGCGCACCAGCCCGGCACCCAGCAGGAAGAAGCCCCCCAGCAGCGTGAGGCTGCGCAGCCACGCGAGCGCAGGGCCGCCGGCGAGCCCCGGCCCTGCCGCCGCCAGCAGCTCGACCCCGGCACCTGCGGCGAGCAGGAGACAGCCGCCCGCCACGCGGCGCCACCCGGGGTGGTCCGCGAGACGGGCCTTGCGGCCGGCCGCGAGCACCGCCCCCAGCACCGCCAGGGCCGCCGCCGCGACCAGGGTCTGATGGAGGGCCGTCATGCGTCCATTGTACGGCGGGACGCTTGGCGGCCGCGGGCGCTCGGTTTACCGTATGCGCCCGGCGCCCGGCCGCCCCGGGCAGACCCGATCAGGCACACGCGACCATGCCGGAGTACGTGTTCACGCTCGAGCGGGTGACCAAGGTCGTCCCCCCGCGCCGCGAGGTCCTCAGGGACGTCACCCTCTATTTCCTGCCCGGCGCCAAGATCGGCGTCGTGGGGCTCAACGGCGCGGGGAAGTCCACGCTGCTGCGCATCATGGCCGGGGTCGACCGCGACCACGACGGCGAGGCACGTCCCGCGCCGGGCATCCGCATCGGCTACCTGCCCCAGGAGCCGCAGCTCGACCCGGCCAGGGACGTGCGCGGCAACGTCGAGGACGGTATCGCGGAGGTCAAGGCCCTGCTCGCGCGCTTCGACGAGATCAGCCAGCGTTTCGCCGAGCCCATGGACGAGGACGAGATGGCCCGGCTGCTGGAGGAGCAGGCACGGCTGCAGGACGCGATCGAGGCCGCCGGCGGCTGGGAGCTGGAGCGGCGGCTGGAAGTGGCGGCCGAGGCGCTGCGGCTGCCGCCGTGGGACGCGGACGTGGCCAGCCTCTCCGGCGGCGAGCGCCGCCGCGTGGCGCTCTGCCGGCTGCTGCTCTCGGCCCCGGACGTGCTGCTGCTCGACGAGCCCACCAACCACCTGGACGCCGAGTCCGTGGCCTGGCTGGAGCGTTACCTGCAGGAGTACAAGGGCACGGTGGTGGCCGTCACCCACGACCGCTACTTCCTGGACAACGTGGCCGAGTGGATCCTGGAGCTCGACCGCGGCCGCGCACTGCCCTTCAAGGGCAACTACTCCGCCTGGCTCGAGCACAAGGAGCGGCGCCTGGCCCAGGAGGCGCGCGAGGAGGCCGCGCACCGGCGCACGGTGCAGGCCGAGCTCGAGTGGGTGCGCAGCAACCCCAAGGGGCGTCATGCCAAGAGCCGGGCGCGGCTCGCGCGCTTCGAGGAGCTGGCCTCGCGGGAGTTCCAGCGCCGCAACGAGACCAACGAGATCTACATCCCGCCCGGCCCGCGCCTGGGCGAGCTGGTGCTCGAGGCCGAGGGGCTCACCAAGGGCTACGAGGGCCGCCTCCTGATGGAGGGCCTCAGCTTCCGCGTCCCGCGCGGCGCCATCGTCGGCATCGTCGGCCCCAACGGCGCCGGCAAGACCACCCTCTTCCGCATGATCGTGGGCCAGGAGCGGCCGGACGCGGGCACGCTGCGGCTCGGCGATACGGTGCAGCTCGCCTACGTGGACCAGCACCGCGACGCCCTCGACGGCGACAGGACCGTATGGGAGGTGATCTCGGACGGCCAGGACATCATCCGGGTGGGCGGCTGGGAGACGCCCTCGCGCGCCTACGTGGCGCGCTTCAACTTCAAGGGCCCGGACCAGCAGAAGCGGGTGCGCGAGCTCTCGGGCGGCGAGCGCAACCGTGTGCATCTGGCCCGCCTCCTGCGCAGCGGCGGCAACCTCCTGCTGCTCGACGAGCCCACCAACGACCTCGACGTGGAGACCCTGCGCGCGCTGGAGGAGGCGCTGCTCGCCTTCCCCGGCTCGGCCATGGTCATCTCCCACGACCGCTGGTTCCTCGACCGCGTGGCCACCCATATCCTCGCCTTCGAGGGCGACTCGCAGGTGGTCTTCTTCGAGGGGAGCTACACCGACTACGAGGCCGACCGGCGCAGGCGCCTGGGCGAGGAAGCCGAGCGCCCCCGCCGCATCCGCTACAGGCGCCTCGCCTGACGCCTGCGGGCGATCCCCCCGTGGGGCCGGCTTCCAGCCGGCCCCGGACGCCTCCCCTCCGTGGGGCCGGTATCT
>JALSJE010000128.1 GCA_026989495.1 Gammaproteobacteria bacterium | reverse complement strand
CACCGCTCGTCGCTTCTACCGCCCTCGCCTCGCCGCCGCAAGGGCGGCGGCACCGTGGGCACATGATGTGCGGGCGGCGCCGTCAGGCAACCAGCAACAGCCCGAGGACGACCGCGGGCACGGCCCACTCCCAGGCCCGCGGGCGGCCCTGCGCGGGCACTGCCACGGGGGCGGGCTCGGCCGCCTCGGCCCGGGCGAGGGTCTCGCGCCACAGCGCCGCGGCGCCCGCCACGAGGGCGCCGGGCCGACGCCCCGCCGTCGCGACGGCGGCCAGCGCGCGCTGGCGGGCCGGGGCCACCTGCTCCAGCGTGAGGGCCAGGCGCAGGGCGAGCCGGTCGGCGAAGCGCGCCCCCGCGGGCCGCAGCAGCCAACGCAGCCCGCCCACCAGCTCCGCCGCGGGCGTGCGCGCGAGCAGGACCTGCACCGCGAGCGCGAGCGCGGCCAGGGCCCCGGCCCGCAGCAGCCCCGCCTCCAGCCCGGCGCGGCTCGGCGACCAGGGGAGACGGGGCCACAGGGGCTCGCCCGGCGTGAAGCCGACGTAGGCGATCAGCACCGCGAGCAGGAGCCAGCGCAGGGCACGGAGCTGGCGCACGGCCGCGCGCCATCCCAGGCCAGGGGTGAGCAGCCAGGCGGCGAGGACACCGAGGAGCATGAGGGCCACACCCGCGGGCGAGGCACGGCCCACGCCCGCCGCGAGGGCCAGCAGCAGGAGGATGCGGATGGCCGGGTGCAAGGACGCGCAGGATTCAGCCGAGCTGCTTCAGGAGCGACTCGGCCTCCTCGCGCTGGGCCTCGTTGCCTTCGGCGACGACCTCCTCCAGCAGCTCGCGGGCGCCGTCGGGATCGCCCATCTCCATGTAGGCGCGGGCGAGGTCCAGCTTGGTGGCCACCTCGTCCCCGTCGCTGGCGAGGCCGCCCGCCACCACCTCGCCCTCCGGCTCGGGCGCCCCCTCGCCCTCTGCCGCCGAGGGGGCGGCTCCCTCCCCTTCGGGCGTCTCGGGGGCGGCCTCCCTCTCGGGCAGGGAGGGCTCGGCCGGCTCCGCGGCTGCCTCGCTCGTTTCCTCCGGAGACTCGAGCTCCTCCTCCGGAGGCTCGATCTCCGGCGCTTCCCACTCGATGGTGCCCGTGTCCTCCAGGCCACCGGCGCCCTCCGAGGGCTCCTCTGCCTCGCCCTTGGCCGGCTCGGCGGCGCCCTCCGCCGCCTCGGGCACCCCCTCGGCACCGGGGGCAGCCCCCGGCTCGCCGAGATCGAAGTCGAGGGATTCCTCCGGCTCGGGCATGCCGGATTCGGCGGGGGCCTGCTCGAGCTCGCCGAGCTCGATGTCGGCGAGCTCGACCTGCTGGGCCCCGTCCGTCTCCGTCGGCCCCTCGGCAAGGCCCGGCTCCACACCGGGCGCGGGCTCATCCGCCTCGGCGAAGAGCGGGTTGTCGGGCGCGAGCGCCCGCCCCATGCTCAGCACGCGGGCCCACACGGCCTCGTCGGCGGTGAGCGCCTCCTGGTGCTCGGCCACCACGCCCTCGAAGCCGGTCCGGTCGCCGGCCGCATGCAGGATCTCCAGCAGCTTGATCTTGAGCTCGAGGCGCTCCGGCTCCCGCTCGATGGCCTCCCGGATCAGGCCCTCGGCCTGGCGGTAGCGACCGTAGGCGAGATAGACGTCGGCCTCGGCGATGGGATCGGCCTCGGTCTCCGTCTCCAGGGCCGTGAGGTCGCTGGTGGCGAAGTCGCTGATGAGGGCCGACTCCCCCTCGGCGGCGCGCGCCGGGGTGGGCTCGGCGGCCCCAGCCTCGGACGCGGCGCCCTCACCCGCTCCGGCGGCGGGCTGCTGGGTGAGGATGCTCTCCTGGAAGTCCTCCTCGGCCAGGCGGCGGCGCCGGATGGCGAGCAGCAGGAGGGCGGCGAGCAGCACGGCCACCACGCCGCCCGCCCACAGGGTGTAGGGGTTGGCGGCGAGGGCCGCCAGGAAGCCACTGCCACCCGCCGCGGAGGGAGCCGGCGCCGGCGTGGCGGGCGGCCGGGCCTTGAGGCGCTCCACGTCCACCCGGGGAAAGTCGGGCCGCGCATACGGGTTGGTCCCGGCCGGGGCCTGCGCCACGGTGGTGGCCTCGCCCTCTTCCGCCGGTGGCTGCGCGCCCTCACCCGCGCCGGCGGGCGCCTCGGCCTCCGCCGCCGGGCCCGCAGCCTCGGCCTCACCCGCCGCCTCGGCCTCGTCGGCAGCGGGCGGGCCGGCCGCCTCGCCCGGGGCGGCCGGCCGCCCCTCGTGGGCCGCCTCGCCCGCACCCGGGGCCTCGGCCCCGGCCCGGGCCTCGCCGGCCTCGCCTCGCAGCCGCCTCAGCTCGGCCTGCAACGTGGCGAGCTCGTCGTCCTTCAGGGCCAGGAGCTGCTGCAGCCGCTCGAGCCGCCCCTCGAGCTCGGCGATGCGCGCCTGGAGCGCCTGGGCCTCGCCCGCCGCGGGGGCGGCCTCGCCTCCCCCGGCGCCCGCCTCACCGGGCGTGCCCGTGCCCGGGGCGGCCTCGGCCACGGCGCCGCGCCCCGCCTCGGGCCCGGCCTCCGGGGCGACCAGGCGCAGACGCGGCTGCGCACCGCCGCCCGCACCAGCCCGGGCCTGCGTGGCCCGGCGCCGCACCGCGCGCCAGGCGGCCGTCTGCCGGCGCACCTCGGCACGCGCCGCCGCGGGATCGATGGCGCGTACCGTCTCGGCCGCCGGCACCCGCAGGACGTAGCCGGCCTTCAGCCGGTTGATGTTGCCGGCCACGAAGGCCTCGGGATTGGCCTCCAGCAGGGCCAGCATCATCTGCTCCACCGTCACGTCGTCAGCCGGGCGCAGACGGGTCGCGATGGCCCACAGGGTCTCGTTGCGGCGCACCGGCCCGTAGCGGCCGCCGGCGGCCACCGCGGCGCCGGCCGGCGCCGCGGGCGCGGAAGCGGGTGCGGACGCCGCGGCTGGCGCGGGGGCCGGCGCGGGCCGGGCCGGCGCCGCCACCGCGGGCGGCGCCTCGGCCGTCGTCACCGGGGGGTCGAGCAGGATCGTGTACTCGCGCAGCAGCCGCCCCTGGGGCCAGGTCGCCTCGAGGATGAAGGTGAGGAAGGGCTCGCGCACGGGCTGGCGCGTGCGCACGCGGATGCGGGGCAGCCCCCGGGCGTCGCGCTCGACCGCGAAGCGCAGCCGGCTCAGCAGGAAGGGCCGCTCGAGCCCCGCCGCCGCGAAGGCCTGCGCGTCGGCGAGGGTCACCACGAGGCCGTCGATCTCGTGGGCCCGTGCAGCCAGGATGGGGATCTCGGCATCCAGCGGCTGGTTGAGCGCCGAGCGGATCTGGATGTCGCCCAGCGCCAGCGCATGGGCCGGCAGGTGCGGCAGCGCGAGGACCAGAGCCAGCAGGAGGGCAAGAGCCGGTTTCCGCGCCATGGTCGCTCCCTTCAGTGGTTGTCCGTTACGCGCGCCCCTCGCGCAGGCCCGCGGCGGGTCCGCGCCCGCCCCTGGCCGCCGTCGTCCCTGACCGCCGAGGCTGTCGTTATCGTTCTCAGAGGTAGTCTTTTACCAGAATTTCCGCTATCTGCACACTGTTGAGCGCCGCGCCCTTGCGCACGTTGTCGGCCACGATCCAGAGGTCCAGCCCGCGCGGATGCGAGATGTCCTCGCGGATGCGGCCCACGAAGACCGCGTCGTGGTGCGCGGCCTCGGTCACGGCCGTGGGGTAGCCGCCGGGCGCGCGCTCGTCCATCACCTGCACGCCCGGCGCCTTCTCCAGCAGGGCGCGCGCCTGCTCGGCGGTGATCTTCCCGCGCGTCTCGATATGGACCGCCTCCGAGTGGCCGTAGAAGACGGCGATGCGCACGCAGGTGGGGTTCACCTGTATGGACTCGTCGCCCAGGATCTTGCGCGTCTCCCACACCATCTTCATCTCTTCCTTGGTGTAGCCGTTGTCGAGGAAGACGTCGATGTGCGGGAGCGCGTTGAAGGCGATCTGCTTGGGGTAGACGCGCGGCTCGACCGGCTTGCCGTTGAGCAGCAGCGCGGTCTGCTGGGCCAGCTCCTCGATGGCCTCCTTGCCCGTGCCCGACACCGCCTGGTAGGTGGCGACGTTGATGCGCTCGATGCCGACGGCGTCGTGGATGGGCTTGAGCGCCACCACCATCTGGATGGTGGAGCAGTTGGGGTTGGCGATGATGCCGCGGCTGCGGTAGCCGGCCACCTTCTCCGGGTTGACCTCGGGCACCACCAGCGGGATGTCGTCGTCGTAGCGGAACTGGGAGGTGTTGTCGATCACCACGCAGCCGGCGGCGGCCGCCCTCGGCGCGTGCTCCTTCGAGACCGAGGCGCCGGCCGAGAACAGGGCGATCTGCACCCTGGAGAAATCGAACCCGGCGAGGTCGCCCACCGTCAGGTCCTTCCCCTTGAACCGGATCTTCTTCCCGGCCGAGCGGCTGCTCGCCAGGGGGTAGAGCGTACCGACAGGGAAGTCGCGCTCGGCGAGGATCTCCAGCATGGCCTCGCCCACGGCCCCCGTCGCACCCACGACCGCCACATCGAAACGCTTTTCGCTCATGGTCTTGCGCAGGCTCCTTGCGGATTCTCTGCAACCGGCCGGCGCCGGTTTGTTAGCCCGTTCACAAAAACGCCGCCCCGGCGCGCGTCGGCCTCAGCCGTCCAGCGCCGCGACCACGGCCTCGCCCATCGCACGCGTGCCCACCGTGGGCTCGCCCGCGGCGGCGATGTCCGGCGTGCGCAGCCCCTGCGCCAGCACGCGCCCGACGGCGCGCTCCACGCGCGCGGCGAGCTCCGGCTCGTCGAGGCTGTGGCGCAGCATCATCGCCACCGAGAGGATGGTGGCGAGCGGGTTGGCGATGCCGCGCCCTGCGATGTCCGGGGCCGAGCCGTGGATGGGCTCGTACATGCCGCGCCCGGCGGCGTCGAGCGAGGCCGAGGGCAGCATGCCGATGGAGCCCGTGAGCATGGCCGCGCAGTCGGAGAGGATGTCGCCGAACATGTTGCCGGTGACGATGACGTCGAACTGCTTGGGCGCGCGCACGAGCTGCATGGCGGCGTTGTCCACGTACATGTGGCTGAGCTCGACGTCGGGGTATTCGGCGCCGACGCGCGTGACCACCTCGCGCCACAGCTCGCTCGATTCCAGCACGTTGGCCTTGTCCACCGAGCACAGTCTCCGCCCGCGCCGGCGCGCGGTCTCGAAGGCCACGCGCGCGATGCGCTCGATCTCGTCCTCGGCGTAGACCTCGGTGTTGTAGCCCTCGCGCACGCCGTCGGAGCGCATGCGGATGCCGCGCGGCTCGCCGAAATAGATGCCGCCGGTGAGCTCGCGCACGATCATGAGATCGAGGCCCGCCACCACCTCGGGCCGCAGGGTGGAGGCGTCGGCGAGCTCCGGATAGAGGATGGCCGGACGGAGGTTGGCGAACAGCCCCAGCCCCTTGCGCAGGCCGAGGAGCCCGCGCTCGGGGCGCTGCTCGCGCGCGAGCCCGTCCCACTTCGGCCCGCCCACCGCGCCCAGCAGCACCGCGTCGGCGCGGCGGGCGGCCTCGAGGGTGGCCTCCGGCAGGGGACTGCCGGTGACGTCCACCGCGGCCCCGCCCACCAGCCCCTCCTCGAGCTCGACCTCGAGGCCGTGCGCCGTGCGCAGGCGCTCGAGCACGCGCACCGCCTCGGCCACGATCTCCGGGCCGATGCCGTCGCCGGGCAGCACCAGGATCCGTCGCGTCATCCTCGTCCTCGTCTCCGGGGAAACGGGCTGCGGCCGTGCGCCTCAGCCTGCGTCGGTGAACAGCCAGGGCGCCTCGCGCCGGCGCCGCGCCTCGTAGGCGCGGATGGCGTCGGCGTGGCGCAGGGTGATGCCGATATCGTCGAGCCCCTCCAGCAGGCACTGCTTGCGGAAGGGGTCGATGTCGAAGCCGAAGCGCTCGCCCGACGGTGTCTCCACCACCTGCGCGGGCAGGTCGATGGTGAGCCGGTAGCCGGGCTGGGCCTCGACCTCGCGGAAGAGCCGGTCCACCACCTCCGCCGGCAGGACGACGGGCAGCAGACCGTTCTTGAGGGCGTTGCCGTGGAAGATGTCGGCGAAGCTGGGCGCGATCACGGCGCGGAAGCCGTAGTCGGCGAGCGCCCACACGGCGTGCTCGCGCGAGGAGCCGCAGCCGAAGTTGTCGCGCGCGAGCAGGATGGTGGCACCCTGGTAGCGCGGCTGGTTGAGCACGAAATCCGGGTTGAGCGGCCTTCCTGCGCAGTCCTGGTCCGGCTGGCCCTCGTCCAGGTAGCGCCAGCCGTCGAACAGGTAGCGGCCGAAGCCGGTGCGCCGGATGGACTTGAGGAACTGCTTGGGGATGATCTGGTCGGTGTCCACGTTGGCGCGGTCCAGCGGCGCGACCAGGCCCGTGACCCGTACGAAGCGCTCCATGGCCCCCTCCCCTCAGGCCGCCTCGAGCAGCTCGCGCACGTCCACGAAGCGCCCGGCGATGGCGGCGGCGGCCGCCATGGCGGGGCTGACCAGGTGCGTGCGCCCGCCCGCCCCCTGGCGGCCCTCGAAGTTGCGGTTGGAGGTGGAGGCGCAGCGCTCGCCGGGGCCGAGGCGGTCGGCGTTCATGGCCAGGCACATGGAGCAGCCGGGCTCGCGCCACTCGAAGCCCGCCTCGCGGAAGATGCGGTCGAGCCCCTCGGCCTCGGCCTGGCGCTTGACCAGGCCGGAGCCCGGCACCACCAGGGCCTGGCGCACGGTGCGCGCGACGCGCCGTCCCCGCACCACCGCCGCCGCGGCACGCAGGTCCTCGATGCGCGCGTTGGTGCAGGAGCCGATGAAGACCCGGTCCACGGCGATGGCCTCCAGGCGCGTGCCGGGCTCCAGGCCCATGTAGGCGAGCGCACGCTCCATGGCGCCGCGCCGGACGGGATCGGGCTCGTCGGCGGGATCCGGCACGCGCCCGCCGATGGGGGCCACCATCTCGGGGGAGGTGCCCCAGGTCACCTGGGGCTCGAGGCTGGAGACGTCGAGCTCGACCTCGCGGTCGAAGGCGGCGTCGGGGTCGCTCGCCAGCGCGCGCCAGGCCTCGACCGCCCGTTCCCACAGCGCGCCCCTGGGCGCGAAGGGCCGCCCTTCGAGATAGCGGATCGTGGTCTCGTCCACCGCCACCAGGCCCACCCGCGCGCCGGCCTCGATCGCCATGTTGCAGAGCGTCATGCGCCCCTCCATGGAGAGTGCCGCCACGGCATCCCCCGCGTACTCCAGGGCGCAGCCGGTGCCGCCGGCGGTGCCGATGCGGCCGATGAGGGCGAGCGCCATGTCCTTGGCGTAGACGCCCGCGGGGAGCGTGCCGGTGAAGCGCACGCGCATGTTGCGCAGCCGGCGTGTGACCAGGCACTGGGTCGCAAGCACGTGCTCCACCTCGGAGGTGCCGATGCCGAAGGCGAGCGCGCCGAAGGCGCCGTGGGTGGAGGTGTGGGAGTCGCCGCAGACGATGGTCATGCCCGGCAGCGTCAGGCCCTGCTCGGGACCGATGACATGGACGATGCCCTGGCGGGGATCGTCCATGCGGAACTCGCGGATGCCGAACTCGGCGCAGTTGCGGTCGAGGGTCTCCACCTGCACCCGCGAGACCGGGTCCTCGATACCGCGCGAGCGGTCGGTGGTGGGGACGTTGTGGTCGGGAACCGCCACCACCGCCTCGACGCGCCAGGGCCGACGGCCGGCGAGCCGCAGGCCCTCGAAGGCCTGGGGCGAGGTGACCTCGTGCACCAGGTGGCGGTCGATGTAGAGCAGCGTGGTGCCGTCGGGCTCTTCGCGCACCACGTGCTCGTCCCAGATCTTGTCGTAGAGGGTCCGGCCAGGCATGGCTCGCTCCGGGCTGAAGCTGGGCATTATACCGCCCCCGCCGCGCCCGGCCCGGCGCGGCCGGGCCGGGGAGCCGGGCCCATGCCGGCAAGGCTGCGCCAGGCCACGGCCAGCGCCACGGCGGCCACGGCCGCGGCGGCGAGGTAGGTGGCGGCCGGCCCCACCCCCGCCCACAGGTGGCCGGCGGCGAAGCTCCCCGCCGCCCCGCCCGCCCCGAAGCTGAGGCTGCTGTAGAGGGCCTGGCCGCGGCCCTGATGCCGGCCGCGGAACCAGACATGGATCAGATGGATGGCGGCGGCGTGGTAGACGCCGAAGCTCGCTGCGTGCAGGGTCTGGGCCGCGGCCATGAGGGTGAGCGAGCCCGGGAAGGCCGCGACCGCGAGCCAGCGCACCACCGTGAGGGCGAGCGCGGCGAGCAGCAGGGCGCTCGCGCCGAAGCGCGGCAGCCAGCGGTGCATCACCAGGAAGACGCCGATCTCGGCGATCACGCCCAGGGCCCACAGGCCGCCGATGACGCTGCGCCCGTGCCCGGCCTGCTCCATGTAGAGGGTGTAGAAGGCGTAGTAGGGCCCGTGGCTCGCCTGCATGAGGAAGCACACGGCGAGCAGGCCCGCCACCTCGCGCCGGCGCAGCACGGCGAGGAGGCCGGCCGCCTCCATCCCCGCCCCGTGCGGCCCCGGTGCCTCCGGCACGCTCAGGCTCGCGGCCCAGATGCCGGCGAGCAGCGCCGCCACCGCCCAGGGCACCACCGCCGCCCCCGTGGCCTCCAGCACCGGGCCCAGCCCCGCCACCGCCAGGATGAAGCCCACCGAGCCCCACAGGCGCACCCGGGCGTAGCGGTGGCTGTCGGCGCCCAGGTGGTTCATGGTGGTGGCCTCGAGCTGGGGCAGCACCGCGTTCCAGAAGAAGCTGAAGCCGGCCACCACCGCGAGCAGGCCCGCATAACCCTCGACGAGGAAGATCCCGCAGAAGACGAGGAAGGCGCCCATGGAGCCCAGGCGCACGATGGCCATGCGGCGACCCGTGCGGTCGCCCAGCCAGCCCCAGACGTTGGGGGCCACCAGCTTGGTGGCGGCCATGACGGCGAAGGCCTCCCCGATCTCGCGCGGGCCGTAGCCGCGGCCGTCGAGATACAGGCTCCAGTAGGGGACGAGGGCGCCGAGCGTGCCGAAGTAGGAAAGGTAGAAGGCGGAGAGGCGCCAGTAGGGAACCGCCGGGCTCATCCCTCCCCCGCCCCCGGACCTCCGCCCGGGCAGGCGTCAGGCGGGATGACGGGTGTGGGCGGGCGCACGTCGGCGTTCTGGGCCCGGTGGCGCAGGTAGTGGTCCAGGAGCACGATGGCGACCATGGCCTCGGCGATGGGCGTGGCGCGCAGGCCCACGCAGGGGTCGTGCCGGCCCTTGGTGACGACCTCCACCGGCTCGCCGCGCACGTTCACGCTGCGCGCCGGCAGCCGCAGGCTGGAGGTGGGCTTGAGGGCGATGCTGGCGACGATGTCCTGCCCGCTGGAGATGCCGCCGAGGATGCCGCCGGCGTTGTTGGAGAGGAAGCCCCCCGGGGTGATCTCGTCGCGGTGCTCGGTGCCGCGCTGCTCCACGCTGCGGAAGCCGGCACCGACCTCAACGCCCTTGACGGCGTTGATGCTCATGAGGGCGTGGGCGAGATCGGCGTCGAGGCGGTCGAAGACGGGCTCGCCCAGGCCCGGGGGCAGGCCGCTCGCCACCACGGTCACGCGCGCGCCCACCGAGTCGCCCGACCTGCGCAGCGCGTCCATGAAGGCCTCGAGCTCGCCCACCTTGTCCGGGTCCGGGAAGAAGAAGGGGTTGCGCTCGACCGCGTCCCACTCGAAGCGCTCGGGGCGGATGGGCCCGATCTGGGCCACGTAGCCACGCACGGTGACGCCGCAGCGCTCCCGCAGGTACTTCTTGGCCACCGCGCCCGCGGCCACGCGCGCGGCGGTCTCGCGCGCGGAGCTGCGCCCGCCGCCGCGCGGATCGCGGATGCCGTACTTCTGCATGTAGGTGTAGTCGGCGTGGCCGGGGCGGAAGCGGTCGGCGATGTCGGCGTAGTCGCGCGGGCGCTGGTCCACGTTCTCGATGAGAAGCGCGATGGGCGTGCCCGTCGTCCGGCCCTCGTAGACGCCGGAGAGGATGCGCACGCGGTCGGGTTCGCGCCGCTGGCTGGTATGGCGGGTCTTGCCGGGGCGCCGGCGGTCGAGATCGGGCTGGATGTCGGCCTCGCTGAGCGCGAGCCCCGGCGGGCAGCCGTCGATGACGCAGCCGACGGCGGGGCCGTGGCTCTCGCCGAAGGTGGTGACGCAGAAGAGCCGCCCGATGGTGTTCCCGGACATGGGGGCGTATTGTACGCGCTCCGCGCATGGCCTAAAGGCCGTGCCGCGGCGGCCGATAGACCACCCGGATGGCACATGGACGCGAGGAGGCGCACGCCGTGGACCCGACCCACCGCACCTACGGCCGCCGGGTGGGCACGCATCTCGGCCGGCCGATCTGGGAGTCCTTCCGAACCGCCGAAGGGGAGTACGTCTTCGACCGCGTGGCCGAGTGCGACGCCGAGGGCCACTGGCCCCTGGAGCAGCTGCGCGCGGGAGAGATCCTGGTCGAGCCGGGGCTGATCTACCGGCGCCGCCCGTCGCGCCGGGGCTGAGCACCGGGGCAAGGGGCCCCACCGCGGTGCCGGGGGGGCATCCCTTCCGCTCCCCGGCACCAACGCCGTGGGCGCGGCTTCCAGCCGCGCCTCCGGGCCGGCTGGAAGCCGGCCCCACGAGGCTGGTTCAGAGGGATGGACCGGGAGAGGGGTGGAAGCGGCTGCGCGAGGGCTGGGCCGGTGAAGGTCGGAGCCGGATGCAGGCCGGCCCTTCGGGCGACGGCTGCGGCCGCCGGCGGCCCGGTCAGATCACCTTCGAGAAGGTGCCGCGGCGCCCCTCGGCGAGGTACCGGTCGAAGGCCATGCAGACGTTGCGGATGAGGAGCCGCCCGCGCGCGAGCACCCGGATGCCCCGCCGATCCAGCGCGAGCAGCCCGTCCGCGGCCATGGCCTCCACCTGCGCCAGCGCATCGGCGAAGTAGGCGCGGAAATCGATGCCGTAGCGCGCCTCGACGGCGGCGAAGTCGAGGCGGAAGTGGCAGATGAGCTCCATGATGACGTGGCGGCGCAGCACGTCGTCGTCGTCCAGCACCACGCCGCGGGCGACGGGGAGCTCGTCGCGGTCGAGGCGGGCGTAGTAGTCCTCGAGGGCGTGGGCGTTCTGGGCGTAGGCCCGCTCGAGGCTGCTGATGGCGCTCACGCCGAGGCCCACCAGGTCGCAGCCGGCGTGGGTGGAATAGCCCTGGAAGTTGCGGTGCAGCGTCCCCTCGCGCTGGGCGACGGCCAGCGTGTCGTCGGGGCGGGCGAAGTGGTCCATGCCGATGTGCACGTAGCCCGCCGCCGTCAGGCGCTCGATGGCGAGCTCCAGGATGCGCAGCTTCTCCGCCGGCGCGGGCAGGTCCTCGGCGCGGATGCGCCTCTGGGGGCGGAAGCGCTCGGGCAGGTGCGCGTAGTTGAAGATCGAGAGCCGGTCCGGCATCAGGCGCGTGAGCACCCGGTCGAGGGTGCGGGCGAAGCTCGCAACGCTCTGGAAGGGCAGCCCGTAGATCAGGTCCACGCTCACCGAGTGGAAGCCCACGCGGCGCGCGGCGTCGATCACGGCCTGGGTTTCGGCCTCGCTCTGGATGCGGTTGACGGCCTGCTGCACGCGCGGGTCGAAGTCCTGCACGCCCACGCTCAGGCGGTTGAAGCCGAGGGCGCGCAGGTGCTCGATCACCTCGGGGCCGATGCGGCGCGGGTCCACCTCCACCGAGTACTCGCCCCGGTCGTCGTCGCGCAGGCGGAAGCGCGCGCGCAGGATCTCCATCAGCCGGCTCATCTGGGCCGGGGTGAGGAAGGTGGGCGTGCCGCCGCCCCAGTGGAGCTGGTCCACCACGCGCCGTGGGTCGTAGAGGCCGGCCTGCAGGTCGGCCTCGCGCGCGAGGTAGCCGAGGTAGGTGTCGGCCTTGGCCCGGTCCCGGGTGGGGATCTTGTTGCAGGCGCAGTAGAAGCAGACCGTGTCGCAGAAGGGAATGTGGACGTAGAGCGACAGCGGCCGCGGCGGCGCGCCCGGCGCGGGCGGGGCGTTGCTGGCACGGGCGTGGGCGGCGTAGTCCGCCGGCCCGAAGCCCGCGTGGAACTGCACCGCGGTCGGGTAGGAGGTGTAGCGGGGCCCGGTCTGGTCGTAGCGCCGGATCAGGGCCTCGTCGAACTGGATGCGGTGCGCTTCGGAGCTCATGGAACGGGGCGGGCGTCGCCGCCCGCGGGGTTTACGGAACAGTATACGTCGGACGGGCGCCTCAGTCCCCGGCGGCCAGCCCGGTGCGGTGGGTCTCGTTGATGAGCCTGAGCAGGGACTTGAAGGGCAGGAGCGACTCGTGGACGCGCTCGACGGTCGCCATGAAGGGCAGGTCCTCGTCGGCGAAGCGGTAGCTGCCGTCGCGCATGGACTCCAGGAGCGCCCGCATCCCGGCCTCGAGCTCGTCCACGAAGCCCAGGGCCTCGCCCATCTCCTCCATGTCGTACTCGGCCGCGGCCCTGAGCTCCTCGATCTCGAACAGGGCCTGCTGGACCAGGTCCACGTACTCCTCGGGCGTGCGCGGCTTCATCATCGTCATGGTGCGGTCCTCCCCTCGCCCCCACGGTCCGCCGCGGCGATCTCCGCCAGGGCCGCCTCGAAATGCGCATGGTAGCGCGTGAGCGCCTCGGCCGTGAGCAGGAGCACCCCCTCACCCCCACGCTCGAGATCCACCCACAGCACCGGCACCCCGGGCAGGTGCGCCTCCAGGGCGGGCCGTGTCGCCCCCACCTCCATCACCAGGATGCCGCCCTCGCCCAGGTGGGCGGCGGCGCCGTGCAGGATGCGCAGGGGATGGTCCAGCCCTTCCGGGCCCGAGGCGAGCGCGTGGCGCGGCTCGTGGCCGTACTCGGCCGGCAGCTTCGCGAGCTCGCCCTCCGGCACATAGGGCGGGTTGCTGACGATGATGTCGTAGCGGCGTCCGGCGAGCGCGGCGTAGAGGTCCGAGCGCAGCACCTCCACGCGCTCGGCCACGCCGTGGCGTGCGGCGTTGCGCCGGGCGAGCGCGAGCGCGCCCTCGTCCACGTCCACGGCGTCCACCCGCGCCCGCGGGAAGGCGAGCGCGCAGGTGACGGCGATGCAGCCGCAGCCGGTGCCGATGTCGAGGATGCGCCCCACCGTGGGCGGGGCCCAGGGCTCGAAGCGCCGCTCGATGAGCTCGGCGATGGGAGAGCGGGGCACCAGCACGCGCTCGTCCACGTGGAAGGGCAGGCCCGCGAACCAGGCCTCGCCCGTGAGGTAGGGGAGCGGCTTGCGCGAGGCGATGCGCCGGTCCACGAGCTCGACGATGCGCCGGCGTTCCTGCGGGTGCAGGCGCGCGTCCAGGTAGGGCTCGGGCACCCCCGGCGCCAGGCTCACCACGTGCGAGACGAGGGCGTAGGCCTCGTCGAGGGCGTTGTCGGTGCCGTGGCCGAAGGCCAGGCCCGCCGCGCTGAAGCGTGAGGCGGCCCAGCGCACGGCGTCGCGCAGGGTGACCAGGGTGCTCTCGAGGGCCTCGTCCACGGCGGATCCGTCAGGAACGACGGTGCGACATCTTACCGCAGGGGCGCAGGGGACCGCGCCGGGCGCGGCGTGCCATAATGCCGTCCCGTGAGACCGGGCGCCCGCAGCACGCAGCTCGCAGCGGCGGCCCTCGTCGCGCTGGCGGCAGGGGCCGTGGCCGGGTGGCTGCTGCACGGGGGCGGCCGCCCTCCGCAGCCGGAGCGGGTGGGGGCGGCCTTGCTCCTGCCGCAGCGGGCGCCGCTGCCCGCCTTCCGCCTGGCGGGCACGTCGGGCCCGGTCACGGCCGACGGGCTCAAGGGGCGGTGGTCGGTGCTGTTCTTCGGCTACACGCACTGCCCCGACATCTGCCCCACCACCCTGGCCGCCCTCGCCGCCGCCCTCGATGCCCTGCCCCCGCAGGCACGGGGGCGGGTGCGGGCGCTGTTCGTGTCCGTGGACCCCCGCCGGGACAGTCGGGCGCGGCTGGCCGACTACGTGGCCTACTTCGGCGCCGGCATCGAGGCCGCCACGGGCGATACGGACCAGATCGAGCGCCTGGCGCGCGCGGTGGGGGCCTACTACGCGCTCGAGGAGCCCGGCCCCGACGGCGGCTACCTGGTGAACCACAGCGCCAGCCTGTTCCTGGTGGACCCCGCGGGCCGCTTCGCGGGCGTGATCTCCCCGCCCCTGGAGGCGAAGGCCCTGGCGGGGACGCTGGCGCGCCTGACGGGAGGAGCAGCCCCGTGAGATCCGGCCTGGAGAACCCAGGAGCCCGCATGTCGCATCCAGGGCCCCGGACGGAGCCGCCGCAAAGCCACGCCAGCCGTCGCGGGCTGGCCCATCGGCCCGCACGCTTCCGCCTCGGTGCAATATGCGGGCTGGGCGCCGCCGCGGCGGCGCTGGTGGCCTCGGCCGCTGCGGCGGCCCCTGCCCGCCTCGAGGTGACGGGCCACGTCCGTGCCGCGCCTCCCGGGGCGCCGGTGATGGCCGGCTACCTCACCCTGCGCAACCCCGGTCGGCGGTCCGTGGCCATCACCGGCGCCGCGAGCCCGGCCTTCGCGCGGGTGGAGGTCCACCGCACGGTGATGCGCGACGGGGTCGCGCGCATGGAGCCGGTGCAGCGGCTGGAGGTGCCTGCAGGAGGCACGGTGCGCATGGCCCCGGGGGGCATGCATCTGATGCTGATCCGGCCCCGCCGGGCCCTGCGGCCGGGCGAGACGGTGCGCGTGGTCCTGCGCTTCGCCGAAGGGGCAGAGCAGGCGGTCACCCTGCCCGTGCGCCGTGGCGGCATGGCCGGAATGGAGGACGGCCACCATCACGACGGACCGGGACACTAGCCGCGTCGCATCCGTCGGGAACGACGGGCGCAGGCACCGCGGCCCGAGTCCGGGCCAGCGCCTGGCGCTCGCGCTGCAGCGGGCCCTGCCGCAGCGGGCGCTCGGCGCCCTGGCGGGCCGCATCGCAGACAGCCGGTGGCCGCCGCTGCGGCGCGCGCTCATCCGCGCCTTCGTGCGCCGCTACGGGGTCGACCTCTCGGAGGCCGCGGAGCCGGATCCCGAGGCCTACCCCTGCTTCAACGCCTTCTTCACCCGGGCGCTGCGTCCGGGCGCACGGCCCTTGGCGGACGGCGAGGCGACGGCGGTCTCGCCCGTGGACGGGACGCTGGCCGAGATCGGCCCGGTGCGCGCGGGGCTCACCCTCGGCGTCAAGGGCCGCGGCTACAGCCTGGCCGCCCTGCTGGGCGACACGGGGGCCGCGCGCGCCTTCGCGGGCGGCGCCTACGCCAACCTCTACCTCGCCCCCCGGGACTACCACCGCGTGCACATGCCGCTCGCGGGGACGCTGCGGGCGGCCCGGCACCTGCCCGGAAGCCTCCTGAGCGTGGCGCCGGCCATCGCCGCGCAGATGCCGGATCTGCCCGCGCGCAACGAGCGGCTCGCCCTGCGCTTCGACACGGCCTGGGGCCCGATGGCGGTGGTGATGGTGGGCGCGCTCCTGGTGGGCGGCATCGAGACGGTGTGGGGCGGGCGGCTCGGACACACCCGCCGCCCCCGCGAGCTCGCGGTCCCGGCCGGCCTCACGCTCGCGCGCGGGGCGGAGCTGGGCCGCTTCCGGATGGGCTCGACGGTGGTGGTGCTGTGGGCGCACCCGCCCGCCTGGGCGCCGGGACTCGCGCCCGGCACGCGGGTGCGCATGGGCCAGGCTCTGGGGGGGATGCCCGGGTCCGGGGCTCAGGCTGCGCCGTAGCGGGCCAGGGCGATCACGTCCTGCAGCGCCCGGACACCGCCCAGGTCCAGGTCATGGAAGGCGAGCCCGGCGCCCGCGTCCTCGACCCGCACCACCCGCGCCCGCAGGCGCCGCTCGTGCGCGCCCGGGATGCGGAAGGCGATCTCCACCTCGGCCCGCAGCGGCAGCCCCGGGCCCTCGACGAAGGTGCCGCCCAGGCCCACGTCCCGGGTGCGGCCGTGGCGCACGGGCGCGCCGCGCTGGAAGATGTCCACCTCGATGGCGATCGGCCGCCGCTCGCTCGCGCGCTGGTCCATGATCTTCATGGTCGCAACCTCCCTCCCGGGCGGGGCAAGCGCCCCTCCGGCCCAAGCCGGTCCGGCATGCGGCCAGTCTAGCCGGCTCCGGCCGCGGCGGCTGCGGCGTGCGTCACAGCCGCGCGTTCAGGCACGCTCCAGCGGGAAGGCCATGGCGGCGCGGATGTCGCCCAGGCCCAGGGCCACCATCACCAGGCGGTCCACGCCGAGGGCCACGCCCGCGCAGTCGGGCAGCCCCGCCTCCAGCGCCGCGAGCAGCCGTCCGTCCACGGGCGGAACGGGCAGCCCCGCGGCGCGCCGGTGCCGGCGGTCGCGCTCAATCCGCAGCCGCTGCTCGTGCGGATCGGCGAGCTCGTGGTAGCCGTTGGCGAGCTCGAGCCCGTCCACGAAGAGCTCGAAGCGGGCGGCCGTGGGGGGCGCGCCAGGGCGCACCCGGGCGAGCGCGGCCTGCTCGGCCGGCCAGGCGTGGACGAACACCGGCCCCGCACCCGACAGCCGCGGCACCACCACGCAACCGAGCAGCCAGGCCTCCAGCGCGGCACGGTCGCGGACGAGGTCGCCGGCCGGCTCGAGTCCCTCGGCGCGGGCGGCCCGCGCCAGGGCGCGGGCATCGGCCCGAGCCGGGTCCAGCCCCAGGGTCTCCCGGAAGGCCTCGCGGTAGCCCACCCGCCGGAAGGGACGCGGCGGGAACGCCCGGAAACCCGCCAGGGCCTCGCGCACCAGGGCCTCCACCTCCTCCATGAGCGCGTGCTCGTCGAAGCCCACGCGGTACCACTCGAGCAGGGTGAACTCGGGGTTGTGCAGGCGGCCGGCCTCGCCATCGCGGAAGGCACGGGTGATCTGGTAGATGGAGCCGCTGCCCGCCGCGAGCAGGCGCTTCATGGCGTGCTCGGGCGAGGTCTGGAGGTAGAGGACCGCTGGCGCCCCGGGCGCGGTGCAGCGGGTCTCGAGGCTCGCGAGCGCCGGGTCGGTGGCCGTGGCGGCGGCGAGCAGCGGGGTCTCCACCTCCCACACGCCGCGCGCATCGAAGAAGCCGCGGATGCGGCGCAGGATCCCGGCCCGCGCACGCAGGGCCTCGAGGGAGGCGGAAGGAAGCCAGTCCCCCGGTCCGGCCGCGGGGGCGGGGCCGCCGGCCCATGCGAGACTGCTACCGCTCACGCCGCGCACCACTCCAGGCTCACTCCTTCACACGCGAGACGTACTCGCCGGTGCGGGTGTCCACCTTGATGAGCTCGCCCTGCTCGATGAACAGCGGCACGCGCACCACCGCGCCGGTCTCCAGCGTGGCGGGCTTGGTGCCGCCCTGGGCGGTGTCGCCGCGTACGCCGGGGTCGGTCTCGGTCACGCGCAGGACCACGAAGTTGGGCGGGGCGACCAGCAGCGGGGCATCGTTCCAGAGGGTGACGTTGCAGACCTCCTGCTCCTTGAGCCACCTGGCGGCCTCGCCGACCGCATTGGCGTCGGCCGCGTACTGCTCGTAGGTCTCGGGGTCCATGAAGTGCCAGTGCTCGCCGTCGGAATAGAGGTACTGCATGGGCCGCTCGACCACGTCGGCCGCCTCCACCGTCTCGCCGGACTTGAAGGTCTTGTCGATGACCCGGCCGGTCTTGAGGTTGCGCACCTTGACCCGGTTGAAGGCCTGTCCCTTGCCGGGCTTGACGAACTCGTTTTCAATGATGACGCAGGGCTCGCCGTCCAGGATGATCTTCAGCCCGCTGCGGAACTCGTTGGTGCTGTAGCTCGGCATCCGCTCTCCTCGCCTGGCTGCTCTGGAACCTCGGAAAGGGCCGCAATGATACCCCGAAGCGCGCCGGCGCGCCCCCGCGCCGAGTGGCAGAGCATCCTCGCCGCATCCGTGACGGATCCGGCCGAGCTGCTGCGGCGCCTGCGGCTCGACCCGGCGCTGCTGCCGGCGGCGCGCGCGGCGGCCGCCGCCTTCCCCCTGCGCGTGCCGGAGCCGTGGCTCGCGCGCATCCGCCCCGGCGATCCGTGCGATCCCCTGCTGCTGCAGGTGCTCCCCCTGGGCGCCGAGACGCAGCCGCAGCCGCACGGTTACCGCGCCGACCCGCTCGGAGAGTCGGAGGCGCTCGCCGCGCCGGGCCTGATGCGCAAGTACCGCAGCCGTGCACTCCTGCTGGCCACCGGCGCCTGCGCCATCCACTGCCGCTACTGCTTCCGCCGCCACTTCCCCTATGCCGAGGCCGCGGCCGCCGGCCGCTGGGAGGCGGCGCTCGCCTGGCTGCGCGCGCACCCCGAGGTGGACGAGGCGATCCTGAGCGGCGGCGATCCCCTGGCCCTGCCCGACGGGCGGCTCGCCGCGCTGGCCGCGGCGTTGGAGTCCATCGCGCACTTGCGGCGGCTGCGCATCCACACGCGGCTGCCGGTGGCCATCCCTCAACGGGTCGACGCGGCCCTGTGCGCCTGGCTGGACGGGCTGGCGCGCCTCAGGCCGGTGGTGGTGGTGCACGTCAACCACCCCCGCGAGATCGACGGCGCGGTCGCCGCCGCCTTCGGCCGGCTGCGCGCCTGCGGCGCCACGCTCCTCAACCAGAGCGTGCTCCTGCGCGGCGTCAACGACGATGCCGAAACCCTCGCCGAGCTCAGCTTCCGGCTGTTCGAGGCCGGTGTGCTGCCCTACTACCTCCATCTGCTCGACCCGGTGGCGGGGGCGGCGCATTTCGAGGTCCCCGAGCCCGAGGCACGGCGCCTCCATGCGGCGCTGGCGGCCTCCCTGCCCGGCTACCTCGTGCCGCGGCTGGCGCGCGAGGTGCCCGGCGCGCCCGCCAAGACGCTCCTCGGCGTCTGAGGTCCGCCCGTCTGGTGCCGCAAGCGGCCGCATTGGTGCCGCACCGCGCCTGTGCTAGGCTGCAGTCGGTTCTGCAGCCCAGCCCGCCACGGGCTGCGCGCGGAAGACGGGGGAGAGGATGGACGCGCCAGCGAGCATCGAGGCCATCCTGGCCTCGCTCCAGCCGCGCGAGACCGCATCGCACGATTTCCGGCCACGCGCCTTCCGCGCCTGGGTGGCCGAGCTGCCCCTCGCCAACGTGGCCGAGACCGGGCGGCTGGTGCATGCGGCGCTGCGGGAGATGAACCGCACGCGCCTGCCGGCCCCCGAGCGCCTCGAGCTCCTTCGCAGCCTCGAGCAGCCGGTGGCCGATGTCCTGGCGGCGGTGCGACGCCATTTCGTGGGCCGCCCGCTGCCGCTGCCCGAGCGCGGCCGCAAGGCGGCTCGGGTGGCGATGGAGCTCGCCGGGCAGATGGCGCTCGGCTACGAGCTGGCCGCGCGCGAGGCGGCCCGCGGCGGCAGGACCTCCCTGAAGTCGGGCGCCATCCACGGGGCGCTCGAGCACCTGGGGCGGGTCCTTCTCACCGCCTACCAGGTCTACCGGCCGCCGCCGGAGGGGCTGTGGCGCGGCCTGCACCGCCTGTACGGCTTCGCCGAGACCCACGACCTCGCCGGCGTTCCGGTGGCGGCAGGCACCCCCGCCGGGGACGACCTCACCCCCACACCAGCCGCGGCCTACAAGCGCGCCCTGCTGCTGGCGCTCGCCTGCCCCTACCGCATGCGCCAGGGCGAGGTCCAGGCGGTCTACCGCGCGCTCGCCGCCTGGTCCGGGCAGGCGCGGCTCGAGCCGCTCGGCGACCCCATCCGCCAGGAGGGGCTGTTCGTGGTGCACCTGGACAGCGACGAGCCGCCCCGCTACCGCAGTCTCGACCGCGTGGCCTGCACGCCCGCCACCTGCCGGGTGCTGGACACCGCCCCCCTCGGCGAGCACCTGCGCCGGGCCCTGTCCGGGGCCCGAGAAGGCGACGGGGGCACCCTGGCCACGGACGGGCGTCCCACCGCTGCCTTGCTGCGGCGGCTGGTGCTGAACTGGGGCGTGATGCCCCGCCGCGGCTTCGCCCGCGCCGAGCACCATGCCGAGGCCGAGCTGCTCGTGGGCCTGAGCGCCATCCACCAGCACCTGCGGCGCGAGGCCGCGCCGCCGGAGGCGGCCACGCCCGGCGCGGCGTGGCACGGGCCCGAGCCCGTCCCCGGGATCGAGGCCGTGATCAGCGGCCGGGCCCGCTTCGAGGGCGCCCCGTCACCGGGGGAAATCCCGGATGTCTGGGACCTGGCCTACGACGCCGCCCCCCCCACGGGCTCGCCGCGCATGGTGGTGCCGGAGACGGAGCCGGCGCCCTCACCGCCCCCGGAGCTGGAGTACCCGGTGCATCGCTGCCAGGTGGAGAACATGAGCCCCGGGGGCTACCGCATCCGGTGCGCCCCGGGCGACGACGGCACCTTCCAGCTCCAGGTGGGCGAGCTGGTGGGCGTGCGCGAGCGCGGTGAGTCCCGTTGGCAGATCGCCGCCGTGCGCTGGGCCAAGTGCCTGGGGCCGGGCCGCGTGGAGATGGGCATCCAGGTGATCGCCTCCTGCGCCGAGCCGGGCTTCGCCCGCCGCGACCCCCAGGCCCCGTGGGCGCCGGTGCTGCTCGTGCCGGAGGTGCGCTCGGTGCAGCAGCCGGCGGGCATCCTCGCCCCGCCCTTCGTGCTGCGGCAGGCCTCGGTGGTGGAGCTGCGTTCAGCGGACGGGACGTGCCCGGTGCGGCTCACGCGCACGGTGGAGAACACCGGCTGCTTCGCCCACTTCCACTACGCCCGAGCGGACCGGGGCGAGAACCCCCAGCCGGGCGAGGACGACATCGACGCCCTCTGGAGCGCGCTGTAGGAGCCGCTCAGAACAGCTCCTCGTAGGGCGTGGGATAGACGATGCGCCCGCCGCCGGCGAGCACGCCGGGCTGGAGCTCCAGCACCAGCACCGCATTCTCGGGCGCATCCAGGTTGCAGCTCAATCCGCGCGTGGCCGCGGGCTCGAAGCCGAAGCGGCTGTAGTAGTCGGGATAGCCCGTGACCACGATGGCGGGATAGCCCTGCCGGCGGGCCTCCTCGATGGCGGCACGCACGAGCTGCGAGCCGATCCCGCGATGGGAATGGGAAGGCACCACCGACATGGGCCCCAGCGCGAGGATCTCGAGGCTCCCGCCGCCCTCGCGCTCCAGGCGGGCCTTCGACAGCAGCACGTGGCCCACCACGCGCCCGTTCTCCTCGGCCACCAGCGAGAGCCCCGGCGCCACGTTGTCGGTGTCGCGCAGCCGCCGGATGAGGCGCACCTCCTGATCGCCCCCGAAGGCCGCCCGGTTGACGAGCTGGACGGCGACGGCGTCCTGCTCGGTCTCGCAGCGCACCACGATGCCCATGTCCACCTCCCGCTCGATAGCCCGTTCATGACTCGGCTGGCTGCAAACCCGACCTTGCTCTAATATTTGGCCCAAGCGCGCGGAGTTTCAAGCAAAAGGCGAGCCATGGAACCCGACAAGGTCGTCCGCCTGCTGGTGGTGGAGGAGTCCCTGAACGAGGCGGAGGCGCTCAACAGCGTGCTCCGCAACGCCGGCTTCGCGGTGCGCCCCGCTCACGCAGCCGACCTCGAGGCCCTCGGCGAGGCCCTCGAGCGCCAGCCGCCGGACATCGTCCTCTGCGCCGCCGACCTGGGCGAGCCCAGCCTCGAGGCCGTCTGCCAGGCCATCGGCGCCGCGGGCCTGCGCATCCCGGTGGTGGCCATCGCGGAGGGCTACGACGAGGCGAAAGTGGTCGAGGCGCTGGAGACGGGCGCCGCCGACTACGTCAGCCGCGAGAATCCCGACCATCTCGCCCTCGTCGTGGCGCGTGAGCTCGACAACGTGGCCCAGCGCCGCGCGCACGCGCGCTGCGAGCAGGCCTGGCGCGAGAGCGAGAAGCGCTGCGCGGCGCTGCTCGAGAGCTCGCGCGACGCCATCGCCTACGTGCACGAGGGCATGCACGTCTACGCCAACCCCACCTACCTCGACATGTTCGGCTTCGCCGACCTCGAGGAGCTCGAGGGCGTGCCCATCCTCGACATGGTGGCCCCGGAGGACCACGAGCGCTTCAAGGCCTTCCTGCGCGACTTCTCCAGGGGCGAGGCCGAGGGCGACGAGCTCGAGCTCAAGGGCCTCAAGCCCGACGGCAGCACCTTCCCCGCGCGCATGACCTTCGCGCCGGCCTCCTACGAGGGCGAGCCCTGCACCCAGATCGTGATCCACCGGCAGACGAGCGAGGCCGAGCTCGAGAAGAAGCTCAAGTACCTCAGCAAGCAGGACCTGCTCACGGGGCTCTACAATCGCCAGTACTTCCTGGAGGAGCTGGAGCAGGCCGTCAATGCCGTCTTGGGCGGCGCCGGCCCGATGGCGGTGCTGTACGTGGAGGTGGACAACTTCAAGGCCATCAAGGAGTCGGTGGGCATCGCGGGCAGCGACCTGGTGCTGGCCGACGTGGCCACCCTCATACGGCAGGCCGTGGAAGAGGACGACGTGCCGGCGCGCTTCGGTGACCATGCCTTCGTCGTGCTCACGCATCGGCGCAGCGCCGGCGAGGCCCAGGCGGTGGCCGAGCGCATCCGCCAGATGGTCGAGGAGCACATCTCGGACGTGGGCGGGCAGTCCGTGGCCACCACCGCCAGCGTCGGCATCGCCCTCGTCACCGAGCGCACGCCCTCGGCCCAGGAGGTGCTGGGGCAGGCCGAGCTCGCCGCCGAGGTGGCGCGCACCGCCGGCGGCAACCGCGTGCACCTGCACAACCCCATCGCCGACGAGCAGGCCGGGCGCGAGCGCGACGCCTACTGGCAGGAGCGGCTGGAGGCGGCGCTGGCCGAGGGCGGCGAAGGGCTGCGCCTGGTCTTCCAGCCCATCGTCAGCCTGCACGGCGACGCGGGCGAGAAGTACGAGGCCCTGCTGCGGATGGTGGACGAGGATAAGGGCGGGCTCGTGCCGCCCGCGCAGTTCCTGCCGAGCGCCCGCCGCGCGGGGCTCATGGGCCGCGTGGACCGCTGGGTGGTGGCGCGCGCCATCGACATCGCGGCCGACCGCCGCCGCCAGGGCCACGAGACGGTGCTGTTCGTGAAGCTCTCGGGCGATACCGTGGCCGATCCGGAGTTCCTTCCCTGGCTCGCCGAGCGGCTCAAGCGCGCCCGCGTGCAGGGCGACAGCCTCGTGTTCGAGGTGGCCGAGAGCGAGGCCGTCACGCGCCTGAAGGAGACCAAGCAGCTCGCCAAGGGGCTCAAGGAGCTGCACTGCGGCTTCACCCTGGACCACTTCGGCAGCGGGCTCAACTCCTTCCACCTCCTCAAGCACCTCCCCGCCGACTACCTCAAGATCGACGGCTCCTTCATCCACAACCTCGCCGGGAGCCAGGAGAACCAGCAGGTGGTGAAATCCATCGCCGACATGGCCCAGTCCATGGGCCGGCTCACCATCGCCGAGTACGTGGAGGACGCCAACAGCCTCGCCATCCTCTGGCAGTGCGGCGTCAACTACATCCAGGGCCACTTCCTGCAGGAGCCGGACGAGCACCTCTCCTTCGACTTCACCGCCGAGACCGTCGCCTGAGGCGCAGCGGCAGCGGCGATGTCCAACCGCAGCCTCGGCCTCGACGGCCGCCTCCATCGCTACCTGCTCGAGCATGGGGTGCGCGAGCATCCCGCGCTCGCGCGCCTGCGGGCGGAGACCGCGCGGCTGCCCGAGGCGCACATGCAGATCGCGCCCGAACAGGGCGCCTTCATGCAGTGGCTCGTGCGGCTCATGGGGGCCCGGCAGGTGCTGGAGATCGGCACGTTCACGGGCTACAGCGCGCTGGCGATGGCGCTGGCGCTGCCGCCCGACGGCCGCCTGATCACCTGCGACCGCTCGCGCGACTGGACCGCCATCGCCCGTCGCCACTGGGAGGCGGCGGGCGTTGCCGACCGTATCGAGCTGCGGCTGGGACCCGCCGCCGCGAGCCTGGCCGCGCTCGAGCGCGAAGGGGCCGGCCCCTTCGATCTGGCCTTCATCGACGCGGACAAGACCGCCTATCACTCGTACTACGAGACCTGCCTGCGGCTGGTGCGTCCGGGCGGCGTGATCCTGGTGGACAACGTCCTTTGGGGAGGCCGCGTCGCCGAACCGGGTGGAGACGATCCAGACACCGAGGCGATCCGCGCCTTCAATGCCCGCCTCGCCGTGGACGAGCGGGTGGACCTTTCCGTGATCCCGCTCGCCGACGGGCTCGCGCTGGCGCGCAAGCGCTGAGGGCGGCGCCCGGCCGGCGGCACGCTCAGTCGAGCACGTGGGAGGCGAGGCCGTCGGCGAGCTTGGGGTCGAACCAGGTGGACTTGGGCGGCATGACCTCGCCCGCGTCGGCCACGGCCATCAGGTCCTCGAGCGCGGTGGGGTGCAGCGCGAAGGCCACCGCCATCTCGCCCGAGTCGACGCGCGCGGCCAGCGCCCCGAGGCCGCGGCTGCCGCCCACGAAGTCGATGCGCGGGTCGCGGCGGGGATCGGCGATGCCGAGCACGGGCTCGATGAGCTCGCGGTGCAGCAGGCTCACGTCGAGGCGGCCGACCGGATCGTCGGGAATGCGTGCGGGGTCGAGCCGCAGCCGGTGCCAGCGTCCGGCCAGATACATGCCGAACTCGCCCCGGCCGGCCGGACGCACCGGCCCCGCCGCCGCCTCCACGGCGAAGCCGCGCGCGCGCACGGCCTCGAGGAAGGCCTCGGGGCCCATGCCGTTGAGGTCGCGCACCACGCGGTTGTAGTCGAGGATGCGCATCTGCGTGTGGGGGAAGATGACGGCCAGGAACCAGTCCCAGCTCCCGGGGCCGTGCGCGGCGCGGCGGCGTTCGGCCACACGCGCGGCGGCCGCCGAGCGGTGGTGGCCGTCGGCGATGTAGAGCGCCTCCAGCCTGTCGGCCTCGCGCAGCACCGCCGCGGTCCACTCCCGGTCCTCGGGCGCCCAGAAGCGGTGGCGCACGCCCTCGCCATCGGTGACGTCGGCGACGGGCTTGCCCGCGGCGCCGGCCTCGATGAGGCGGTCCATGGCCTCGCGCGCCCGGTAGGCGAGGAGCACGGGGCCGGTCTGGGCGCCGACCGCCTCGATCTGGCGCACGCGGTCGTCCTCCTTGTCCGGGCGCGTGTGCTCGTGGCGGCGGATGCGCCCGGCGCGGTACGCGTCCACGGAGGCCACCGCCACCAGCCCGGTCTGGGCGTGACCGGCCGCCTCCAGCCGGTAGACGTAGAGCCGCGGTGCCGGGTCGCGCACCAGCACCCCCGCCTCCACCATGCGGCGCAGGTTCTCCGCGGCCTTGGCGTAGGCCTCGGGGCTGTGCGGGTCGGTGCCCGGCGGGAGGTCGATCTCCGGGCGCGAGACGTGCAGGAAGCTCCAGGGCCGCCCCGCCGCCAGGGCGCGGGCCTCCGCCGTGCTCACCACGTCGTAGGGCGGGGCGATGACGTCCGCCGCCCGCCCCGGCGCCGGGCGCAGGGCGGCAAAGGGCTGGATCAGGGGCATGCGCTCCCTCCGGGCTCAGGCCGACGGAAACAGGGCGCGGATTCTACCAGAGCCGCGCCCCGGGCCTGCCCCTCCCTTCCGGGATTCAGGCCGCCTGGCCGGCCAGGCGACGCAGGGCGGCGATGCGCTCGTCCAGCGGCGGGTGGCTCATGAACAGGCGCGCCAGCCCCGCCCCCCAGCGTCCGGAGATGGCGAAGGCGGCGAGCTCCGAGGGCAGGTGCTCGTGGTCCACGCTGGCCTTGAGCCGCTCGAGGGCCGCGATCATGGGCGCGGGCCCCACCAGGCGCGCGGCGCCGGCGTCGGCGCGGAACTCGCGCCAGCGCGAGAACCACATCACGATGACGGTGGCGAGCACCGCCAGCAGGATCTCGGCCACGATGGTCCCCACCCAGTAGCCCAGGCCGTAGCCGCGGTCGCGGAAGAGCATCCGGTCGATGAGGATGCCCGCAAGGCGCGAGAGGAAGAAGACGAAGGTGTTGAGCACGCCCTGGACGAGTGCGAGCGTGACCATGTCGCCGTTGGCGATGTGGCTCACCTCGTGCGCCAGCACCGCCTCGACCTCGTCGCGTTCCATGCCGAGCAGCAGGCCCGAGCTCACCGCCACCAGGGCATTGTCGCGGCTCATGCCGGTGGCGAAGGCGTTCATATCGGGCGAGTCGTAGATGGCCACCTCGGGCATCCCGATGCCGGCCTGGCGGGCGAGCCTTTCCACGGTCTCCACCAGCCAGGCCTCGGCCGGGGTCCGGGGGGTCTCGATCACCCGCGCGCCGGTGCTCATCTTCGCCACCCACTTGGACATGGCGAGCGAGATGAACGAGCCACCGGCGCCGAAGACCACGGCCATCGCGAGCAGGGCCCCCACCGGGATGCCCTGGGCGTAGAGCCAGGCATCGAGCCCGAGCACCCGGATGCTCACTTCGAGCATCACCAGGACGGCGGCGTTGGTGGCAAGGAACAGGACGACGCGTCGCATGGATTCCTCCGCTGCTTGCCTCTCCCGGGGCGCTTAGATTGGGAAAGGGGCGGGCGGGTTCAACCCCGGTCCGGGTCCGGGCGCGCCGGGCGTGGCGGTGCTATCCTCGCCCTGCGCCCGTGCGCCCGCAAGCCCATGGACACCGGACGCCCTACCGCGCCCACGGCCGGCCGCCCCGCCCGCCGGCCCCTCGCCGCGCGCCTGCGGGCGCGGGCCGCCGGCTGGCGCGTGCCCGTGGCCTGGCGCATGGCGGCGGTGGTCGCGGCCGTGGCCTGCGCGGCCATGGTGCTGCTCGCCGCGGTCATCGTACAGAGCCAGCAGCGGGTGCTGGCGCGCCAGATGGCCGAGCTCGGGCGCACGCTCGCCGGGCAGCTCGCCGTCGCCGCCCGCGAGCCCCTGCTCGCCGACGACCTGCTCGCGCTGGAGGTGCTGGTGGCGGGAAGCGGCGGCCGGCCCCCGGTGCTGGGCACCGCCCTCTACGGCCCGGACGGTCGCCGGCTCGCCGGCCGCGGCGCCGATCCCTTCGCCGCGGGCACGGCCCCCGCGCCGGACCCGCGCACGGCCCCGGGCGCCTTCCTCTGGCGGCCGACCGGTGACGGCGAGCCGGCCACCGTCTTCGTGGTCCCGGTGCGCCACCGTGACCTGGCGACCGGCCACGCGGTGGTGGTGCTGAGCCGCGCGCCGCTGGCACAGGCCCTGGACGATGCGGTGCGCGCGGTGCTCGCCGCCGTCGCCATGGTCCTGACGCTGGCGCTCGCGGCCTCGCTCGTGGCCGGCCGGCGGCTGTCGGCCCCCATCCTGCGCCTGCTGGACGCGAGCCGCGCCCTGGGCGAGGGACGCCGCCCCGCGCGCCTGCCGGAACGGCGCAACGACGAGATCGGCCATCTCATGGCGGCCTTCAACCAGATGGCCGAGGGGCTCATCCAGAAGCGCCAGGTGGAGCAGGTCTTCTCGCGCTTCGTCTCGCCATCGGTGGCCCGCGAGCTCCTCGCCCGGGTGGACCGGGTGGAGCTCGGCGGGCGACGGGTGGTGGCGAGCGTGCTCTTCGCCGACATCGTGGGCTTCACGGAGCTGGCCGAGTCCCTGAGCCCGGAGGCGGTGGCGGCGCTCCTCAACGAGTACCTGTCGCTCGCCCCCCGGGCCGCGGCCGCCTTCGGCGGCACCGTGGACAAGTTCATCGGCGACTGCGCCATGGTGGTCTTCGGCGTGCCCGAGCCGGACCCCGAGCACGCCTTCCACGCGGTGGCCGCGGCCGTGCTGCTCCAGCGCCTGGTGGCCGCGCGCAACCGCACGCGGGAGGCGGCGGGCCAGCCCCCGGTGCGCTTCCGCGTGGCGATCAATACGGGGCCCATGCTCGCGGGCACCCTGGGCTCGCGCGAGCGCATGGAGTACACCGTCGTGGGCGACGCCGTGAACCTCGCCGCACGCCTGAGCGGCGTGGGCGAGCCGGGCGGGGTCGTGCTCTCGGAGGAGGTGTGGTCGGACCCCCTGGTGCGCGCGCGCGTGCTCGCCGTACGGGGGCGGCCCATCCGCGTGCGCGGCAGGCGCCGTCCCGTGGCCACCTACACCGTCACGGGGCTGCGGGCCGAGGGCGAGGCCCTGCTCGCCGAGGCCAAGGCACGGCTGGGGGCCGCGGAGCCGGCATGAAAGGCCGCCTCGCCGCCCTGCTCCTCGCCGCCGCGCTGGTGGTCGCCGGCGGGTGCGCCACGCTGCGCCCCGAGCCGCCGCCCAGGCCCGAGGACATCGCCGCCGCCCTGGAGGCGGACCGCATCAGCGAGGCCGACGCGCTGATCGCGCGGCTGCGCGCGGCCCGGCCCGGCCATCCCGACCTGCCAGGGCTCGTGCGCCGGCGGGAGGCGGCGGCCCGCGCGCTCAGGGAGCGCGCCGCCGCGGCGGTCGAGGCGGCACCCCGCACCGGGCGCTGGGGCGAGGCGCTGGCGGCGCTGGCGCGGGCAGAGCGGGCGCTGCCGGCGGATCCCGCGCTGGCGGCGCTGCGCCGACGGCTCGAGCGGGCTCGTGCCACTGCGCTGGCGCGGCTGGACTGCGCGCTGGCCCGCACCGAGGCCGAGCACCTGGCCGCCCGGCTCCCCCTCGCGCAGGCGCGCGCCCGTGTGCTCGCCGACGAGCTCGCGCCCGCGGCGGCCGTGGCGGAGCTCGGCCGCCGGCTGCAGGCGCTGCGCGGGCCCCTTCTCGCCTGCGCCGAGCGCGCCCTCGCCCAGGGGCGTCTCGAGGCGGCCGAGGCCTTCGTGCGCACGGCCAGGAGGGCCGGCGCTTCCGCGGAGGCCCGAGCCATCGCGGACCGCATCGCCGCCCGCCGGGCCGAGGCGGCGCGCGCGGAGGCGGCGCGGCGGGCCGCATCGCAGGCCGCCCGCCGCCGCGCGGCACTCGAGGCCGCCCTGGACCGGGGACGGAAGGCCCTGGCCGCGAGCCGCATCGCCGAGGCCCTGGCGGCCGCGCGCGAGGCCGGGCGCCTCGCGCCGGACGACCCGCGCGCCCGGGCCCTGTGGGCGGAGGCGGAGGCCGCGGCGCGGAAGCGTGCGGGGGCGCTCAAGCGCCAGGGGCAGGCGCTCTACGCCCGCGACCGCGTGCGGGAGGCGCTCGCCCTATGGCGGGAGGCAGCGGCGCTGGCCCCGGACGATGCCGAGCTCGGGCGCTGGATCGCCCGCGCCGAACGGGTGCTCGAGGGCCTGCGGCGCCTGCAGGCGCCGGGGGCGACCGCCCCGCCCGCGCCGCACGAGGACTAGAAGGCCGGCTCCAGGGCCTCGACGCCGCGCCAGCCGCGCGGCAGCAACGCCCCACGCCGGCCGCGCTCGCCTCGATAGGCCTCGAGGTCCTTCGCCTTGAGCGTCATGCGACGCTTGCCGGCGCGCACCACGAGCGCTCCGCCCGCCGGCACGGCCGCCACCGCCACCATCTCGAGCTCGCCCGCGGCGAGCTTCTTCGAGGGGATGCCCTGCAGCCGCGTGCCGCGCCCACGCGCGAGCCGCGGCAGCGCCTCGGCGGGCACGACGAGCAGCCGCCCGTCGCTCGCCGCGGCGGCCACCAGCGTCCCCTCGCCCGGGGGCACCGGTGCCGGCCGCAGCACCCGCGCCCCCTGCGGGACGCTGAGCACGGCCTTGCCCGAGCGGTTGCGGGCCTGCAGGTCGCCGAGGCGGGCGAGGAAGGCGTAGCCCGCGCTGGTGGCGAGCAGCCAGAGGCTCTCGGCCTCGCCCGCCATCACCCCGGCGAAGGTGGCCCCGTCCGGCGGGTTGAGCCGGCCCGAGAGCGGCTCGCCCAGGCTGCGGGCCGAGGGCAGCGAGTGGGCGGGCAGCGCATAGGCGCGGCCCGTGGAGTCGAGGAAGACCGCGAGCTGGTTGCTGCGCCCGCGCGCGGCGGCGAGGAAGCCGTCGCCCGGGCGGTAGGCGAGCCCCTCCGGGTCCACGTCGTGGCCCTTGGCGACGCGCACCAAGCCCTTGGCCGAGAGCACGATGGTCACGGGCTCGCTCGGCACCAGCGCGGACTCGTCCAGCGCCCTTGCCGGACCGCGCGCGACCAGCGGCGAGCGGCGCGCGTCGCCGTAGCGCTCGGCGTCGGCCTCGATCTCCTTGCGGATGAGGGTGCGCAGCCGCCGCGGCGAAGCGAGCGTGCGCTCGAGCTCGCCGCGCTCCCGCTCGAGGGCGCCGCGCTCGGCCTCGAGCCTGATCTGCTCCAGGCGCGCGAGCTGGCGCAGGCGCATCTCCAGCACCGCCTCGGCCTGGCGCGCGGTGAGCCCGAAGCGCTCCATCAGCGCGGGCTTGGGCTCGTCGGCGGCGCGGATGGCGGCGATGACCTCGTCGAGGTTGAGATAGACGACGAACAGCCCCTCGAGCACGTGCAGGCGGTCGCGCACCTTCTCCAGGCGGTGCTGGAGGCGGCGGCGCACGGTGCGCGTGCGGAACTCCAGCCACTCGGCGAGCAGATCGCGGAGGCTCAGCACGCGCGGGCGGCCGTCGAGGCCGATGACGTTCAGGTTGACACGGTAGCTGCGCTCGAGGTCGGTGGTGGCGAACAGGTGGTCCATGAGCGCGGCCACGTCCACGCGGCTGCTGCGCGGGACGATCACGAGCCGCGTGGGGTTCTCGTGGTCGGACTCGTCGCGCAGGTCCGCCACCAGGGGCAGCTTCTTCGCCTGCATCTGGGCGGCGATCTGCTCCAGCACCCTGGCCCCCGAGACCTGGTAGGGCAGCGCCGTGACGACGACGGCGCCGTTCTCGCGCTCGTAGCGCGCGCGCATGCGGATCGAACCCGTGCCGCTCTCGTAGATGCGCACGATCTCCTCGCGCGGGGTGATGATCTCGGCCTCGGTGGGGAAGTCCGGCCCGAGGATGCGCTCGCACAGCTCGGCCACCGTGGCCTCGGGATGCTCGAGCAGATGCACGCAGGCGGCGGCCACCTCGCGCAGGTTGTGGGGCGGGATGTCGGTGGCCATGCCCACGGCGATGCCCGTGGCCCCGTTGAGGAGCACGTTGGGCAGGCGCGCGGGCAGCACGGCCGGCTCGCGCAGGGTGCCGTCGAAGTTGGGCATCCAGTCCACCGTGCCCTGGTCGAGCTCGGCCAGCAGCACCTCGGCGTAGGGGGCGAGCCGCGCCTCCGTGTAGCGCATGGCGGCGAAGGACTTGGGGTCGTCGGGCGAGCCCCAGTTGCCCTGCCCGTCGATGATGGGGTAGCGGTAGGAGAAGGGCTGGGCCATGAGCACCATGGCCTCGTAGCAGGCGGCGTCGCCGTGGGGATGGAACTTGCCGAGCACGTCGCCCACCGTGCGCGCCGACTTCTTGGGCTTGGCGCCCGGCCCGAGCCCGAGCTCGGACATGGCATAGACGATGCGGCGCTGGACCGGCTTGAGCCCGTCGCCCACGTGGGGCAGGGCCCGGTCCAGGATCACGTACATGGAATAGTCGAGGTAGGCCTTCTCGGCGAAGGCCTTGAGCGGCATGCGCTCGACCTCGGCCGCCGCCGGCGCGGCCGCCTCGCGCTCGCCCTTCCGCCTGCCCTTCCGCCTCGTCATCGCCTTCGCCACCCAGCAGCCGAACCCTCGCTACCCGCCGCTTGCGTCGCCGGCCCCCGTTCACCGACCGCCCTGCCCGCGCGGCTGGAAGCCGCGCCTGCAGATGGACATCGAAGCACTATCGCGATGATCAATCCGCGCAGCGGATCGATCAGCGTTTCCCATAGAGGGAACCTCCTCACACCTCGGCCAGATTGCCCTTCTCCTCGAGCCAGGCGCGGCGGTCGGCCACGCGCTTGCGCCCGAGCAGCATGTCCATGAGGGCGACGGCCTCCTCGGGCGGATCGAGCGTGAGCTGCACGAGCCGCCGCGTCTCGGGCGCCATGGTGGTCTCGCGCAGCTGCATGGGGTTCATCTCGCCCAGGCCCTTGAAGCGCGTCACCGTGACCTTGCCCTTCCTCCCCTCGGCGGCGATGCGGTCGAGCACGCCCGCCTTCTCGGCGTCGTCGAGGGCGTAGTAGACCTCCTTGCCCACGTCGATGCGGTAGAGCGGCGGCATCGCCACGTACACGTGTCCGGCGGCCACCAGCGGCTGGAAGTGGCGCAGAAAGAGCGCGCAGAGCAGCGTGGCGATGTGGGCCCCGTCGGAGTCGGCGTCGGCGAGGATGCAGATCTTGCCGTAGCGCAGGCCCGAGAGGTCGCGCGAGCCGGGCTCCACCCCGATGGCCTGCACGATGTCGTGCACCTCCTGGGAGGCGAGCACCTCGGCCGGCGCCACCTCCCAGGTGTTGAGGATCTTGCCGCGCAGGGGGAGCACCGCCTGGAACTCCTTGTCACGCGCCTGCTTGGCCGAGCCGCCGGCGGAATCGCCCTCGACCAGGAAGAGCTCGGTGCGCGCGGGGTCCTGCGCGGTGCAGTCGGCGAGCTTGCCCGGCAGCGCCGGCCCGCCGCCGATGCGCTTGCGCGCCACCTTGCGCGCGGCGCGCGTGCGCGCCTGGGCGAGCTCGATGGCGCGCGCGGCGATACGCTCGCCGGTCTCCACGTGCCGGTGCAGCCAGTCGGCGAAGGCGTCCCTGACCACGCCGGAGACGAAGGCCGCGCACTCGCGCGAGGAGAGCCGCTCCTTGGTCTGGCCCGTGAACTGCGGGTCCTCGAGCTTGACCGAGAGCACGTAGCAGAGACCCTCCCACACGTCCTCGGGCGCGATGCGCAGCCCGCGGGGCAGGAGCCCGCGCAGCTCGCAGAACTCGCGCAGGGCCTCGGTGAGCCCCTGGCGCAGGCCGTTGACATGCGTGCCGCCCTGGGGCGTGGGCACCAGGTTGACATAGCTCTCCGCGATCGCCTCTTCCGCTTCCGGGGCCCAGGTGAAGGCCCAGTCCACGGCCTCGTGGCGCCCCTCGAAGCTAGCGGCGAAGGGCGGATCGGGCAGGCGCTCGCCCTCCCCCAGCGCCTCGGCCAGATACTCGCCGAGCCCGCCCTCGTAGCGCCACGTCTCCTCCGCGCCCGCGGCCTCGTCGCGGAAACGCACCTCGAGGCCCGGGCACAGCACCGCCTTCGCCCGCAGCAGGTGACGCAGGCGCGGGACGGAGAAGCGTGGCGAGTCGAAGTAGCGCGGGTCGGGCCAGAAACGCAGGGTGGTGCCGGTGTTGCGCCGGCCCACCTGCCCCACCACCTTCAGCCCGGAGACGCGCTCGCCGCCCGCGAAGGCCATGTGGTGCACCTTGCCGTCGCGGCGCACCCATACCTCGAGGCGCTTCGAGAGGGCGTTCACCACGGAGACGCCCACCCCGTGGAGCCCGCCGGAGAAACGGTAGCTCTTGTGCGAGAACTTGCCGCCGGCGTGCAGCCGCGTGAGGATCACCTCCACGCCCGGGAGCTTCTCCGTGGGGTGCAGGTCCACCGGCATGCCGCGCCCGTCGTCCTCGACCTCGAGGGAGCCGTCCTCGTGCAGGGTGACGACGATGCGGCGGGCGTGGCCGGCGATGGCCTCGTCCACTGCGTTGTCGATCACCTCCTGCGCCAGGTGGTTCGGGCGGCTGGTGTCGGTGTACATGCCGGGGCGCTTGCGCACCGGCTCCAGGCCGCTGAGGATCTCGATGGCGGAGGCGTCGTAGGCCTGGTTCACGTCTCGGGGATCCGTGGGCACCTCAGGTCTGCGGCCCGCCTCGGGCCCGGCGCGCGGCTCAGGGCGTCAGGCCCTCCACGGGCGAGGCCTCCTCGGCTCCGTGGCGTATGCGCCGCACCGCCTCGCGCGGGGCAAGAGCCAGGGGGCCGTCGCACAGCCACACCGTGAGGAGCTCGTGGCGGTAACGGAAGGCGTCGCCGGCCGTGACCGGGCGCCAGCGCGGCATGCGCACGGGCCGCAGCCGCCCGGCGCTGTCGCCGAAGGCGTAGGTCTTGTACTCGCCGGAGTCGCAGCGCAGCCCCTCGTAGAGGATGTTGCGCGCGCCCGTGGGCGAGCGCACCACCACCAGGTAGCGAACCACGTTGTCGGCCCTGCGCGTGAGGGCGGAGGCGTCGATGAGGTAGTCGAAGGGCGAGCCGCGCCTGTCCACCGGCAGCTCCACCAGGGCCTTCTCGTCCACCCGCGCGGGGATCTCGGTGGGGAGCTCACGCCACGGCGCGCCCGGCGTGTAGGAGAAATCGAAGAAGCCGCTCTCGTCCTCGTCCTCGCGCGGGGCCGGGACGGCGGCCACCGCGAGCGCGGCCAGCAGGAATCCGATGAGGAGGCGCGAGCGCATGCCGCGCGTAGTATACACGCAGACGCACGGCGGAAGAGGCAATCCATGGCCGCCGACGCCCGCCCCGCGCCCCCCGCCCCCGCCCCCGGGAACCTTGGGGGGCGGTCGAAGCCGGGCGCGCACGGGAGGCGGGGTCAGTCCAGGTCGCGCACGAGGGAGGCGCGCACGTTCTCGGGCACGGGATCGACCGAGTAGGTGTAGAGCGGGTGCTCGACACCCACCGCGACGGAAGCGCCGGCCTTGGCTGCGGCGATCATCTCCGGTGTGAGCTCGAAGCGCAGGAAGTGCACCGAAGAGGTCTTGCCGGGCTGGTCGCGCTCGAGGTCCTCGTCGGCGATCGCGTAGACCTTGGGCAGGTCGCCGACCCGCACCCACACCTTGTCCTCGATGCCGACCAGCTTGGTCAGCATCTCGCGGCGCACCTCCGGGTCGTCGTACTCGACCATGAAGGTGGCCTTCCAGTTGGTCCCGTCCGGGATCAGGGGATTGTAGGCGTCGAGCTCTTCCTGGATCGCCTCCGGCTCGTAGATGCGCTCGGCGCGCAGCATCTCCTGCACCTGGTAGTGCATGGTGAGGCGGTCCTCGAAGTGGAGCGTCGCGTTCGGCCCGACGGGCACGATGCGGTCGCGCTTGTGCGCCATCACCTTGCGGCGGAACCCGGGCCGCTCGCGATGGTAGTCCTCGAGACTCCAGAGGTCTTCGCGCTTGAGCTTCTGCATGGCTTGCACGTTCCGTCTCCCGGGCGGGCCCTCGGCCCGCCAGCTTCATGAAACCCTGATCGATCCGCTGCGCGGATCGATCAGCGCGATGGCGCTTCGCGGTCCATTTCGATTTTTTGCGTGTCGTCATGCACTTCCCTGTGCATGGACCGTCCCGCGGCCGTCCCTGGCCGCGGGGAAGCTCTGAAAAATCGAATTTTCCAGAGCTCCTTCAGATTCCGTAGGCCTGCCGCAGCAGGCGCAAGGGGTGCTCGGGCGGACGCTCGCGCCCGAGCGCGTTCTCGATCTGGTGGCCGGCCATGGGGCAGTCGCTCGCGTAGTGGTCCGGCGCGAGCTCCTTGACCTTGCGCGCCACGGGCCGGCAGATCTTCATGGAGACCTCGTGGTACTCGCGCTTGACGGCGTAGGTGCCGTCATGGCCCGAGCAGCGCTCGATCACCTGCACCTCGGTCTCAGGCACCAGCTCCAGGAGCTCGCGCGTCTTGAGGCCGATGTTCTGCACGCGCAGGTGGCAGGCGGCGTGGTAGGCCACCTTGCCCAGCGGGCGCTGGAAGTCGGTGCGGAGCTGCCCGTGGCGATGGCGGATGGCCAGGTACTCGAAGGGGTCGTAGAAGGCCTCCTTGACCTTGCGCACCGCCTCGTCGTCCGGGAACAGCAGCGGCAGCTCCTGCTTGTACATGAGGACACAGGAGGGCACGGGCGCCACCAGGTCCCAGCCCTCGTCCACGAGCCGCACGAGCTCGGGGATGTTGTGGTCCTTGAGGCGCTCGATGCCCTCGAGGTCACCCAGCTCGAGCCGGGGCATGCCGCAGCAGCGGGTGCGCTCGATCACCCGCACGGGGATGCCGTTGTGCTCGAAGATGGCGATGAGGTCCTCGGCCAGCTCCGGCTCGTTGTAGTTGCCGTAGCAGGTGACATAGAGCGCCACCCTGCCCCGCGTGGGCCCGGCGGCGACGGCCTCGGCCTGAAGCGGCCGGCGCCCGCGCGCGCGCCGCAGGAAGGTGCGGCCGTGGTAGCGCGGCAGGAGCGCCCCGGGATGCACGCCCAGCGTCTTGTCCAGCAGGGCGCGCCCGGCACCGCTGCCGTTGGCGGCGTTGACCACGTTCACCACGATGGGAATGGAGGCGAGCCGGCCGACCGCGTCCGTGGAGGCCAGCACCCGGTCGCGAAGGCGCGCACCGCGGCTGCGGAAGCGCACCGCCTTCGCCCGCAGCATGAGGTGGGGGAAGTCCACGTTCCACTGGTGGGGCGGCACGTAGGGGCACTTGGTCATGAAGCACAGGTCGCACAGGTAGCAGTGCTCCACGACCTTCCAGTAGTCCTCGCGCGCGACCCCGTCCACCTCCATGGTCTCGGACTCGTCCACGAGGTCGAAGAGCGTGGGGAAGGCGTTGCAGAGGTTCACGCACCGGCGGCACCCGTGGCAGATGTCGAAGACCCGGGCCAGCTCGGCATAGAGCGCCTCCTCGTCCCAGAAGCCCGGGTCCCGCCAGTTGAGCGGGTGGCGCTCAGGCGCCTCCAGGCTGCCTTCACGGATACCTTCTTTCTCTGCCATGGGTGTGCCTTCCGATCCTGTGCGATGCCGTCGAACGGCCGGACCGCTCCGGCCGGGATATGCAGGGTCGCGAAACCGGGCACGGCGCCTGTCCGCGAGCGGCCCGTGCGGGACCGCCCCCGGGCAGGCGCCGGCGCCTGCCCGCCGCCCCCGCGTCCGCGGGGGATGGCGCCGGATCCTTCCGGCTCAGTCCTCGAGGCTGTCGAGGGCCTTCTGGAAGCGGTTGGCGTGCGAGCGCTCGGCCTTGGCCAGCGTCTCGAACCAGTCCGCGATCTCGTCGAAGCCCTCCTCGCGGGCCGTCTTGGCCATGCCGGGGTACATGTCGGTGTACTCGTAGGTCTCGCCGGCGATGGCCGCCTTCAGGTTGTCCCGCGTGGAGCCGATGGGCAGGCCCGTCGCCGGATCGCCCACCTCCTCGAGGTACTCGAGGTGGCCGTGGGCGTGGCCGGTCTCACCCTCCGCGGTGGAGCGGAAGACGGCCGCCACATCGTTGTAGCCCTCGACGTCCGCCTTGGCGGCGAAGTAGAGGTAGCGCCGGTTCGCCTGGGACTCGCCCGCGAACGCGGCCTTCAGGTTCTCCTCGGTCTTGGTGCCTTTCAGCGAGGGCATGGTCTTCCTCCTCCGTTGTCGCCGAACGTCGCGGCCGGGCCCCATGCCCGGCCTCCAGATTTAGACTATGTCTAAATCATGGCGTCAGTCTAGCGGCGACCGCCGCCGCCTGTCAAATCGAGCGCCGCCGCGTTGACCCCCCGGGCGGCGCTCCAGTAACGTAGGTGCCGCCCACCCCCCTTTCAAGGCATCCACAGGCGGCCACACCGTGAGCGAAGCGCCCACAGAAGGCTCCGGCGCCGGCGCGCTCCCCGACTTCGAGCGGGCGCTGGCCGAGCTCGAGTCCCTGGTCGAGAAGCTGGAGGGCGGCGACCTCACCCTGGAGGAGTCGCTGCGCTGCTTCGAGCGCGGCATCGCGCTCACGCGCGCCTGCCAGCAGGCCCTGCGCGAGGCCGAGCAGAAGGTCCAGATCCTGCTCGAGGGCGAGGACACGCCCCGCCCCTTCCGGGAAGGCGACGATGCCTGAGCCGGGCGCGGGCCTCGACGCCCGGCTGGCCGAGTACCGCAGCCGGGTGGAGGCCGCGCTGGAGGCGCTCCTGCCTTCCGCCCGGCTCCATCCCGCGCGCCTGCACGAGGCCATGCGCTATGCGGTGCTGGGCGGGGGCAAGCGGCTGCGTCCGGCCCTGGTGTACGCCGCGGGCGAGCTGGCGGGCGCCGCGCCCGAGGCCCTCGATGCGCCGGCCTGCGCGGTGGAGCTGATCCATGCCTACTCCCTGGTGCATGACGACCTGCCGGCCATGGATGACGACGACCTGCGCCGAGGGCGGCCCACCTGCCACCGCGCCTTCGGCGAGGCGATGGCGATCCTGGCGGGCGACGCCCTCCAGGCGCTGGCCTTCCAGGCGCTGGCCGCGGCGCCGGCCCCGGCACCGCCCGTGCGCCTGCGCATGGTGGCGCTGCTCGCCCGCGCCGCAGGCTCCCGCGGGATGGCGGGCGGGCAGGCCCTGGACCTGCTCGCCGCCGGCCGGCGGCTGGACGCCGCCCAGGTCGAGGACATCCACATCCACAAGACCGGCGCCCTCATCCGCGCGAGCGTGATGCTGGGGGCGCTGGCGGCAGGGGCCGCGCCGCAGGCGCTGCTCGACCGCCTCGACCATTTCGCCAAGGTGGTGGGGCTCGCCTTCCAGATCCGCGACGACCTGCTCGACGTGGAGGGCCGTCCGGAGGAGACGGGCAAGGCGAGCGGCCAGGACGCGGCCCGGGAAAAGGCCACCTACCCTGCCGCGGTGGGGCTGGACGCCGCGCGTGAGCGGCTGGAGGAGCTGGTGAGCGAGGCCCTTGCCACCCTCGCCCCCCTCGGCCCCGCCGCCGAGGCCCTGCGCGGGCTCGCGCTGCGCATGGCCTACCGGCGCGCCTGAAGCACGCCGGCCGGGGCGCCCGGGCCTCGGGGGTATAATGGCCCACCCAAGGCCGACCCCACCCCCATGAGCGAATCCGCCACGCCGCTGCTCGACCGCATCCGGTCGCCCGAGGATCTGCGCCGCCTCGCGCCCGAGGAGCTGCCGGCGCTGGCCGAGGAGCTCAGGGGCGAGATCGTGGCGCGCGTGGCCGAGACGGGGGGGCATCTCGCGGCGGGCCTCGGCGCGGTGGAGCTCGCCATCGCCCTGCACTACGTCCTCGACACCCCCCACGACCGCCTCGTGTGGGACGTGGGCCACCAGAGCTATCCCCACAAGATCCTCACGGGGCGGCGCGAGGCCATGCGGGCGCTCCGCCGGCGCGGCGGCATCGCCGGCTTCCCCCGGCGCGAGGAGAGCCCCTACGACGCCTTCGGCACCGGCCACTCCAGCACCTCCATCAGCGCGGCGCTCGGCATGGCGGTGGCGTCGGCGCGCGCGGGCGTGCGGCGCCGGGTGGTGGCCGTGATCGGCGACGGGGCCATGACCGCCGGCATGGCCTTCGAGGCCCTGAACCACGCGGGCGACCTCGACGCCGACCTGCTCGTGGTCCTCAACGACAACGAGATGTCCATCTCGCCCAACGTGGGGGCGCTCTCCAACTACTTCGCGCGCGTGCTCTCGAGCCGGCTCTACACCACGGTGCGCGAGGGCGGCAAGCGCGTGCTCGGGCACCTGCCGCCCGTGAAGGAGCTGGCGCGCCGCGCCGAGGAGCACATGAAGGGCATGGTGGTGCCGGGCACGCTCTTCGAGGAGCTCGGCTTCCAGTACTTCGGCCCCTTCGACGGCCACGACCTGCCCGGCCTGGTGCGCACCCTGCGCAACGTGCGCGATCTCCCGGGCCCGCGCCTGCTGCACGTCATCACGCGCAAGGGCAAGGGCTATGCGCCGGCCGAGGCCGACCCCTGCACCTACCACGGCGTGGGCCCCTTCGACCCCGCCACCGGCCGGCCGCGCGCGCCCGCACCCGCCGGCCCCACCTACACCCGGGTGTTCTCGGACTGGGTGTGCGACATGGCCGCGCGCGACCCGCGGCTCGTCGCCATCACCCCGGCCATGCGCGAGGGCAGCGGCCTGGTGGCCTTCTCGGAGCGCTTCCCCGAGCGCTACCACGACGTGGGCATCGCCGAGCAGCACGCCGTCACGCTCGCCGCCGGTCTCGCCTGCGAGGGGCTGCGGCCGGTGGTGGCGATCTACTCCACCTTCCTGCAGCGCGCCTACGACCAGCTCATCCACGACGTGGCGCTGCAGAACCTGCCGGTGCTGTTCGCCATCGACCGCGCGGGGCTGGTGGGGCCGGACGGGCCCACGCACGCGGGCGCCTTCGACCTCAGCTTCCTCCGCTGCGTGCCCAACCTCACGGTGATGACGCCCGCGGACGAGGACGAGTGCCGCCGCATGCTCACCACGGGCTACGGGCTCGACGGCCCCGCGGCGGTGCGCTACCCCCGCGGCGCCGGCCCCGGCGCCACCGTCTCCCCGGGCCTCGAGCCCCTGCCCGTGGGCAAGGGCGAGGTGCGCCGGCGCGGACGCGAGGTGGCCATCCTCGCCTTCGGCGCCCCGCTCACGGCGGCGCTGGAGGCGGGCGCGGCGCTGGACGCCACCGTGGCCAACATGCGCTTCGTCAAGCCCCTGGACGAGGACCTGGTGCTGGAGCTCGCGGGCGGGCACCGCCTGCTGGTCACGGTGGAGGAGAACGTGGTGGCGGGCGGAGCCGGGAGCGCCGTGGCCGAGTGCCTGGCTGCGCACGGGCTCACGGTCCCCCTGCTCCAGCTCGGCCTGCCCGACCGCTTCGTCGCCCACGGCACCCGCACCGAGCAGCTCGCCGAGTGCGGCCTCGACGCCGAGGGCATCCGGATGGCGGTCCTGCGGCGCCTGGGCGGCCCGATTGCACGCCGCTCGGTGGGCCGGTAATATCTTAGCGTTTCACTCAGGTTTTCGATGGCAGCACGCTACACCATGAAGGTGGTCACGGACTTCTCGGCCGCGCATGCGCTCCGCGGCTATGAGGGTCCTTGCGCACGCCTGCACGGGCACAACTGGAAGGTGGAGGTGGAGGTCGAGGCGAGCGCCCTCGACGAGATCGGCATGGGTCTGGACTTCAAGGTGATCAAGGACGCCGCCCGCGAGGTGACCGGCCGCCTCGACCACCGCAACCTGAACGAGCTCGCACCCTTCGACCGGGTCAACCCCACGGCCGAGCACCTCGCCGCGCACATCTACCGCGAGCTCGCGCGGCGGCTGGACGACGGGCGCGTGCGCGTGCGCGCCGTGACCATCTGGGAGACCGAGCGCGCCTGCGTGCGATACAGCGAGGACCGATCCCCATGACCGCGACCAGGACCGCCCCCGGCACCGTCACGCCCATCGCCGACGTGCAGGCCAGCGCCGACACGCGGCGCATCCCGATCAACAAGGTGGGCATCAAGGACATCCGCCATCCGGTGCGGGTCAAGGACCGCTCCGAGGGCGAGCAGCACACCATCGCCACCTTCAACATGTACGTGAACCTGCCCCACAACTTCAAGGGCACGCACATGTCGCGCTTCGTGGAGATCCTCAACCGCCACGAGCGCGAGATCAGCGTCGAGTCCTTCAAGGACATGCTCGCCGAGATGACGGAGGTCCTCGAGGCCGAGGCCGGCCACATCGAGATGAGCTTCCCCTACTTCGTCAACAAGCGCGCGCCGGTCTCGGGCGTGGAGAGCCTCATGGACTATGAGGTCACCCTCATCGGTGAGATGCGCGCGGGCGAGCCCGTGATGAACATCAAGGTGGTGGTGCCGGTCACGAGCCTGTGCCCCTGCTCCAAGGAGATCTCGGAGCGGGGCGCGCACAACCAGCGCTCGCACGTGACGGTCAACGTGCGCACGCGCGGCTTCATCTGGATCGAGGAGCTGATCGAGCTGGTCGAGGCCGAGGCCTCCTGCCAGCTCTACGGCCTGCTCAAGCGCCCCGACGAGAAGTACGTCACCGAGCGCGCCTACGACAACCCCAAGTTCGTCGAGGACATGGTGCGCGACATCGCCGTGCGCCTGAACGCCGACGACCGGATCGCGGCCTACGTGGTGGAGTCGGAGAACTTCGAGTCCATCCACAATCACTCGGCCTACGCCATGGTCATGCGTGACAAGGAGAAGGACCCGCCGCTGACCGGGGCGGGCGACGGGACGTAGAACGCCGCCGGCTATCCGCCCCTCACCGCTGGCGCAGGACCAGGACCGGGCCCTCGCGCTCCAGGTGGAGCCGGCCGAGGAAGGAGTTGCCGAGCAGCACGTGGGCCGGGCCCGGCCCCTCCAGCACCACCGCGTCCACCTGGCGGAGCCGTATGCCGCCCACCTGCACCTCGTCCAGCTTGAGCCGCCAGGCCCGCGCCACGCCGGAGGCCGTGCGCACCGCCGCGGGCTCGCCCTCGGCGCGGTAGAGGATGCCCAGGGCCTTCGCCTGCGCTCCGCTCAGAGAGACGAAGGTCGCGCCCGTGTCCACCATGAAGTCCACGGGCTGGCCGTTGATGGTGCCCGGCACCCGGTACATGCCGGCACGATCCGGCGCAATGCGCACCTCCACCGCGCGCGGCGCCGCATAGCGCGCGCTCACCGGCCCGCCGCCCACCGTGTAGCTCGCCCGGCGGCCGCCCACCTCGAGGACGGCGCGCCGCGCGTCCGCCTCGATCAGGCGCACGCCCTCGGGCGAGGTCTGGCCCGCGCGCAGCACATGGCGCCGGCCGTCCACCTCCACCAGCGCCTTCCCCGGGAAGAGCGCCAGCACCCGCACCCGCGGCGCCGCCTGCGCCGGCAGCAGGGCCGTCAGCAGAGCCAGCGCCAGCCACCAGGCCCTCCGCCTTCGCCTCATCGCGCGCCCCGCACCTTCCCGCAACCCCAGGGAGGAACCTTCCGCCGCAAACCGTACACGTACACCCTAGCCCGTCGGCGGCTTGCTGGCGACCCCCTTTGCCGGTACGGTTACGGGCCCATGCCGCCGCAGGGGAGCCGCACCCGTCCATGAAGCCTGTCCGCATCTTCCGCCATATCGACTGCGAGGGGCCCGGCTATCTCGCCGAGGTGCTCGAGCGCGAGGGCGTGCCCTGGGAGCTGGTCGCCATCGACCAAGGCGCTGCAGTGCCTCCCACCCTCGACGACGTCTCGGGCCTGGTCTTCATGGGCGGGCCCATGAGCGTCAACGACCCGCTGCCCTGGATCGCCCAGGAGCTGCGGCTCATCCGCCAGGCGGTCGAGCGCGGCATCCCGGTGCTGGGCCACTGCCTCGGCGGCCAGCTCATCGCCAGGGCCCTGGGGGGCGTGGTCGAGCCCAATCCGCTCAAGGAGATCGGCTGGCACCCGGTGCGGCGCGCCAACGGGGCCGAGACCTCGCCCTGGGGGAAGGTCCTGCCCGCGGAGTTTCTCGCCTTCCACTGGCACGGCGAGACCTTCACCCTGCCGCCCGGCGCCGAGCTCCTGCTCGAGAGCGAGGCCTGCGCCCGCCAGGCCTTCGCCATCGGACCGGCCCTCGCCCTCCAGTGCCACGTGGAGATGACCGAGGCGCTGGTGCGCGAGTGGGTGGCCCGCTACGCGGACGAGCTCTCGCGTGGTGGCGGTGCCGTGCAGACGGCCGAGGCCATGCTCGAGGACCTGCCCGCCCGCGTGGCCGGCCTCCAGCGGGTCGCCGACGCCCTCTACGCGCGCTGGATACGCCTGCTCTGACGCCTGGCCACGGGAAGGACGAGGCCCCGTGAGGCGTCGCACTGCCACGCCCGGCGACGGGGGATATCCGCGCGGCCGGATGCCGCGCCTGCGGAGGCGGAGAGGCATTCCCTACCCCGTGGGGCCGGCATCCTGCCGGCCCCGGGCACCCAACCCCTGTGGGGCCGGCTTCCAGCCGGCCCCGGCGCGGCTGGAAGCCGCACCTACGGAAAAGCAGGAGAACCGCGGTGGCAGCCGCGCCTGCGGGATTGGGGACGTAGGCCGATGCGGCGCGCCTGGAAGGCGCGCCCACGGGGGAGGGTCTCCGGTCAGAGGCGGTAGGGAATCAGCACGCCGTCCGAGCCGGCCGGGAAGTCGCGCTCGTTGCGCGTGACCAGCACGCGGCCATGCACGCGGGCCGTGGCCCAAAC
>JALSJE010000127.1 GCA_026989495.1 Gammaproteobacteria bacterium | reverse complement strand
TGGGCCGTCCCGCGGCCACGCTCGCCGCGGGGAAGGAAAATCCGGCTAGCCCCTCAGGCCGGCTCGAGACGCCCGTCCACGAGGCGCAGGACGCGGTCCATGCGCGCGGCGATGCCGGGGTCGTGCGTGACGACCACGAGGCTGGTACCGAACTCACGGTTGAGGGCGAGCATCACCTCCAGGACCTGGGACGCGGTGCGGGGGTCGAGGTTGCCCGTGGGCTCGTCCGCCAGCACGCAGCGCGGCCGCGTCACCAGCGCGCGCGCCACGGCCGCGCGCTGGCGCTCGCCGCCGGAAAGCTCGCCCGGGCGGTGGTCGAGGCGCGCCCCGAGCCCGACCTGCTCCAGCAGCGCCTGCGCGGCCCGGCGCGCCGCCTCCGTGGCCTCGCCGCGCACCAGCAACGGCATGGCCACGTTCTCCAGGGCCGTGAACTCGGGCAGGAGGTGATGGAACTGATAGACGAAACCGAGGGCGCGGTTGCGCAGGCGGCCGCGCTCGGCATCGTCCAGGCCGCTCATGGGGATCCCGTCCACGCGCACCTCGCCCGCGGTGGGCGCGTCCAGTCCCCCGAGCAGGTGCAGCAGGGTGCTCTTGCCGGAGCCGGAGGCGCCCACCACGGCCACGCGCTCGCCCCGCCCCACGGCGAGGTTCACGCCGCGCAGCACCTCCACGCGCAGGCCGCCGTCGCGGAAGGTGCGCGCGAGGTGGATGGCCTCGACGACGGGAGCCTCACTCATAGCGCAGGGCCTCCGCCGGCTGCACGCGCGCGGCACGCCAGGCCGGGTAGAGGGTGGCGAGCACCGACAGCCCGAAGGCCACGCCGGCGATGACGCCCACGTCGGACCAGTGCAGGTCCGAGGGCAGCTCGCTGATGTAGTACACGTCCGGGGGCAGGAAGCGGATGCCGAGGGCGCGCTCGATGAGCGGGACCACCGTCTCCACGTTGAGGGCCAGCGCCACGCCGGCGCCGACCCCGAGCAGGGTGCCGAACAGGCCGATGACCGTGCCCTGCACCATGAAGATGGCCATCACGCCGCGCGGCGTCACGCCCAGGGTGCGCAGGATGGCGATGTCCGACTGCTTGTCCGTGACCACCATCACCAGGGTGGAGACGATGTTGAAGGCTGCCACCGCGACGATGAGCGACAGGATCACGAACATGGCGATCTTCTCCGTGCGCACGGCGCGGAAGAAGTTGGCGTGCTCACGGGTCCAGTCGCTGACGACGTAGCCGCCGGGCAGGCGCTGAACCAGCTCGCGCGCGATCCAGGGCGCCGCGAACAGGTCCGAGACCTTGAGCCGCACGCCCGTGACGGCATCGCCGAGGCGGAACAGGCGCCGCGCATCGCCCAGGTGCACCAGGGCCACGCCCCGGTCGTACTCGAACATGCCCACCTCGAAGACGCCCACCACGGTGAAGCGGCGCATCCTGGGCACCACCCCCAGGGGTGTCGCCAGCGCCTGCGGCGTGATGACCGTGACGCGGTCGCCGGGGCGCGCGCCCAGAGCGAGGGCGAGCTCGCGCCCGAGCACGATGCCCCAATCACCGGGGCGCAGGTCGGCGAGCCGCCCGGCCACCATCTTCTCGCCCACGTCCGAGACCCCACCCTCCAGCGCGGGATCGACCCCACGCAGGATGGCGCCGCTCACGCGCCCGGCGTGGGTCAGCATCACCTCCCGGCGCACATAGGGCGCCGCGGCGAGCACGCGCGCATCCGCGCGCGCGGCCTCGGCCACCCGCCGCCAGTCGTCCAGCCGCCCCCCGAGGCCGGTCACGGTGGCGTGCGCCGCCATGCCGAGGATGCGCTCGCGCAGTTCGCGCTCGAAGCCGTTCATCACCGACAGGATGGTGATGAGGGCCATGACCCCGACGGCGATCCCCGCCACCGAGACCAGCGTGATGAAGGAGACGAAATGGTTGCGGCGCCTGGCGCGCGTGTAGCGCAGGCCGACGTAGAGGGGCAGCGGCCGGAACATGGCCGGCCATTCAACCAGATACCGGCCGCAAACCCAAGCCCCTCGGCGGGATCCGCCGGGGTCAGCGCCCGCCGGCGGAGAAAGGCCCCGACGCCTCGACGACGACCGGGAAGCCGTGCAGGGACCGGGGCAGGCGCTCCGCCAGGGCCGGGTCCGAGACGAAGACCGTGATGCAGGGACGACCGGCCACCCTCCCTTCGGCCACGCCTTCCACCCCCGGCAGACCGAGCCAGGACTCGGCCTCGGCCATCGCGGCGGACAGGCCGGGCGGCGGGGCAGTGTCGCTCACGATCTCATCCCTCCGAATGGTTGCGTGGCGCGGGCCGTGTGCCCGGCCCGCGCCACGCCCCTCCTTTTCATCGTTCGGTGATGCGGATACGCAGCAGGCTCTGCACGTACCACATGCTGTTCATGATGGTGGCCGTGGCCGAGCCGGCGAAGAGCAACCCCACCGCACCTTCCTCGGTATCCATGACCAGGCTTCCCGAGTCGCCGGGCGCACCCATGCGCGTGGTCACGATCTGGCGGCAGAAACGTGCCACGCGACCGCCGCCGTAGTTGACATTGACCGTGGCGTTGATGTGCGTGATGCGTCCGGTCGTGAAGCTGGTGGTCCGCCCGCACTTTTCCACGATCATGCCCACGCGGGGGGCGCGGTACAGGCGACGGGGATAGCCTACCCAGTAGATCTCCCGGCTGAGATCGGCGAAGTCGCCCTCGGCGATGGCCGCATCCACGTAGTTGCACGGCACCGGGCCGCCCGACATGAAGCGGATGGGAACGTAGCGGCTGAGACGCGCCACCGTATCCCCGGGCAGGCTGCCGCCGTCATAGGGGCCGGGCTGGAGGATCGGATCGCCGATGCTGGCCGCGTTGGAATTGGCCAGCACGTGGTTGTTGCTGAGGATGTAGTAGCGGGCGGGGATGCCAGGAAAAGGCGCAAGGTCGTAGCAGCAGGTGGCCACGGTGCCCGCCGTGATGCGGTAATGGCCGATGCTGCAGCCGCCCATCACGGGCCGCATGCGCCGCCGCATCACCAGGGGCGCGGGCCCGGCCTCCGGCTGGACCACGGCGGGAGGTGTGGGCGGCATCTCCTCGGGCTCCGGCTCGTGCATCCGCTCGGCCGGCATGGCCGCGCCAGCGAAGATCTCGCCCACCTCGACCACGTCCACTGGGGTGCCCTTGACCTTCTTCGGGATCCGGTGCCCCTCGGGCAGCAGCTCCAGCGGCAGCTTCTGCTCCACGAACACGGTAACGACGCGCTCGTCGGTCTCGACGCCGCCGCGCTGGCGATGCCCGACTGCCGTGCCCACCACGTTGGGCAGGGCGAGCAGCTTGTCCTGGCTCTCCTCCTGCGCGGAGGCGAGCTCCATCCAGTCGCTGGGGATGACGTCTTCGATATGCATGGCTTGCTCCTCCGTTCCTCCTGCATCCAGATGTTGCTGCGTGCGCACGACGCAGCCATCGCAGCGCGCCCTCCCCCTGTTCCCTGCACGCCGCTCAGGGATGAAGGCTAGAGCAAGGCGGGCAGCGTGTCTGTCAGTGCATTCAATCGATCCTTGTCGGCCTTCTGCCGACGTAGCCGGCCAGCGACATCCCTAGCTGTCGGGAAACGACGACATGCTCCAGGGTGACGTCGCAGCCCAGGGCGAGCGCCTCCACGCCCGCGGCGACCGCGGCGCGCAGCGCCTCGCCGTAGGCAGGGTCGATCTCGTCGGCGGGCCGCAGGCGTTGCGCATCCGCGCGCGCGACGCAGAACAGCGCCACCGCACGGTCGCCCGCGGCGCGGTGGTGCGCGAGCTCGCGCAGGTGGCGGCGTCCGCGCGCGGTGGCCGCGTCCGGGAAGATCGCCAGCCCCTCGCCGTCCACGGCGGTCACATGCTTGACCTCGACGAAGCAGCGCCCGCGCGCCGGGTCCTCGAGCAGCAGGTCCACGCGGCTGCCCTCGCGGCCGAAGCGCACCTCCCGGCGCAGCGTCGCGTATCCGGCCAGCGCGGGCACCCTGCCGGCGGCGATGGCCTCCGCGACGAGGGCGTTGCTGCGTGCGGTGTTGATGCAGACGAGCGCGCCCGAGGCGGTCTCCACCAGCTCCCAGGTCCACGGGAGGCGGCGGCGCGGATTGGCGCTGCGGCTCAGCCACACGCGCAGGCCCGGCTCGGCGCAGCCCCGGAGCGATCCCGTGTTGGGGCAGTGGACGGTGACCACGGCGCCGCCCGCCATGCCGGGGCCGGCCCTCGTGCCGAGGGGTTCGACCCCGCTGCCGGTGCCCGCCAACCCCGCCTTCGGGCGATGCGGCGCTCCACGCACCTGCACGCTCCGCGCGCCCGTGTCCGCGCCGCCCACCAGCCGCACGTCGGCGAGGAAGCGCCGGTAGCGGCGCACGAGCCGCCCCTCGACCAGCTCCGGCAGCTCCATTCCTGTCTCTCCCTTCGTCTCGACCCGTCTCCCCTTCCCGCCGGCCCACGCCCGGCGCGGCAAGGATGCCGCGCCTGCGGCGTCCGCCCGCCTCGCCGAGCTTCCGCGCCGGATCCGGGGGCTCGGTCGCCGGGGCGTGGTCGGTCGTCACCGCCTGCGGGCGATGCGGCGCTCCACGCACCTGCGCGCTCCGCACGTCCGTGTCCGCGCCGCCCGCCTTCTCCCCACTGCCAACCCGTTCACGTTCTGGGCGCCGTCGGCGCGCGATGCTATATTCGCATGGTGGCGGGCCGGTCCCGCCGGGGAGCGAGGCACGATGGGACGTACCGCACGCTTGCTCGTCACGATGGCCGTGCTGCTGGCGGCCGGCGGCGCCTCGGGCGAGGTGCTGCTCATCGACGCCCTGCGGCAGGATCCGCCCAACGCGCCCGGGGGCCTGGAGCGCCCCGTGCGTGGCATGACCATGGCCCAGGTGGAGGTCCGCTTCGGCCCGCCCAAGACGAGGCACCCGGCCGTGGGCGACCCGCCCATCACCCGCTGGGACTACGACGGCTTCAGCGTCTACTTCGAGCACCAGTACGTGCTCCACAGCGTGGTGCACCGCACCCGCACCGCCGCGGCGCGCTGAGGCGCGCGGCTGACATCCGGACGCGGCCACGCCCACCCCTCCCCTGACGCCCGGCGCCGGCACCGCGCCGGCACCCGAGCAGGCCATGACGCGAGCGCGCCGCATGCTGCCTCCCGAATGGGCGCCGCAGGGCGCCGTCATGCTCACCTGGCCTCACGAGGGCACGGACTGGCGTCCCTGGCTCGACCGGGTCGAGCCCGTCTTCGAGACGCTGGCGGCGACGCTGGCGCCGCGGGTGCCGGTGCTGGTGGTGGCGCACGACCCCGACCATCGCCGTCACGTGGCCGGGCGGCTGCGCGCCGCCGGCGTGCCGGAGGCGCGCCTGCGCTTCGCCTGCGTGCCCAGCGACGACGCCTGGGCACGCGACCACGGCCCCGTCACCGTGCTCGAGGACGGCAGGCCCCGCCTGCTCGACTTCCGCTTCAACGGCTGGGGCGGCAAGTTCCGCCATGCCCTCGACGACCGCATCCCATCGGCCCTGCACGCGTCCGGCACCTTCGGCGACACGCCCCTGGAGCGGGTGGACCTGGTGCTGGAAGGCGGCGCCATCGACACCGACGGGGCCGCCACCCTGCTCACCACCGCACGCTGCCTGCTCGCGCCCGGCCGCAACGGGGCCCTGGACCGCGCGGCAGTGACCGCCGCCCTGGCATCGCGCCTGGGCACGGAGCGCGTGCTGTGGCTCGAGCAGGGCTGGCTCGCGGGTGACGACACCGACGGCCACGTGGACATGCTGGCCCGCTTCTGCGGGCCGGAGACCATCGCGCATGCCGTGTGCGAGGACCCGGCCGACCCCCACCACGAGCCCCTGAGAGCCCTGGCCGCGGAGCTCGCGGCCCTGCGCACCCCCGAGGGACGGCCCTACCGGCTGGTGCCGTTGCCCCTGCCCCGTCCGCTGCACGGCCCGGACGGGGCGCGCCTGCCCGCCACCTACGCCAACTTCCTGGTCACGAACGGAGCGGTGCTGGTGCCCGCCTACGGCGACCCCGCCGACGCCGTGGCCGCCGAGCGGATCGCCGCCTGCTTCCCGGAGCGCGCGGTGATGCCCGTCCCCTGCACCCCGCTCCTGTGGCAGGGCGGGAGCCTGCATTGCGTGACCATGCAGTTCCCCCGGCCGCTGACAGTGCGCACCACCTGCCCCACGCCCTGAGCTCACGCCCTTGCGGCGCGAGGGGCGGTGGCCGATACTCGCCCGCCCGTCGGAGAAGCCGGAGCCATGGCGCGACCCCTCACCCTCGGCCTGGTGCAGCACGCCTGCGGCGAGGACCGCGCCGCCAACCTGCGCGCGAGCCTGGAGGGCATCGCCGAGGCCGCCGCCCGCGGCGCGCGGCTCGTGCTGCTTCAGGAGCTGCACGCCTCCCGCTACTTCTGCCAGTTCGAGGACCCGGCCCTGTTCGATCTGGCCGAGCCCGTCCCAGGCCCCACCACCGAGGTCCTCGCCGAGGCCGCCCGCCGCCACGGCGTGGTGGTGGTGGGCTCGGTGTTCGAGCGCCGGGCCCCCGGCCTGCACCACAACACCGCCGTGGTGCTGGAGGCCGACGGGCGCCTCGCGGGCCGCTACCGCAAGATGCACATCCCCCACGACCCCGGCTACAGGGAGAAATACTTTTTCGCGCCGGGCGACCAGGGCTTCCGCCCCATCACGACCTCGGTCGGGCGGCTGGGGGTGATGGTCTGCTGGGACCAGTGGTTCCCGGAGGCGGCCCGCCTCATGGCCCTGGCCGGCGCGGAGCTCCTGCTCTACCCCACGGCCATCGGCTGGGACCCCCGGGACGACGCGGCCGAGCAGGCCCGCCAGCGCGAGGCCTGGCAGACCGTCCAGCGTGGGCACGCCGTGGCCAACGCGCTGCCCGTGGCCGCCTGCAACCGGGTCGGGCACGAGCCCGGCCCGCCTGGCGAGCCCGGCATCCGCTTCTGGGGCACGAGCTTCGTGGCCGGCCCCCAGGGCGAGCTCCTGGCCCAGGCCGGCTCCGAGGGACCCGAGGTGCTCACCGCCGAGGTGGACCTGGACCGCAGCGAAACCCTGCGGCGGGTCTGGACCTTCTTCCGCGACCGCCGCCCGGAGGCCTACGGGGACCTGTGCCGCCCCTGGCGGGAAGGGGACGACGGAACCGCCGATGCGCAGGAATGAGCGCCGCTTCCGTGCCTAAGCCCCGGTTCCTGTGCCATAATTCGCGATCCATGAGATTCTGATGGACCCGCAGCGATGATCCTGATCCTCAAGCCCGAGATCCGACGCGACAGCCCCGAGTTCCGGTCCCTCATGGACTACCTGGCCAACCTGCCGGGCATCCAGGTGCGGGTCCACGAGGAGCACGGAGCGCAGCAGGTCCTGACCGAGATCTATCTCATCGGCGACACCAAGACCCTGCAGATCGAGGACATGAAGAGCCTTCCAGGGGTGGAGCGTGTGGTGCGCGTCTCGGAGGAGTACCGCATCCTCGGCCGCCACCGCGACGACCACCGCCCCACCTCGTGGGAGTACAACGGCGTCCGCTTCGGGCAGGACAACCTCAACGTCTTCGCCGGCCTGTGCGCGGTCTCCACCCCCGGGCACGTGGAGGCCATGATGAAGGCCCTGCGCGACCACGGCCAGGTGTGCACCCGCATGGGCGCCTACAAGCCCCGCACCAGCCCCTACGCCTTCCAGGGCCACGGCAAGGCCTGCCTGCCCTACGTCTTCGAGCTGGCCGGCAAGTACGGCATCCGGGTGATCGCCATGGAGGTCACCCACGACTCGCACATCGACGAGATCCGCGAGGCCCTGCACCAGACCGGCCACCCCACGGGCGTGATGCTGCAGATCGGAACGCGCAACACGCAGAACTTCGAGCTGCTCAAGGCCGTGGGGCGCCAGCGCGAGTTCCCGGTGCTGCTCAAGCGCGGCTTCGGCATCACCCTCGAGGAGTCGCTCAACGCCGCCGAGTACGTGGCGAGCCAGGGCAACACGCGCATCGTCTTCGGCCTGCGGGGCATGAAGACCAACATGGGCGACCCCCACCGCAACTTCGTGGACTTCGCCCATGTGCCCGTGGTCAAGCGCCTGACACGCATGCCGGTGTGCGTCGACCCCTCCCATTCGGTGGGCTCGCGCGAGGCCGCCCCGGACGGGCTGCTCGACATCTTCCATGTCACGGCCCAGGGCGTGGTCGCCGGGGCCAACATGATCCTGGTGGACTTCCACCCGGAGCCGAGCAAGGCGCTCGTGGACGGCCCCCAGGCGCTGCGCCTCGAGGAGCTGCCCCATTTCCTCGAGGACGTGGCCATCGCGCGTGAGGCCTACGAGCGGCGCGTCGCGGCCGCCCAGCGCGCCCAGGCCGCGGCGGGCGCCGCCGCCTGAGCGGCGTGGCCGGCGGCGCCGCCCGCGCTAGCGCGCGCGACCGTCTCCTCCGGGAGCACCCGGACCTCGGCCCCGTGCTGGCGACGGCGCGCGCCGTGCGCCTTCCGGCCGGCGCGCACGCCTTCCGCCCCGGCGCGCCCTGCGAGGCCTTCCTCATCGTGCTCTCGGGCACGGTGCGCGTGCAGCTCGTCGGGGCCGGCGGGCGCGAGATCTTCCTCTACCGTGTGGGCCCGGGCGAGACCTGCGTGCTCACCACGAGCTGTCTGCTGGCCGCCGAGCCCTATCCGGCCGAGGGGGTGGCCGAGAGCGAGGTCGAGGCCCTGGCCCTGCCCACCGCGCGCTTCGACGCCGCCCTCGAGGCCTCGCCCGCCTTCCGCCGCTTCGTCTTCGCCGGCTACGCCCGCCGTCTCACCGATCTCCTCGCCCTGGTCGAGAGCGTGCGCTTCTCGAGCCTCGATGCGCGGCTGGCCCGCCTGCTGCTCGCGCGCGCCGGCCCCGACGGGCGGCTCGCGCTCACCCATCAGGCCATCGCAGCCGAGCTCGGCAGCGCGCGCGAGGCGGTCACGCGGCGCCTGCGCGCCCTCCAGGCCCGCGGCCTGGTGCGCACCGGGCGCGGGGCCGTGACCTTGCTCGACCGCCCGGGTCTGGCGCGCCTGGCCGGGGAAGCCGGCCGACGGTGACCTGGTCACCGACACCCATCCCCAGGCGTCTACAATAAAAGGCACGATTCAGGCTCGAGGGTTGGAGGTAGCCGCCATGACCAGGAACATGGGCACAGTGGACCGCGTGGTCCGCATCATCGTGGGGCTGGTGCTGATCGCCCTCGCCCTCGTCGGGCCCAAGACGCCCTGGGGCTGGATCGGCCTCATCCCGCTGGCCACCGCCCTGATCGGCTGGTGCCCGCTCTACTCGCTGCTGGGCATCCGCACCTGCCCCGCCGAAAGCAAGAGCGGCTGAGGCCGCACGCAACCGCACCTCCCCTCGGCCGCGGCGTGGGCCTCGGCCCTCGCCGCGGCCTTCTCCATCCCCACGGTGCCGTCTTCCCGCGGGTCCAGGTGCGCGGCCGGAAGCCGCGCCTGCAGCACCTTTCCCCACCGTAAGGCCGGCTTCCAGGCGCTCCCCTCACCCCGGTGGGGCCATCCCGACGGCCCGGACACCCGGGAGCCACGGCGCGCCTGGACTGGAAGGCGCGCCTACAGTGATGGGGACGTCGGGCCGGCATCCTGCCGGCCCTGTCGCCTTCCTCGTGGCTCGGGCTGAACATCTGCCGGAAGCCCTGAAAAATCCGATTTTTCGGACTTTCCAGATGCATGCGGGCGGTGCTGGCCGAGCAGGGGGTGGTGTTCGGGCGCGGGCGCCGGGTGGCGCTGCGCGGTGTGGCGCGACTGCTCGGCGAGGCCGAGGCGGCGGCGCTGCCCGAGGCGGTGCGGGTG
>JALSJE010000126.1 GCA_026989495.1 Gammaproteobacteria bacterium | reverse complement strand
CCGGCTGCGGGAAGCGCGCATCCCGGCCGTGTACCTGAACTTGGTGGGCGGTCAGGACGAGCTCGTCTTCGACGGCCACTCCTTCGTCATGGACGCCGGCGGCACGGTGGTCCGGCGCCTGCCCTTCTGCGAGGAGGGCATCTGGACGGTGGACTTCGAGGTGGACGGCGCCACGGTGCGGCCCGTGCCGGGGGAGCTTGCGCCCACCCCCGAGGACGATGCGGCCGTCTACCGTGTCATCACCCTGGGCGTGCGCGACTACGTCACCAAGAACGGGTTCCAGGGCGCGGTGCTGGGGCTGTCCGGCGGCATCGACTCCTCGCTCACGCTTGCCATCGCCGTGGACGCGCTCGGCGCCGACCAGATCGAGGCGGTGATGATGCCCTCGCGCTACACCTCCCCCATGAGCCTGGAGGACGCCGAGAGGGAGGCGCGCGCGCTCGGGGTCGACTACCGCGTCATCTCCATCGAGCCGCCTTTCCGGGCCTTCCTCGACACCCTGGCCGAGGAGTTCGCCGGGCTCGCTGCGGACGTGACCGAGGAGAACATCCAGGCCCGCTCGCGCGGCGTGATCCTCATGGCCATCTCCAACAAGAAGGGGCGCATCCTGCTCTCGACCGGAAACAAGAGCGAGATGGCCGTCGGCTACGCCACCCTCTACGGCGACATGGCCGGCGGCTTCGCACCCATCAAGGACGTCTTCAAGACCCGCGTCTATGAGCTCGCGCGCCTGCGCAACCGGCGCGAGCCCGTGATCCCGGAGCGGGTGCTCGAGCGGCCGCCTTCGGCCGAGCTCGCGCCGGGCCAGCAGGACTCCGACACCTTGCCGCCCTATCCGGTGCTGGATCCCATCCTGCAGCGCTATGTGGAGGAGGACCAGCCCGTGGACGAGATCGTGGCCGCAGGTTACGACCGCGAGACTGTGCTTCGGGTCGCGCGCATGGTCGACCGGGCCGAGTACAAGCGCCGCCAGGCCCCGCCCGGGGTGCGCATCACGCGCCGCGCCTTCGGCAAGGACCGGCGCTACCCCATCACCTCGGGCTACGGCCGCGCCGGCTGGGACTGACGGGCCCGGGCGCGAAACTCTTCTGGATGGTCTGAAAAATCTCGAATTTTTCAGACCATCCCCGCGGCAAGCGAGGCCGCGGGACGGCCCACCCATGCACAGGGAAGTGCATGACGACAAACGAAAAATCGAAATGGACCGCGAAGCGCTTCTGCGCTGCTCGATCCGTGCAGCGGATCGAGCAGAGTTTCCTGCTAAACTGCCTCCCGCGACGCGGCGCCCGTCTCTCGCAACCGAAGGGAGCAGAACATGAAGAAGATCGAGGCCATCATCAAGCCCTTCAAGCTCGACGACGTGCGTGAGGCGCTCTCCGAGATCGGCATCACCGGCATGACCGCGACCGAGGTCAAGGGCTTCGGCCGCCAGAAGGGCCATACCGAGCTCTACCGCGGCGCGGAATACGTGGTGGACTTCCTGCCCAAGGTCAAGATCGAGGTGGTGGTGCCGGCGGACAAGGCCGACCGCTGCGTGGAGGCCATCGTGGAGGCGGCGCGCACGGGCAAGATCGGCGACGGCAAGATCTTCGTCACCGACGTCGAGCGCGTGGTGCGCATCCGCACCGGCGAAGAGAACGAGGCGGCTATTTGAGGTACGTGACGACCTCGTCGAGGGGTCGGCGCGGCGTCTCCTCCGGCAGCTCTGCCGGATAGCCCACGCAGATGAGGGCCACGGGCACGAGCCCGGCCCCCGCGCCGATCACGGCGCGCACCGCGGCCTCGTCGAAGTCGCCCACCCAGGTCGAGCCCATGCCGGCGGCCACGGCGGCGAGCTGCGCGTAGGCAGCGGCGATGGTGGCGTCCTGGAGCGCGTAGAGCTCACGCCCGCGCTGTCCGAAGGTCCGGGCCGAGCGGTCGGGGTCGGCGCAGAAGACCAGGCACACGGGCGCCTCGGCCACGAAGGCCTGACCGGCCGCGGCGCGCCGCAGGGCCTCGCGCTGTGTCCGTTCGCTCACCACCGTGATGTGGTAGCTCTGCAGGTCGCCGGCCGAGGGCGCCGCGCAGGCCATCTCCAGGATGGCGTGCAGCTTCTCGGGCTCCACCGGCATGTCCGCCTGGTAGTGGCGGATGGAGTGGCGGTGGCGGACGGTCTCGAAGAAGTCCCACATGGCCGCTTGCCTCCTGCTGCTCAGCCGCGCCCGCCGCCGCGCCCGGCCGCCAGGGGGTGGTCGGGGAAGTTGAGCCGCAGGACGCGCTCGGCGTCGGCGGCCAGTTCCGGCAGGTACAGGGCCCGGTAGGCGCGCACGAGGATGGCGAGCGCCTCGGCCATGGCCGGGGCGCCGTCGTAGCGCTCCACGACCTGGCGGGCGCGGTTCACGGCGGCGACAAAGGCGCGGCGGCGCATGTAGAACTCGGCCACCGCCACCTCGTGCTCGGCCATGACGTTGCGCAGGTAGATCATGCGCTGGCGCGCGTCAGCGGCGTAGCGGCTGGCGGGGAAGCGGCGCACCAGCTCGGCGAAGTCGAGGTAGGCCTGGCGCAGGGCGGACTGGTCGAGGCGGGCGGGATCCTTGGGGAAAAAGCGGTCGAAGAAGCCGCTCCCGCGGGTGAAATTGACCAGCCCCTTGAGATACCAGGCGTAGTCCACGTGCGGGTGGCGCGGGTGCAGCTTGATGAAGCGGTCCGCGGCCGCGATGGCCGACTCCGGCTCGCCGTACTTGTAGTAGGCGTAGGCGACCTCGAGCTGCGCCTGCTGGGCGTAGCGTCCGAAGGGGTAGCGGGCCTCCAGCGTCTCGTAGCGGTGGATGGCGGTCTCGTAGTCGCCCTCGTCCATGGCGGCACGCGCGGCCGAGTAGAGGCGGCTCGCCGACCAGCCGGCGGTCTCGTCCCTAGGCTCGGGCAGCCAGCTGCAGGCGCCGGCGAGCAGGGTGAGAGCGAGTAGCGCGGCGGTGCGGACCAAGGCGGGCTCCTTGCGTTTGCTGCTGCGTTTTGTTGCGCGGGCAGGCGGCCTTCAGGCTCGCTAGAGTATAACGCCGATGATCGAGGGTGAAAGGCAGGGCGGGCGGCTGCGGCGCACGGCCGTGGTGCCGGAGGCGCTGGCCGGGCTGCGCACGGACCGGGCGCTTGCGCGGCTGTTCCCGGACCTCTCACGCACGCGCCTGCGCGCGTGGCTGGAGGCGGGCCTCGTGCGCCTCGACGGGCGCTCGCCGCGTCCGCGCGATCCCGTGCGTGGGGGCGAGCACGTCGTGCTCGACGTGGTGCTCGCGCCCGTGGCCGAGGACCGCCCGGAGCCCATCCCGCTGCGCATCGTGCACGAGGACGAGACCCTCATCGTCCTCGACAAGCCGCCGGGGCTCGTGGTGCACCCCGCGGCCGGGAACCCGGCGGGCACTCTGGTCAACGCGCTGCTCCACCACGACGCGGCGCTCGCGGCGCTGCCACGGGCCGGTATCGTGCACCGCCTCGACAAGGACACCAGCGGCCTCATGGTGGTGGCGCGCACCCCGGCGGCCCACAAGGCCCTGGTGGCGGCGCTGGCCCGGCGCGAGGTCATGCGCGAGTACGAGGCCGTGGTGCGGGGCGTGATGACCGCGGGCGGGACCGTGGAGGCGCCCATCGGGCGGCACCCGGTCCGGCGCCAGCGCCAGGCGGTGGTGCCGGGCGGCCGGCCCGCCGTGACCCACTACCGCGTGATGGAGCGCTTCCGGGCCCACACCCGCGTGCGCGTGCGCCTGGAGACCGGCCGTACCCACCAGATCCGCGTGCACATGGCCCACATCGGCCATCCGGTGGTGGGCGATCCGCTCTACGGGGGGCGCCCGGTGCTGCCCAGGGGGGCGACGCCGGAGCTGGCCGCGGCCCTGCGCGGCTTCCGCCGCCAGGCCCTGCATGCGGTGCGGCTGGCGCTGCGGCACCCCGCCACAGGCGAGCCCTGCGCGTGGCAGGCGCCGCTCCCCGCGGACATGGCAGCGCTCGTCGCCGTGCTCCGTGCCGACCGCGACACGGGGGAGGGGGCGTGAGCGGACCCGGATGGATCGTGCCGGACTGGCCGGCGCCACCCCGCGTGGCGGCGCTCGCCACCACCCGCCAGGGCGGCGTGAGCGCGCCCCCCTGCCACACCTTCAACCTCGCCGCCCACGTGGGCGACGACCCGGCCGCCGTGGCCGAGAACCGCGCCCGGCTGCGGGCAGTGGCGGTCCTCCCCACCGAGCCGGTGTGGCTCCGCCAGGTCCACGGCGCGCGCATAGTGCGGCTGCCCGCGGGCGTGGCCACCCCGGAGGCCGATGGGAGCTGGACGGACAGGCCCGGCGTGGTCTGCGCGGTGCTCACGGCCGACTGCGTGCCGGTGCTGCTCTGCGACCGCGCAGGGACGCGGGTGGCTGCGGTGCACGCCGGCTGGCGCGGGCTGGCCGCGGGGGTGCTGGAGGCCGCCGTCGCCGCGCTCGGCGGGCGTGCCGCCGGTCTCATCGCCTGGCTGGGGCCCGCCATCGGGCCCGCAGGCTTCGAGGTGGGCCCGGAGGTGGTGCGAGCGCTCGGGGGCTCGGAGGCCGCTACGCCCGCCTGGGCCTGGCGCGCGGAGGGGGGACGCTGGCGGGTGGACCTGTGGGCAGTGGCGCGGGCGCGGCTCGCCGCCGCGGGCGTGGTCCATGTGAGCGGCGGCGGACTGTGCACCTGGTCCGACCCGGCGCGCTTCTACTCCTACCGGCGCGACGGAAGCACCGGGCGCATGGCCACCCTCGTCTGGCTGCGGCCGGATCCGTCCTGAAGCGGCAGGCAGCGGCGTGGGCACGGGGCCGGGTGATGGGGAACGTGGCGCCCTGCCGTGAGCGTGCCGGCCCCTAGCCGGTTTCCAAGCCCGGATTCCGGGGCCGGCTTCCAGCCGGCCGACCCCCGACCCGGATCTTCGTGGGGCCGGCTTCCAGCCGGCCCCACGCGACGCGGCGGCCGGAAGCCGCGCGCGCGGGGGATCGGGCGCCGGAGCGGCATACGGGCGGCGGCGTGGGCACGGGAGGGGCCGGTCGCGGGGTGCTATCATCCGCCGCTCGCCGGCTTTGGTGCGAGCATCCCGCGACATGACGCCGCTCGTCTGGATCGTGACCTTCTGCCTGCTGGGGGGCGCCCTGAGCGTGGTTGCGGCCGCGCTCTTCCTGCGTCTCGGCCCCGTTGGGGAGCGGCGCCTGCCCGACCTCGTGAGCTTCGCCACCGGCACGCTCCTGGGCACGGCCTTCCTCGCGCTCCTGCCCCATGCCCTGCAGGCCCCGGGCCGCCCCGATCCCCACAGCGTCATGATCGCGGTCCTGGCCGGGGTGCTCGCCTTTTTCGCCCTGGAGAAGTTCGTCCTGTGGCGCCACTGCCATGCGCCCGAGTGCGACGCGCACGCCCCCGCCGAGCCCACGGACGTGCGCCGCCCGGCCGGCACCCTCATCCTGGTGGGCGACAGCCTCCACAACTTCGTGGACGGCGTGCTCATCGCCGCCGCCTTCCTGGTGGACGTGCACCTGGGTGTGGTGACGTCGCTCGCCGTGGCGGCCCACGAGATCCCGCAGGAGGTGGGCGACTTCGCCATCCTCCTCCATAGCGGCTACACGCGCGCGCGCGCCTTCGCCTACAACCTGCTCTCGGGTCTCGCCACCGTGGCGGGCGGGCTGGTGGGGTGGGCCGCGCTCGCCCCCGCCACAGGCCTGCTCGGCTACGTGCTGGCGGTGGCGGCGGCGAGCTTCCTCTACATCGCCGTGGCCGACCTCATCCCGGACCTCCACCGCCGCCTCGCCCCGGGCGAGACCGTCCGCCAGCTCCTCCTCATCGCCGCAGGCGTGGCCGCAGTCGCCCTCGGCCACACCGCAGCCCACTGAGCCGGGTGCCCGCACGAGGCCTGTAGCCGCCAATGGGCGTCCACGTCTAGCCGGCCAGCCCGCATGCTGCATCGAGGGCTCCGGGTGATTGCGGCCTTTGCAGCCGTGTCCGCGACGGTCTGGAGCGCAAGCCGTAGCGGGGACTACGGCTTGCGCGAAGACCGAGCGGGCGCGAGCGAAAAGCCGCAAGGACCGGAGCAGGGGGCGGGCGGTCACAGAGCGTACCCGGGCGGAATCGCCCGAAGATGGTTGCAACCCGTCATCGTGAAAGCGCTATTCGTCCCGCCCGCCCCCGTCTTGGTGCAGCATGCGGGCTAAGTATTCGCCGATCGTGAGGATGCGCACGGCGCGGAAGCACCCGAGCGCCAGCATCGCCTTGTCGCCCGTGACCACGGCGTCGGCGCGTCCCGCGATCGCGCATTCCAAGATCCTGTTGTCGGCATCGTCGGCGAGGACGCGCAGGCGCAGTCGGGGCCGTACAGTGACGGCGAGCTGCGTGAGGAAGACCGCAGTCTCGGCCAGCATTTCGGGGTCGCGGGCGAACTTGCGGGCAAGCACGTCCAGGGTCTCGTCCAGGATCGCGGGTGAGAGGAGGAGCTCGTCGCACTCGTCGACGATGCGCTGGAGCGCCTCGTCAGCACGCCCGCCGGGAAACGCGAGCGCGGCCACCAGCACGTTGGTGTCGAAGACGACGCGCAGGGGGGATGCTCCCTATCCCCGATCCTCTTCTAGATACCGCTCGAGGTCCGATTCCGTCAGCACGCCCAGCCGTCGCGCCTGCGCCGCCCAGAACCCCTGGAGGGCACGGAGCTGGCGGCGCTGCCGGGCGATGGCAGCGGCACGCAGCGCATCCGCTACGAGCGCGCTGAAGCTCCTGCCCTCCAGGCGCGCCTGGCGCTCCAGGGCCCGGGCGAGCTCGGCGGGCAGCGAGATGGTCTTGCGCACGGTCCGGGACATGTTATGAACATATCATAACCATTCGGTTCCGCGCACGCCCGCCCTCCCGGCCGAATGACAGCCTGGGGCAGGCGCTCCTGCTCGTTCGTGGGGCTGCAGCCGGGGCTTTTCATGGCACCTCCGGATCGCTGCCGCCCTAAAGGCACGTGCCGGGGCGGCCGATAGCCTGCACGGACGCGAGCCGGCCGGCCCGCAGGGGAGGTGTGCATCATGACGGCCCCGATGGAGGTGCTGCACGGGCTGTCCTTCCGCGACAGCGTCGACCGCATGGTGGACCGGGCCCTCGAGGCCCTGAGGATCGACCCGGGCACGGCCGAGGCCATCAAGTCCTGCGCCTCGGTGCTCAAGGTCCAGTTCCCGGTGGAGATCGACGGGCGCATCGAGGTCTTCACGGGCTGGCGCGCCGTCCACAGCACCCATCGGCTGCCGGCCAAGGGCGGCATCCGCTACGCCCCGGACGTGAGCCAGGGCGAGGTGGAGGCGCTCGCCGCCCTCATGACCTACAAGTGCGCCGTGGTGGACGTGCCCTTCGGCGGCTCCAAGGGGGCGCTGCTCATCGACCCGCGCCGCTACGGCCGCGACCAGCTGCGGCGCATCACGCGCCGTTTCACCGCCGAGCTCGCCCGGCGCGGCTTCCTGAGCCCGGCCACCAACGTGCCCGCCCCCGACATGGGCACCGGCGAGCGCGAGATGGCCTGGATCGCCGACACCTACAAGCACCTGTTCCCGGAGGACGTCAACCATCTCGCCTGCGTCACGGGCAAGCCCGTGATGCTGGGCGGCATCCGCGGCCGCAAGGAAGCGACCGGCCGTGGCGTGCAATATGCCCTGCAGGAGCTCTTCCGCCATCCTGACGCGGTGCGGGAGGCGCACCTGGAGGGTGGCCTCGGCGACCAGCGCATCGTCGTGCAGGGGCTCGGCAACGTGGGCTACCACGCCGCCAAGTTCCTCTCGGAGGAGGACGGGGCGCGCATCATCGCCATCATCGAGCGCGACGGCGCCATCGTGAACGAGGCGGGTCTGCCGGTGGAGGCCGTGCGCCAGCACCTCGTCGAGCACGGCGGCGTCAAGGGCTTCCCGGGCGCCGCCTACGTCGAGGACGGGGCCTCGGTGCTGGAGCTGGACTGCGACATCCTCATCCCGGCGGCCATGGAGGGGGTGATCCACGCCGGCAACGCCGAGCGCATCCGCGCCCGGCTGGTGGCCGAGGCCGCCAACGGCCCCGTCACCTTCGAGGCCGACGAGATCCTGCGCCGGCGCGGGGTGACCGTCCTGCCGGACCTCTACCTCAACGCGGGCGGCGTCACCGTCTCCTACTTCGAGTGGATCCGCAACCTCTCGCACATCCGCTTCGGTCGCATCGACCGCCGCTTCGACGAGATGCGGGGCAACCACTACGCCATGGCCCTGGAGGAGCTCACGGGCAAGCCGGTCCCCGAGTGGATGCGCGCGCGCATGACCCGCGGCGCGGACGAGCTCGACCTGGTGCGCTCGGGCCTCGACGACACCATGCGCACCGCCTTCCAGGACATCCGCGAGACCCTGCGCGCCAACCCCCAGCTCGGCGACTACCGCACCGCCGCCTATGTCATCGCCGTGCGCAAGATCGCGCGCGCCTACATCGACGTGGGTGTCTACTGAGAGACGGAAGGCGGGAGGCAAGAGGCGGGAGGCCGGACGGAAGGGGGCGCCCGCGCACCGTCCACCGCAGGCGGCCTGCGGTATACTCGCGCCCATGCGCCACATGGTCACCGTCGTCGGGCGCGACCGCCCCGGCATCGTCGCAGCCCTCGCCCAGGCCCTCTTTGATGCCGGCTGCAACCTCGCCGAGGCCTCCATGATCCGCCTCGCGGGGACCTTCACCGTCATGGTGGTGGTGGCCTGCGAGCGGGACGCCGCCGGCCTGGAGGCGGTGCTGCGCCCCGTGGCCGAGCGGCTGGGGCTTCGCGTCCACGTGGACCCGGCCGCGGCCGAGCCGGGGCCCGCCCCGGAGCCCGACGTGCGGGTGACGGTCTCCGGGGCCGACCGTGCAGGGATCGTCGCCCGTGTGGCGGGCGCCCTGGCCGAGGCCGGCGTCAACATCCTCGACCTCGAGTCGGCCGTGGCCGAGGGCCCGCGGGGGCCGATCTACATCCTCCACATCGAGGGGCAGGCCGCCCGCGGGATCGGGCCCGTGCGCGAGGCCATGGCGGCGGTCGCCAGGGAAGGCATCGACGTGAGCGTGCGGCCCGTCGAGCCCGTGGTGGGCTGATCCGGGAGGGCCGATGGCGGTCCTGCCCATCCTCACCTACCCCGACCCCCGTCTGAAGCAGGTCTCCCGGCCGGTCGAGCGCGTCGACGACGCGGTGCGGGCCTTCATCGCCGACCTGGAGGAGACCATGCGCGCCGGCCCCGCCGCCGTGGGCATCGCCGCCCCCCAGGTGGGCCGCCTCCTGCGCATCGTGATCGTGGACGTCTCCGGGGCCCGCCGCGCCAACCCCGACCACCACGGCCGCATGGTCCTCGTCAACCCCGAGATCGTGGAATGGGAGGGGCTCGCCGTGGGCCGCGAGGGGTGCCTCTCCGTGCCGGAGTACACGGGCAACGTGGTGCGGGCCGAACGCATCACCGTGCGCGCTCTGGACGAGCGGGGCGAGCCCCGCGAGTGGCGCTGCACGGGCTACGAGGCCCGCGCCGTGCAGCACGAGGTGGACCACCTCGACGGCATCCTCTTTCTCGACCGCCTGGTCAGCCGCCGCACCGACCTCTTCCGCCGCCGCGGCCGGTGAGACGGCGCGGCTCGCGCCGTGCGGCGGTGCGCGCGTGTCTGGCCGTCCTTCCCCGAAGGGGGACCGTCACCCGCAGGGGCGGCTTCCGGCGCGTGATCTGTCCCCGTCCCGCCGTGGGCGCGGCTTCCAGCCATGCCCCTCACCCGTAGGCGCGGCTTCCAGCCGCGCCATGGGGCCGGCAGGATGCCGGCCCCTCGGGGATTGGGGTGCATGGAGGTCGGCCGGAAGCCGGCCCCGAAGGGTCATGCGAGAAGGCCATGGAGGAGCTGCTGTCCGTCCCTATTTC